>JAQBQE010000042.1 GCA_028287135.1 Myxococcales bacterium
CACGGGTGATGTCGATGAGTCGGCGACCACCGTGGCTCGTGATCTGACCGACGGGATGCGGTCGCGCGCCAAGGTCGGCAGCGGTCCGTACCTCCTCGCACCGAACAGCGATCGCGAGCTGATCGACGAGAAGGTGATCAAGGAGTGCGTCAACGAGGCGCCGGCCTGCATGTCCGCGATCGGCAAGGACATGGATGCGGACGTCCTCGTCTACGGCAAGCTCGAGAAGGACGGTGGCGGGTTCCAGGCCACCGTCGTGATGCTCGACGTCCAGAAGAAGACGTCGATCAAGACGACGTTCGTCGCGGTGCCTCCGAATGCCAGCGGCGATCAGGTCCGCGCGATCGCGAAGAAGACGTACCTCGAGCTCGCGCCGTCGGTGGCTGCCGGGACGCTCCAGCTCGTGGTCAAGGCGAACGTCGAGAGCGGTAGCGTCTTCGTCGATGACGAGCTCCGCGAGTCGCTCCGTGGCGGGCGCGCCACGTTGACCCTGCCCGAGGGCCGGTACCGGATCGCCATCGAGTCGGACGGCTACAAGCGCCAGGAATCGACCGTCAAGCTGTCCGAGACGGGCTCGACCGAGTCGTTCGAGCTCACGCGCAAGAGCGAGGGCGGTGGGGGCGGCGGCAGCTTCAACGTGTGGAAGCCGATCTTCGGTATCACCGCCGTCGTCGCGGTCGGCCTCGGTGGCTACTCGCTGTTCGAGTACACGAAGATGACGAGCGAGGCGAAGCTGTTCCGCGGCACGCGCAAGAACGGCGCGACGGGCGACGTCAACCAGGCGGACTGCGAGGATCCTTCCAAGGTGATGGAGACCAGCCAGGGCAACCACCTCGAGAACGCGTGCTCGCATTACCAGACGCACAAGAACATGGGGTACGCGGCAGCCGCCGTCGGTGCCGTCGCGGTCGTCACCGGTGTCGTCGCCTTCTACGTCGTGAAGAAGAAGGAGGCTCCGGGTCGGGTTGCGATCACGCCGAGCGTGTCGCCCCAGGGCGCCAGTGCCTCGCTGTCCTTCGAGTGGTAAGTCGTAACCGGTGTCAGACGACGACGATCCGCACGATGTTCCGCGGGCCGACGTCCATCTGACCGACGCTCCGCACGCCGCCGGTGGTCTCGGCGCGCTGTGGGCGACCGTACGGCACCTCCAGCGCGATTCGGGGCTCGTGCGTGGGTCGCGCGCGTTGCTCGCGATCAATCAACCCGAGGGCTTCGATTGTCCCGGCTGCGCCTGGCCCGAGCCGAGCGCGAAGCAGCGCTCGCGGTTCGAGTTCTGCGAGAACGGTGCGAAGGCGGTCGCCGAGGAGGCAACGCTTGCTCGTGCGACGCCCGAGGTGTTCGCGCAGGCGACCGTCGACGATCTGCGCTTGCTCTCGGACTTCGAGCTCGGGCAGCTCGGCCGCATCACCCAGCCGCTCGTGCTCGAGGGCCGGACCTACCGCCCGGTCCCGTGGAGCGACGCGTTCGCGATGATCGCGAGCGAGCTCCGCGCCGTCGGTCCCGACGCGAGCATGTTCTACACGTCGGGTCGCACGAGCAACGAGGCAGCGTTTCTCTACCAGCTCGTCGCGCGGATGTTCGGCACGAACAATCTGCCCGACTGCTCGAACATGTGCCACGACTCGAGCGGCGTCGCGCTGTCCGAGGTGATCGGCATCGGCAAGGGCACCGTCTCGTTGACCGACTTCGAGCACGCCGACCTGATCTTCATCGTCGGCCAGAACCCGGGCACCAACCACCCGCGCATGCTGTCGACCCTGCGCGAGGCGGCGAAGCGCGGCGCGACGATCGTTGCCGTCAACCCGCTGCGCGAGGTCGGGCTCTCCAAGTTCAGCCATCCCCAGAAGCCGCTCGAGATGTTCGGAGGGGTCGCGCTCGCGAAGCACTTCGTGCAGGTGCAGATCGGCGGCGATCACGCGTTCTTCCTCGGCGTCAGCAAGGCCGTGCTCGAGCGCGATCTCGGCGACACGCTGGATCTCCCGTTCATCGGGGATCACACCGAGGGGTTCGCTCCCTGGCGCACGCACGTCCTCGCCATGCCGTGGTCCGAGCTGGTCGAGCGGTCCGGCGTCGACGAGGCGACGATGCGGAGGATCGCGGACCTCTACGCCGACGCGAAGGCGGTGATCACGTGCTGGGCGATGGGCCTCACGCAGCACAAGCACGCGGTCAACACGATCCAGGAGATCGTGAACCTGATGCTCCTGCGCGGCAACGTCGGGCGGCAGGGCGCGGGCCTGTGCCCGGTCCGTGGCCACTCGAACGTGCAGGGCGATCGGACGATGGGCATCTATCACCTGCCACGCCCGGCGTTCCTCGACGCGCTCGGCGAGACCTTCCGGTTCACGCCGCCGCGCACCCCCGGCGTCGATACGGTGCGCGCGATCCACGCGCTCGAGCGCGGTGAGCTGAAGGCGTTCGTGGCCCTCGGCGGCAACTTCGTCTCGGCCGTGCCCGACACCGAACGCACGATGCGTGCGCTCGAGACCTGCCGGCTGACCGTCAGCGTGTCGACCAAGGTCAATCGCACGCACCTCTACCCCGGCCAGCGCGCGTTGATCCTGCCGTGCCTCGGCCGCACCGAGCACGACGTCCAGGCGACCGGCGCGCAGTTCGTCACCGTCGAGGATTCGATGAGCATGGTCCATCGCTCGCAAGGCGTGCTGCCTCCCGCGAGCCCCGACCTCAGGAGCGAGATCTCGATCGTGTGCAGTCTCGGCGCGGCGCTAATCGGCTCCGCGACGGTCGCGTGGGACACGCTCGCGTCCGATTACGATCAGATTCGCGATCTGATCGCGCTCACCGTCCCCGGCTTCGACGACTTCAACGAACGCGTCCGCACGCCCGACGGCTTCCAGCTGCCCAACCCCGGCCGCGATCGATCGTTCTCGACGATCGGTGGTCGCGCGAAGTTCACGGTCTCGACGCCGCCCGACCTCACGCTGCCACCCGGTCGGCTCCGGATGATGACGATCCGCAGTCACGATCAGTACAACACGACGATCTACGGGCTCGATGACCGCTACCGCGGCATCAAGAACGAGCGCCGGGTCGTGTTCCTCCATCCCGCCGACATGGTCGAGCTCGGGCTGATCGAGCGGCAGATCGTGGACCTCGTGTCCGAGTGGACCGACGGTGACCGCGTGGCCGAAGCCTTCATCGTGGTGCCGTTCGAGCTGCCGCGGCGGTGCGCGGCAACGTACTTCCCGGAGGCGAACGTGCTGGTGCCTCTCGATAGCGTGGCAGATCGGTCGAACACGCCGACGTCGAAGTCGGTGGTGATTCGAGTGCGACCGCGGACGTAGGGGCTGGCCGCGAGGGATGCGCTGTACCGGGCCGCCTCGCGTTCCCTGACTTGCTCGACGTCGCGCACCAAGGCGGCGCACCCAAGGCGGCGCGCCCAAGGCGGCGCGCCCAAGGCGGCGCACCCAAGGCGGCGCACCCAAGGCGACGCAGCCAAGCGGCGCAGCCAACGCCCGCAAGCGACGGCGGCGCAGCCCCATGCGAAGCGAGCGGCGCGCACGAGCGCAGCGCGAGCGGCCCGTTAGCGGCGCTTCGCCGGCGCGCGCGTTCGCGAGCGCTTCGTGACGGTCGGGATCTGGAGGGAGAGCTCGTTCGGATCGAGCTTACCGATGCCGACCTGATCGCCGCGCTTCGTGGTCGAGATGGTCGGGTAGTCTCCGCGCGAGGCCTCGATCAGGCCCGCGCCCTCGAGGACGCGGAGCAGGTCCATGACCTGGCGCTCGGGCCAGCCGCGCAGGCAGTTGCGCTCGGCGAGCTCCTCGAACTTGGGGTCGTCGTCGTCGCCGATCGCGAGGAGGGCGACACGCTTGCGGCCGTACCGGCCGTTGAGGTTTCCGATCAGGAGGAGGACGTCGCGGATCGCCTTCTGATCGGACTCGGACATCCCGGTCGTGCGGCCGTTCGCGACGGCCTCGCAGGTGTCACAGGCACCGCAGGTACGGTCGCGGCTCGCCCAGTCCTGATCACCGAAGTACTCGAGCACGAACTGGCGGCGGCACCGCGGGTAGTACGCGTACTCGACCATGGTGCGCAGCTTGGAGCGCTCGGTGTCGGCGCGCCGCTGCATCGACTCGACGTCGAGCGGAGGGTACGCGCCTTCGTGGATCGGGCGGCTGGCGACCACGCGCTCGTCATCGCGGCGGAGCATGCCGTGACGCTCGAGGATCCGCAGGGCGGCGCCCATCGATGCGCCCGAGATGTCCGCGCCGGAGGCGAGCATCGGGGAGAGCTGCTTGCGCAGGCGAGCCTCGAGCTCTTCTTCGTCGGGGAGGAGCTTGCCCAGCTCCGGCTTGTCGCGGAGCAGCTTCCACAGACCGCGCAGCAGCTCGGCCGACGGATACGACGCGTCGATCAAGAACTCCTGGAGCCGGATGTCGCCGTGATTGAACAGCAGCACGCAGCGCGTCGGCTTGCCGTCACGCCCGCCGCGTCCGGCCTCCTGGTAGTAGGCTTCGGGGCTGCGCGGGATGTCGGCGTGAACGACGAGGCGGATGTCGCTCTTGTCGACGCCCATGCCGAACGCGTTGGTCGCGACGATCACGTCGAGCTGGCCCGACATGAAGACGTCCTGCGCCTTCTCGCGCACGCCACCCTCGAGCCCCGCGTGGTAGACGCGCGCTCGCATTCCGGCCCGCTTGAGCTCGGCCGCATACTTCTCGGCGTTCTTGCGGGTGGCCGCATAGACCAGCGCCACACCGCCATCGCGCGTGCGCACGAGCTCGATCAGTTGCCGGGTCTTGTCGTCCGTGCCGCCCGCCTTGACCACCGCGTAGTGGAGGTTCGGCCGGTCGAAGCCGCGAACGTACAGCCGTGGGTCGGCGAGGCCGAGCTGGTGCGCGATGTCCGCGCGGACCTCGCGGGTCGCGGTCGCGGTGAACGCTGCGATCCGCGGAGCACCGAGCTCGATGATCACCTTGCCGAGCCGCCGGTAGTCGGGCCGGAAGTCATGGCCCCACTCGGAGATGCAGTGCGCTTCGTCGATCGCGATCAGGGCGATCTTCGGCGCGATCGACTTCAGGACCTCGATGAACCGCGGGCTGCGGAATCGCTCGGGCGCGACGTAGACGAGGGTGTATGCGCCCGCGCGGATCCCGTCGAGCATCGCGCTCTTCTCGTCGGCGCCCGAGGCGGAGGTCAGCGCCACGGCGGGCACGCCCTTCGCGGTCAGCGCGTCGACCTGATCCTTCATCAGCGCGATCAGCGGCGACACCACGAGCGTGATCCCGCCGCGCTCGCCGAGGACGACGGCGGGGAGCTGGTAGCAGAGCGACTTGCCCGCGCCGGTCGGCATCACCGCGATCACGGGACGGCCGGCGAAGATGTCGGCGATCACCTCCGACTGTCCCGGCCGCAGCGAGGTGTGCCCGAACAGGGCAAGCGCCCGCGAGAGGATGGCGTGGCCATCGCTCGATTCGCGCGCGCCGGTCGCTTCCGTCAGCATCGGCGCCACCCTATCAGAGGTGTCCGACAACACGAAGCCCGCGAGATTCCGTCCGATTTTCGGTCGGGACCGGCCGTTCCGGGCGACGAAGGCGAGGCCTGGTCGGAGGTGCGAGGTGTTTTGCGACGATTCCGCGCGTGAGCCCCACAGCGCAGTTGAGGCCACGGTCGAAGGCTCCGTATGATGGTGCATGATTCGCCGTTTCGGGCTCGGTGTCTGTGCCATGGCTGCGCTCGCAGCTCGCGTCGAGGCCGCGCCATGCCCGACGGCCGGCCCCAACCTGACGCTGACCAACACGACGTGCGAGATGTCGGGCGTTCACACGTTCGGCACCGTCACGCTGACGAACAGCACGATCAACGTCAACGTGTTCAACGGCAGTGACAAGGTCGGCACCGGTAACCTCGAGCTCCGCGCGAACACGATCACGATCGACGCCGCCTCGCGGATCAGCGCGAAGGGCACCGGGTACCAGACGCCGCTGTGCGGCGAAGGTGCGGGGCCCACGGCGACCGCCGGCGGTCGCGGTGGCTGCTCGGTGCTCGACTCGGGTGGTGGTGGTGCGCACTTCGGCATCGGTGGTCGCGGCACCAAGGACATTCCGGGCAGCCCGCCGGCCCAGCAGTTCCCGCGCGACTTCGAGGAGGACTGCGGTGACCTGACCACGCCGATGGGCGTGATCACGTGCACCGCCACCGGCGGCGCCGGCTGCCGCGACAACGACGCGTTGCCGTCGATCGCCGGCCTGCCGTACTTCCACTCGATCTATCAACCCGAGTTCGGCGCCTCCGGTGGGGACAAGGGCTGCCGCGATGGCGATGGCCGGACCCTGGTGACCGCCGGTGGTGGTGGTGGACGCGTGGTCCTCGCGGCGGTCAACGCCACCAGGACGGGACAGCTCACCTTCGACGGCACGATCGACGCGAGCGGAAAGCGCGGATGCGGTGACGGCAACGATTCCGCGGGCGGCGGCGCTGGCGGCACCGTGTTCATCGTCGGTGACAGCGTGACGATCGGAGTGACCTCGCTGGTCAGCGCGGCAGGTGGTCTCGGCGGCGACACCCAGGGCGCGATGTCGAACGGCGAGTGCGCCGGGTTTCAGCAGACCGGTACCTGCGATGACTGCGGCGGCGGCGGTGGTGGTGGCATCGTCTCGGTGCTCTCCGGCGTCTCGGCAAGCATCCATGATCAGGCGGTGTTCAACGTCAACGGAGCGCTCGGCGGTGTGTGTCCGATCTGTCGCGGCGAGGCCGGCGGCGGCGTCGGCGAGCTCCAGATCTCCGGCGGCTACGTCGGCGAGTTCTGCGACGGTTTCGACAACGACTTCGACGGCATGGTCGACGACAACCTGCCGACCCTCAACTGCGGCACCTCGACGGTGATGTCCTGCGTCGGTGGCTTGCCGCAGGAGTGCCCACCGGCGCTGCCGAGCTGCCAGGGCCCGGTCGTCGATAGCCGCACCCGGTTCACGGTGATCCTCGATACCTCGGGCTCGATGCTCGGCGATCTGACCGGGGTCCCGACGCACGGCGATGGCTCGATGGATCATCCCGGTATCGATCACAACGGCAACCTGGCCCCGGATGACTCGCGCCTGTTCAAGGCGAAGACCGCACTGACCTCGGTGATCTCCGCGTACCCGAACATCGACTTCGCACTCGCGCGGTACCACCAGGATCAATCGCTGAACCGCAGCTGCCAGACCGCGCACAACTTCGAGTGCAACGAGATCTGCTGCAGCTACGACGATCCGAGGAACAATACCGGACCGGCGCCGACCCCGAGCTGCCTCACCGAGGGCACCAATCCCCTGGTCGAGAACCTCGCCGTGCTCAAGGACTCTCCCGGCGATGAGTGCATCAACTACGCCGGCAACTGCGGTCCGCCTCGCCGCGGTGCCGACGTGCTCGTCGGATTTGGCTCCGACATCAACAACTACCTGATGTGGCTCGATGGTACCGAGACGGCGTTCAACAACACGCAGACGCAGGGCGCGTACTGCAACTTCGGCGGTGGCGGCAACTGCGAGCTCCGCGGCACCGGCCCGACGCCGCTCGCCAACTCGCTGCAGGCGGCCGAGGATTACCTGACGCCGATCAAGGCGTGCGACCTCGCGTCACCGACGTGCCGGCGCTATGGCGTCATCCTGCTGACCGACGGTGCCGAGAGCTGCCAGGGCGACCCGGTCTCCGCCGCCGCGGCGCTGCGGATGAAGGGCATCGACACCTACGTGATCGGGTTCTCGACGCTCGGTTCCGAGACCACCCAGCTCAACGCGATCGCGAATGCAGGTGGTACCGGCACGGCGTTCCTCGTCGGTAGTGACGATGCGCTCGCGAACGCGCTGGCCACGATCGTGTCGGGCTCGATCGTGTTCGAGACCTGCAACAACCTCGATGACGATTGCGACACGCTCGTCGACGAGGACTTCCCGCAGAAGGGTAGTGCCTGTGACAACGGGCTGCTCGGCGCCTGCCGCGGCACGGGCGTGCTCGGCTGTACCGCGAACGGGTCCGGCCTCCAGTGCAACATCACGATGCCTGGCGCGACGCCGACCGCCGAGGTCTGCAACGGTCTCGACGACAACTGCAACGGCGCGATCGACGAGGGGATCAACTGCACCCCGGGTTGCGTCGTCACCAGCCCGATCGATATCTGCAACGGCCTCGATGACGACTGCGACGGCGCGTTCGAGGAGGACGACCCGAACGTCGGCCAGCCATGCGGTCTGTCCAACACGCCGCCGTGCATGTTCGGCGTGAACGCGTGCATCGGTGGCGCGATCGTGTGCGTCGGTGCGGTCGATCCGCAGGCCGAGGTCTGCAACGGCATCGACGACAATTGCGACGGCATGCCCGACGTCAACGCACCGTGCCCGAACCCGACCTCGTGCGTGGAAGGCGGCTGTCGCCTGCGCTGCATGGGTGGCGAGTTCCCGTGTGCTGCCGGGTTCAAGTGCGAGATGACGGCGAGCGGCGACTTCTGCGTGCCGAGCGCGTGCGCGAACTGCCAGCCCAACGAGATCTGCCAGAACGACATGTGCATCGACCCGTGCGCGGGCGTGACGTGCGGTCCGCTCGAGGAGTGCCGGTTCGGGACCTGCGTCGATTGCAACGTCCTCGGCTGCCCGACCGACCAGGTGTGCAGCAACTCGATGTGCATCCCCGACCCGTGCGTCGGTGTCGACTGTGCTGCGACCTGCACGGATCCGCTCGGCTGTAGCTGCAACGATGGCAGCTGCGTCGTGAACTGCGACGACACGCGGTGTCCGGAAGGCCAGCGCTGCGCGCCCGATGGCTCGTGCGTCGCCGATGTCTGTGCGGGTGTCGAGTGCGACGAGTTCGAGGTCTGCGTGGACGGCGAGTGCGTCCAGGACCCGTGCGTCGGCCTGGGCTGCCGCGCCGGTCAGGTCTGCACGAACGGCATGTGCATCGAGGACCCGTGCAAGCTGGTCACGTGTGCGGACGCGTTCCATTGCGAGGTCCGCGATGGCGGCGGGCTGTGCGTGCCCGACGTTCCTGCCGGCACCCAGATCCTCGTGCAACCCGGCGGTGGTGGGTGCTCGACCGGCGGCGGTGGCACCGGTGGCCTCGGGATCCTGATCTCACTGGGCATGCTGGTCGTCCGACGGAGGAGGTCGTGATGCGCGCCGCGGTGATCCTGATCGCGCTCGCGGCTGCTGGCTGCGATCTCCATCCGTACGACCTCGGTACGCGCAACCAGAACGGCGATGGCGGCGTGGATGACGACGGCAACGGGGGAGGGGGCGACGCCGACGATGGCGGCGGGATCGATGCGCCGAGCTGCATCCCGATCGGTGTCGACGATCAATGCAACGAGGTCGACGACGATTGCGATGGCGTCGTCGACAACACGTTCAACAAGCAAGTCGACACGAATCACTGTGGCGTGTGCAATCGCCGCTGCGTCGGCGCCGGCTCGGTGCAGGCGTGCCAGGCGGGCCAGTGCGCGTTCGTCGAGTGTCAGCCGGGGTTCGTGGATCTCGATGCGGACATGATGACGTGCGAGTACATGTGTCCGCTGTTCCCGGCGCGGGCCGAGGACTGCAACGGCATCGATGACGACTGCGATGGTGTGATCGACGAGACCCTGCCCGCGCCACCGACGGGCCAGTGCCGGGTGACCGCGGGCACGCCATGCGCGGGCACGTCGATGATCTGCGAGAAGCGCGGCGCGGTGACGCGCTGGTGGTGCGACTACTCGGCGGACGTCGAGTTCGATCCGAGCGTCCCGAACGGCGTCGTGCTCCAGGAGCAGCTCTGCAACGGCAAGGACGGCGACTGCGACGGCCTCGCCGACGACAGCTTCTCCGACCTCGGGCAGGACTGCGATAACGGTGGGCTCGGAATCTGCCGTGATGGGGGCAAGCGCGTGTGCGACACCCTCGATCCGAGCCAGACCCGCTGTGACCTCTCGGTTCTCCCCGACGCCCAGACCGCGACCACAGAGGCGTGCGACGGACTCGACAACAACTGTGACGGCATCGTCGACAACAGCACCGGGCCGAACCGCGTGATCGATGCGATGTCGCACGTGGTCGTCGGCGCACTCGACTACTACGTCGATACGTACGAGGCCTCGCATCCCGACGCGACGATGACCGCGACCGGTGTGTCGAGCGCGCGCTCGTGCTCCAAGCCAGGCGTCCTGCCCTGGCGCAGCGTCACGTTCGCGACCGCCCAGGCGGCGTGCACGGCGGCGGGCAAGGTGCTGTGCTCGGCGACGCAGTGGCAGACCGCGTGCGAGGGCTCGACGAACACGGTCTATCCGTACGGCAACGCGTTCTCGGCGACCGTGTGCAACACCGAGCCGTTCGATGGCGTGGCCGGCGGCAGTGATGACGACATCCTGCTCGCGACCGGGATGGCCGGCGCGTGCGTGGCGGCGACCGGCGCGGTCGACATGTCGGGCAACCTCAAGGAGTGGACGAGCGAGATCACCGGCACGGCGAACGGCCAGAGCATCGTGGTCCAGCGTGGTGGCTCGTATGACACGCCGGCCGCCGGCGCGACGTGCGACTTCCGGCTGACCCGCGCCGCCGGGAACGTCGTCGAGTCCGAGACGGGGTTCCGCTGCTGCAAGGCGACCGCGCCCTAGCGGTTCGCTTGGGGGCCGGTTCTTCTCGCCGGCCTGCACGACGACCGTGACCGACTGCTCCTTGCTGACAACGAGCGATCACGCAGACCTGCTCGGCGGGACCACGGTGCGCGGAGTTAGATCTCGTCCGGTCCGGAAACTGCGGGCTGGACTACGAGCTCGCGCGAGATGATCGCGCGAAAGAAAATCACGAAAGTCTCCGCTGACAGAGCTGTCAGGCGGCTACTGGCGCCGGAGCAGCAGCGATCCGAGCGAGTAGCCGGCGCCAAACGACGCCATCATTCCGTAGCTACCGGCCGGCAGATCTTCGTTGTGTCGCGAGAACGCGAGCAGCGAGCCCGCGGACGCAGTGTTGCCGAACTCGTCGAGGATGATCGGTGCTTCCTCGCGCGTGGCCTCGCGTCCGAGCACACGCTTCGCGATCAGCTCGTTCATGCTCTGGTTCGCCTGGTGGAGCCAGTACCGCGAGATCTGCGACGGCTGCAGGTCATGCGCCGCGACGTGCTCCTTGATGAACTTCTCGGCGAGCGGCACGACGTCCTTGAACACGCGGCGGCCCTGCTGATGGAACAGCTTGCTGACCTCGTCGTGCTCGGTCTCGGGATCGCAGCGATCGAGGTACCCGCGGTTGTTACGGATCGTCGTCGGGTTCCACTTCGACGCCATCTGCGTCGACAGGATCTCCCACGAGCCAGGCCTGGCGTTCTCGGTCGGCTCGATCACCAGCGACACCGAGGCGTCGCCGAAGATGAAGTGACTGTCGCGCTCCTTCCAGTTCATGTGCCCGGTCGTCAGCTCGGGGACGACGACGAGCGCGCACTTCGCCTGACCGAGGCGAACGGCCTGCGATGCGAGCTGGGTGGCGCCGGTGGCTGCCGAACAGCCGAGCGAGATGTCGAAGCCGTAGCCGTGAGCACCGATCGCGTTCTGGACCTCGATCGCGATCGCCGGATACAGGCGCTGCAGATTCGAGCAGCCGAGGACCACGAGATCGACGTCCTCGCCGACCTTGCCGGCACGCGCGAGCGCGACCTTGGCGGCGTTGACGGCGTACTCGGCCTGGATGCTGAGCTCGGTCTCGGGACGGTCCTTGATGTTCGGACACATCCGCTCGGGATCGAGGAGACCGGTCTTGTCCTGGACGTAGCGGCGGATGATGCCGGACGCCTTGACGACGAAGTCGGGCGTCGACTCCTTCAGGGGCTCCCGGGTGCCGGCCGCGATCGCATCAGCGTGGAGCGCGTTCTGACGACGAACGAACTCGTTGAACGCGTCGCACAGCTCCGGGTTCTCGAGGACGTTCTCGGGGTGCCACAATCCGTGGCCGGTGATCGAAGTTCCAGTGGACGTCCGCGCGGACATGGCGCTGGTCTCTCACAAGGAGGGCACGGTGTCCACCCAGGGAATCGGGCTGTTGAAGTGCAAGGAGTTGCACATCGTTAGCCCCGGGGAATCTCGCTTACGTCTTGGCGAGCTCGGCTTCGATCTCGAGGAGCGCATTGCGGAGGAGCTGGGACTGCGGATCGCCCGCGATCGCCATCTTCATCTGCATCAGGGCGTTCTTGAGATCGCCCCGACGCAGGGCGAGCTCGGCCTTGCGGTAATAGATCAACGCCTTGCTGTTCATCGCGCCCGACGCGGCACTCCCGGGAGTGGTCGGGACGCCCGAGGTCGGAGCGCCGGTGGACGTCAGCGGGGGGGACCCGGCGGTCGGCGTGGGGCGCACGGTGCGCTGGGTAGGGATGCCGGGGACCGGCGTCGGGGCGTCCTTGATCGGCCGGATCCGGGTCGTCTGCATGCGCTGCGATCGGAAGTCCTGATACGCGCCCGCGATCCGCGCGTAGGCGAGCGTGACCCTCTCGAGCTCGTCGGCCGCGAGGCCGGTCCGGTGGAGATCGGGATGCGAGGTGCGGGCGATCTTGTGGAACGCTTCCTGCGCATCTTCGATCCCGGCGTCCGCCTTGATCTCGAGCAGCTGATGAGGCGGCGATCCCGCGAGCGCAATGATGCGTTGCGCCCACAGCAGCACGTCGGTGCGTGCGCTCACTCTGCGCGTTCCTCGGTCGGCGCTCCGAGCACTTGCAGGTGCGCTTCCTGGCGAACGCCGGTCGTGGGATCGCTCGCGCGCACGTGGAGGATGCCGTCCGCATCGACGCGGAACGACACCTCGATCTGCAGATCACCGCGCGGCTTCGCTGGCAGCCCCTCGAGCACGAGCGTCCCCAGCGGCTCGTTCTCGACGTAGCGGCGGTTCTCGCCGCGGCAGCAATCGATCTCGACGCGGGTCTGATTGTCGCGCGACGTGGTGAACACGCGCGTGCGCTCGATCGGGATCGGTGCGTTCTTGTCGAGCAACCGCTCGGTGAACCCGCCCGCCGTGTGGATCGCGAGGGTCGCCGGGTTGACGTCCATCAGGATCGGACGCTTCGCCTGGGTCTGCGGCAGCACCACGTTGCCGCCACCGCCGAGCATCGAGTGCGCGGTGGTCGCGACCGCATCGCGCGCGCCCATGCCGGTACCCGACGACAGGTTACCGACGAGGCTGCCGGCCTGGATCGCAGCACCCTGCGCGACGACCTCGTCCGGGTTGATCTTGGTGTTCACTTCCTTGCGGAACACCTCGGAGAGTCGCTGTCGGACGAGCGGGATCCGCGTCGAGCCGCCGACGCACAGGATCTCCGAGACCGAGCGCGCATCGATGCCCGCGGTCAGCAACACCTGCTTGGTGACCTCGCACGTGCGATTGACGTAGCCAGCGATCAGGTCCTCGAACTGCTTGCGCGTGATCTGGAACGGCAGGCGACTGCCCTGCGCACCCGGGAGATCGAGACCATCGATCTCACCCTCGGCGGCATCGTTGTCCGAGAGGTGCATCTTGATCGCCTCGGCACCCATCATCAGCTTCATCATCAGCGGCGCGTGGGGCCGCGGATCGACGCGCAGGATCCGGTTGCACTCAGCTGCGAGCACCTCGCCGAGGGCACGATCGAGGTCATCACCACCGAGGAAGAAGTCGCCCTCGGACGCGAGCACCTCGAACACCTCGCCGTTGAGGCGGAGGATCGAGACGTCGAACGTGCCGCCACCGAAATCGAACACGCAGATCACCTGCTGCCGGTCGCGCCCGAAGCCGTACGCGAGCGCGGCCGCGGTCGGCTCGTTGATCAGGCGCATCACGTCGAGGCCTGCGAGTCGCCCGGCCTCCTTCGTGGCCTGGCGCTGCCCGTCGGTGAAGTTGGCGGGAACGGTGACGACCGCGTCCTTGATCGGCGTTCCGAGCTGGCGCTCCGCGCACCGCTTCAGGTGGAGCAGCACGTTCGAGGAGATCTCCGGCATCGTCATCCGGCGGTCGCGCACGACGACGATCGGCTGCTGGTTCGGACCTTCCTCGACCCGGTAGCGGACGCCGGTCATCGCGAGCTGGACCAGCGGCGCACGGATGTTCTGACCGATGAACCGCTTCGCGGAGTGGATGACGTGGTGTGGCTCGGTCAACCGATAGCGCTTGGCATCGGGCCCCACGACCACGCCGCCACTCGACGGGAATGCAACGACCGATGGGTGAACTCGCTCGCCGCGCGGACCGAGAATGAACTCGACGCCGGTCGGTGTTGCGATCGCGGCGACCGAGTTGGTCGTCCCCAGATCGATCCCGAGCGCCACGGACATGAACGAAATAGTACCGGGAGGTGTCCATGTTTTGCATCTTCTTGCCCTGCGCAACGCACAGGGGGGCGGGCTAGGCTGACGTTCACCGATGCGACGACACCAGCTCACTGTGCTCGCGGTCCTCGTGCTCGCGCTGCCCAGCCCGGCGTCGGCTGAGCCCTGGTACCGAGGTCGCCACGGCAACAACCGCGTCCTCCACCTCTCGATCTCCACGGGCCTGGGCGTCGCCTACCTGGCCTCGGAGACCGTCCTCAAGCCGTCGCTCGCCCCCGACAGCTGCCGGTGGTGCTCGCCCCCCGGAATCGACGTCAGCGTTCGCGACTCGCTGCTGTGGCGCGACACCGAGAGCGCCCGGTTGTTCTCCCACCTGACCGGCTACGTGGCGGTTCCGGTGATGGGAATCGGGATCACCGCCCTGACCGCGCTGTCGGCCGAGGATGCGAGCTGGGGCCGGCTGATCGACGACACGATCCCGATTTTCGAGACCGTGGCGATCAGCCAGATGGTCACCCAGATCGCCAAGTGGTCGCTCGCCCGG
Organism: Myxococcales bacterium; assembly: GCA_028287135.1. GTDB lineage: Bacteria > Myxococcota_A > Polyangia > Haliangiales > Haliangiaceae > JABFXX01. The sequence goes on from JAQBQE010000042.1 coordinate 14,790, forward strand.
CAGCGCCCGTTCGTCCACTACGGCAGCTCCGAGCCCGATCAGGACGACAACATGTCGTTCTGGTCCGGTCACTCGGCCCTCGCGTTCGGGGTGACCACCAGCGCCGGCATGGTCGCGCACTGGCGGGGGAGCGCCTCCGAGCCCTTCATCTGGGGCATCGGCCTGCCGCTGTCCGCCGCCGCCGGCTACTTCCGGATCGCCGGCGACAAGCACTACTTCACGGATGTCGTGACCGGCGCGGTGGTCGGTGTGGCCGCCGGCCTGACGATCCCGCGGCTGATGCGCCGCCGGGGCGATGTGATGCTCGTTCCGCAGGATCGCGGCGCGGCGATCGTCGGTTCGTTCTAGCGAGCTCGCGCTTCACCAAGGTCGCAGCTGTCCCGGGGCATCGATCTCCGACGAGATCTGCACGCCCGTGCGAGTCGTTCTGGCTTCACGGATTCCGTCACGGTCCTCACCCATCGCTACCCGAATTTAGTGCCGCGAAGCTCTTTCATGTCGTGGCCCTCCTGTCGTACGGCTATCGCCTCTCATGGGCGGGGGTACGTCCGTGTAGAGCACTTCGGTTCTAGGCGTTTGACTGGTTCTTAATGAGGAGGCTGCTGTGAGAAGAATGGGCACTGGAATTATTGGGCGCGTAGGCGCGCTACTGCTGAGCATCGCGATCGTCGGTTGCGGCGATAACGGCGTAACGCCGCCGATCGACGCTCCTGATATCGACGCTCCTGACATCGACGCTCCGACGGGTCCAACGATCTCGGACGTTCCTGACCAGACCATCTCCGAGGACGGCACCACCGGTTCCCTCGGGTTCACGGTCGGTGACACCAGCGTTGCTGTCGGGTCGCTCACCGTCACGGCCACCTCGAACAACACCACCATCGTTCCGAACGCGAACATCGTGCTCGGTGGTTCGGGAGCGACGCGCACGGTGACCGTCACGCCGGTGGCGAACGCCTTCGGCTCGGCCGACATCACCCTGACCGTGAGCAACGGCCAGGGCGGGATGGCGTCCAGCACGTTCACCGTCACCGTCACGTCGGTCAACGACCTCCCCACGATCAGCAACATCGCGGACCAGACGGTTCAGGAGGGCACCGCGACCACCGCGCTGAACTTCACCGTTGGCGATGCAGAGACTCCAGCAGCCAGCCTCACTGTCACTGCGACCTCGAGCAACACCACCCTGGTCCCCGCCAGCGGCCTCGTCTTCGCCGGAACAGGCGCGAACCGCACCCTGACGGTCACCCCCAGCGCGACCGGCACCGGTACCGCCACGATCACCGTCACGGTGAGCGACGGAACCGGCACGGCGACTGACACGTTCGTCCTGACGGTCAATGCGCCTACGCTTGCGAACGATCCGCCGGTCAACGTCGTCCCGGGCGCGCAGACCGCGAACGAAGACGTGAACCTCGTCTTCAATCCAGGCAACAACAACGCCATCTCGACGTCGGACATCGACGCCGGCACCGGCGCTGTGATGGTCACGCTCGGCGTGACGAACACCACGGGCAACGTCGGTACGCTCAGCCTCAGCGGCACGACCGGCCTGACGTTCACCTCGGGTGACGGCACGGCGGACGCCAGCATGGTGTTCACGGGCACGATCTCGGACATCAACGCCGCCCTCAACAACCTCACCCTGAACGTGCCGGCCAACGGCTCGGGCACGGGCACGCTGTCGATCACCACGAACGATCAGGGCAACACCGGCACCGGTGGTCCGCTCTCCGACACCGACTCGGTGAGCATCACGGTGAACGCGGTGAACGATCTGCCGACGATCACCACGATCGCCGACCAGAACATCGCCGAGGACACGAGCACCAGCGCGCTCAACTTCAGCGTTGCTGATGTCGAGACCGCTGCCGGCGCTCTCGTCGTGACTGCTTCTTCGTCGAACACCGCGCTCGTCCCGAACGGCAACGTCGTGCTCGGCGGTACCGCTGGCGCGCGCACCGTGACGGTGACCCCGCTCGTTGACGTGTTCGGCACCGCGATCATCACCCTGACGGTGACCGATGCGAACGGCGGCTCCTCGACCACGTCGTTCACCGTCCAGGTGAACAACGTCAACGACGGCCCGACGATCCAGGACGTCACGAACCAGAGCATGAACCTCGGTGACACGCTCACCATCCCGTTCACGGTCGGCGACATCGACAACAACGTGGCGACGCTCAGCGTCACCGCGATGTCGAGCGACCAGGGCGTCACCGGCCTGCCGACCGTCGGCGGCTCGGGCGCAAACCGCACGGTCACGTTCACGCCGACCACGATCGGCAGCGCGACGATCACGCTGTCCGTCACCGACGGTGCACTGACCGCGCTCGACACGTTCGTGCTGACGATCAACAACGTCAATGATGCCCCGGTCATCACGGTCCCCGGTACTCAGACGGCCCACGTCGTCATCACCGGCACCTCGGCGCAGCGCACCTTCGCGTTCAACGCGTCGAACCGGGTCAGCGTTGCCGATCCGGACTCGGGTACGGCTGACATCGTCGTCACCCTCTCGATCCCTGCGAACAAGGGAACGCTCAGCGTTCCGGCGGTCGCAGGCCTCACGGTGGCTGGCAACGGTACGAACGCCCTCGTTCTCACCGGCACGCAGACCGAAATCAACACGGCGCTCCAGAGCCTGACGTTCGAGTCCGCATCCGGTCAGTTCGGCTCGGTGCTCGTCACCGTCACGGCCGACGACAACGGTAACAGCGGCACGCCGGGCGTCGAGACGGACATGGACCAGTTCACGATCAACGTGAACGCGCAGCCGATGATCACGTTCATCTCGGGCACGCCGGTGACGGTCAACGAGGACGGAACGACGACGTTCACGTTCTCGGTTGCCGATCCGGACGGCACGGTGGCTGAGATCACCACGAATGCTTCTTCGAACAACGCGGTCCTGCTCTCGAACCCGGTGCCGGTCGCTGGTGCGGGTGCAACCCGCACGGTGACGATCACGCCGAACGCGAATCAGAACAACGTGCGCTCGGGCGGCCCGGCGACGGTCACCGTCTCGGCGTCCGATGCGGTCGGTGGCGCGGTGCAGCAGACGTTCCTCGTGAACGTCACGCCGGTCAACGACGCGCCGATCAACGTGGTGCCAGGTGCTCAGACGGGCATCGAGGATGGAACCATCGTCGTCAACGGGATCTCGTTCAGCGACCTCGACACCGTCGAAGTGCCGTCCACGGTCATGACGGCGACGCTCTCGACGACGGGTGCGAGCACCTCGCCAGTCATCCAGGTCGCGACGAGCGCTGGCGTGACGATCACGAACAACCAGTCGAACACCGTGACGCTGACGGGCACACAGGCGAACCTGCTGAGCGCGCTCGCGGCTGGCGTCACGCTGCGCCTCGACACCGACGAGTACAACACGCCGACGCCTCCGGGTGATGGCACCCGCATGCTGACCGTTGCCATCAACGACGGCAACAACGGCGGCGGCGGTGCCCTCACGGACACCGACATGATCGGTTACGCGTTTGCCGCGGTGAACGACGCGCCCGTGCACAGCAACGTGTCGGGCCTCGTCACGCTGACGACGAATGCTCAGCGCAGCGGCCTGAACGTCGACGTCGCGGACATCGATCTGCACGACCTGAGCGCGACCGCAGAGATGCAGGTCACGATCAGCTCGACCGAAGGCGCGATCACGCTGACGACCACCACGGGTCTCGACTTCGGCTGCACCGGCTGCATGGGCGACGGCACGGCCGACGCGACCATGATCTTCAATGGCACGCTGACCGAGGTGAACAACGCGCTCACCAACTTCACCTTCACGCCGAACCTGAACTTCATGGGCGACGCCCGCATCCAGGTGACCACCAACGATCTGGGTAACTTCCCGATCACGAGTGGCGCCAAGCTGGCGACCAGCGACATCTACACCACCTACGCGGTCGGCAACACGGCGCCGACGATCACCGCGGTCGCGGACGTCACGGTTGCCGAGGACACGGCGACCACGGCGCTTCCGTTCACGATCGGTGACGCGCAGACGAACCCGTCGAACCTCAACGTGTCCGTGACTGCGGACAACGGCGCGTTCGCGGTCCTCGGTGGTTCCGGTGCAAGCCGGACCGTCACGGTGACCCCGGCGCTGAACTACAACGGGCTGATCAACGTGACGGTGACCGTCAACGACGGCAGCCTCACGGCAATGGACACGTTCGTGGTCACGGTGACCCCGGTCAACGACGCGCCGACGCTCGCGCCCCTCGCGGACATCACCCGTCCCGAGGACTTCGGAACCAGCTCGATCTCGTTCAGCGCGGGCGACGTCGAGACCCCGGGCATGCTCGTCGTCACCGTGACGACGGACAACCCGGGCCTGATCGGCATCAGCAACATCACCGGCAACTCGTTCAACATCACGTCGGTCGCAGACCTGTCCGGTACGGCGAACATCACGGTTGCCGTCTCCGACGGCATGCTCCTGACGCAGGACACCTTCCTGCTGACGGTCACGCCGGTGAACGATGTCCCGACGGTGACCGGTAGCGGTCAGATCATCGTCGACGACAAGGAGGCCTCGAGCCTCCGCGTGCGTCTGCGCGCCGCTGCGGGCCAGACCATCTCGCTCGGCGCGACGACCGGCGTGACCTTCGTCGATGTCGGCGGAACGGGTGCGACGGCGTTCACCCCCGACGGCACCGTCGATGGCGACGGTCTCAACGATCAGCTGATCGGTATCCAGGGCACCAAGGCCGCGCTCAACGCGGCGCTCGATGACCTCGTGATCTCGGGCGGCGTGCTCGACATCCGCGTGGACGACCTCGCCGGCTCGGCGTCGGGTAGCGACTACGCTGGCACCTCCGGTATCGCGACCGCGACGCGGACCGCGCCGTTCGGACCGAACACGTTCGGCCAGATCCGGATGTTCCTCACCGATACGGCGACCGCTTCGCCGTTCCCGGCGACCTCGCGGTTGCTCTCGACCATGGCGCCGAGCGCTGGCGTTTCGCTGATCTCGGGTCGGTTCGACGAGATCAGCCCGGGTAACTCCGGCGTTGGCCAGTGGAACCCCGGCATCATGGTGTCGGCGAACACGGACGCGACGGAGATCGGCGCCACGCCGAACCGCGGCTGGCTCTACGACGTCGACCTCAACGGCGAGACGATCAGCGCGGGTACGTGGAGCGCGCAGTTCCGCCTGGCCGAGGCCCTCGCGGGAAGCACGCTCGATGGCCGGATCTTCGTCAAGGTCTCGGTCGTGACCGGCACTGCCGGCGCATACACGACGGTTGCGAACCTGCTCACGGCGCGGAACCTCGAAGGCTCGCCCGTGACCGGTTGGCGCGACGCCGAGGGCAGCACCATCGCGGTGCCGACCAACGCCAACAACTTCAGTGTTTCGTTCACCACGGGCGTGGCGCACACGTTCCTGGCGGGCGAGCGCCTGCTGATTGAAGTTGGCTTCGGCGACGTGTTCGACGACAGCTACACGTATCAGTACTGCAGCCAGATCCAGTACTGCTACGACCCGTTCTGGGGCTACTACGACTGTGGCTGCGCCCAGTACTCGACGCAGTTCGTGAATCCCGACGAGCCGTACCGTGCGTGGCGTCTGGACTTCAACAACGGCGCCAGCTGGATCCAGACCCCTCAGTGATCTGAGGTAGCCGGGCGTTACCCGGCATTTCGATCAAGCGTCGTCCGAGCTGAGCTCGGACGGCGCGTTGTCGTTTCGGCACGGTGCTCTCGCACGCGGTACGGTCGGTTGATCAGCTGATCGGTTGCCGATTGAAGGAGCCGGCGAGATCGTCCAGTATTCGCCGGTGGTACACATCGGGACCCTTGTGACGGGGCGCGCGATCTTCACCCGCGTGGGTGCATGGTGCATGAGGACGGCGCTCCTCGCGGCGGCGTTCGGTGCGGGATGCTCCTCGCCAGCTGCTACCGCCTGTGACGGCGGCGACTGCGCGATCGGGTGCGAGCTCGAAACCTGGTTCGCAGACGGCGACGGTGACGGATTCGGCGCCCCCGCTGACCGCATGGAGTCGTGTGAGGTGCCCGCCGGGCATGTCGCCGATGGCACGGACTGCGATGACGCCTCCGCGTCCATCCATCCCTCCGCGACCGAGCTCTGCAACGGAACCGACGACGACTGCGATGGCGCCGTCGACGAGAACCTCACCTCGCTCACCTGGTACGCCGACGGAGATGGAGATGGCGCGGGCGCACCGGGTACCGCGGTCGTCAGCTGCGACATGCCGCTCGGACACGTCGCGAGCGGTCTCGACTGCAACGACGCCAACGACACCGTCCATCCCGGGGCGGCCGAGCTGTGCAACGCCGTCGACGATGACTGCGATGGCACCTTCGACGAAGGTGCCCCCGGCACGTTCTGGTATCTCGATCTCGATCACGACGGCTACGGCGCACCCGGCGCCAGCGTGATGAGCTGCGGAGCTCCGACCGATTACGCTGCCAACGACCTCGACTGCAACGATGCCGATGACGGAGTTCACCCCGGGGCGACCGAGACCTGCGGCACCATCGACCGCAACTGTGATGGTGCCGTCCAGCCGTGCTGCGGTGATGGGTTCGCGGACCTCGAAGCGGGCGAGCAATGCGACGGCCTCCAGGATGGCGCCTGCATCGGCCTGTGCAATGCCTGCATGTGCCCGGCCCCGGGACCGTGGCGGTTCACCGACGCCACCGCCCTTGCGGGCCTCGACGTGATCCAGGGGTATTCCGTGCCCGCGATGCCGTCCCAGCCGTACTACGGTGGAGGACTGGCCGCGAGCGATTTTGACAACGACGGCGACATCGACCTCTACACCGTGCGCGGAGAGATTGGCCGCTCGGTGCTCTGGATCAATCAGGGCAACGGCACGTTCGTTGACAGGACGGCATCGGCACTGATCCCGCTCATGACCGTGCGCAAGACCGGCCCGTTGTTCGCCGACTTCAACGGCGATGGTGCCGACGACCTCCTGCTCGGAGGCGTCGCCGGGGCCCCGGTGCGCGTGTTCATCAACCAACGCGATGGCACATTCACCGATGGAACGCTCGCCGCAGGCTTCGCTACCCTCGCCGGCGAGGTCTCCTCTGCCGCGATGGCAGATCTCGATGGAGATGGCGAGCTCGATCTCGCGCTCGGACGCTCGGGTACCACTGCCAACGGATCGACCGATGCGACGCCATGCAGCGGCCCGCCACCACTCGACGTCGAGCATCTCTGGCGCAACGACGGCGGCCACTTCGCGCCGATCAGCGCTGCTGCAGGACTCGCCGGGCTTCATCACCCCGTAATGTGTCGCGACACCACGTTTGCGCCGACCTTCGACTACTTTAATGGGGATGGCGTGCTCGATCTGGCGTTTACCGCGGACTTCGGTGACAGCAGGCTGTATCTCGGCACCGGGACCGCCGCCTTCACCGAGATCACGAGCCCCTCGATCAACGACGAGTTCGGCATGGGCGCGGCGACCGGCGACGTCGACAATGATGGCGATATCGACTGGTTCGTGACCAGCATCCAGGGGAACTTCTCCCAGGGCAGTGGCACGGGTAACCGGCTGTTCCTCAACGACGGCAACGGCAACATGTCTGACAGCTCTGCGACCGCAGGTGTGCGCAGAGGCGGTTGGGGATGGGGGGCCTGTCTGGCCGACTTCGACAGCAATGGTCACCTCGACATCTTTCATGTCAACGGCTACTACTCGCCCGGCCAGCTCGCCGATCCGTCGCGACTCTTCATGTCCAACGGTGATGGCACGTTCACCGAGCGCAGCTTCGAGCTCGGCATCGTCGACCTCGATCAGGGTCGAGGCGTCAGCTGCTTCGATAGTGACAACGACGGTGACGTCGATATCGTGGTCTCCAACGAGTGGGGACCGCTCCGGCTCTGGCGAAACAACGGCACTCGCGTCGGCCATTATTTCGTCGTGAGCCTGTCAGCGCCTCCCCCCAATGCTCGGGGCATCGGTGCGCGCATCGAGCTCACGTCCTCGGCCATCACGCAGCGGCGCACGATCAAGGCGGGCAACAACTTCGTGTCCCAGGATCCAGCGCTCGCCCACTTTGGACTCGGCGCCGCAACGACGGTGGACACGGTCCGCGTGCTATGGCCGGATGGTACCGTCACCTCGCACGGTCCATTCAGCGCAGATCAGCGGATCGTGATCACCAAACCGTGATTACGAACGCTGTGCTGCGGCACTGTGTCCGATCGATCACGGTGCTCCGAGTGACACGGCCAGACGCTCGCGAGCCCCCCTCGTCAGACGCGGTACCCGCGACATCGCAACGCCTCAGGGCTTGGTGATCACGATCCGCTGGTCTGCGCTGAATGGACCTTGGGTGGTGACGGTGCCATCTGGCCATCGGACACGGACCGTGTCCACCGTCGTTGCCGCACCGAGCCCGAAGTGGGCGAGCGCAGGATCCTGGGACACGAAGTTGTTGCCCGCCTTGATCGTGCGCCGCTGCGTGGTGGCCGAGCTCGTGAGCTCGATGCGCGCACCGATGCCCCGAGCATTGGGGGGAGGCGCGGACAGGCTCACGACGAAATAATGGCCGACGCGTGCGCCGTTGTTGCGCCATAGCCGAAGTGGCCCCCACTCGTTGGAGACCACGATATCGACGTCACCATCGTTGTCACTATCGAAGCAGCTGACGCCCCGACCCTGATCGAAGTCGACGATGCCGAGCTCGAAGCTGCGCTCGGTGAACGTGCCGTCGCCGTTGGACAGAAAAAGTCTCGACGCGTCGTAGAGCACCGGCGTCGAGTTTCCATTCAAGTCCACCGGAAGCGGCGCGTTGACATGAAAGATGTCGAGGTGGCCATCGCTATTGAAATCGGCCATGCAGGCGCCCCATCCCCATCCCCCCCTGCGCACACCCGCGCTGGCGGAGGAGTCGCTCATGCCACCGCTACCGTCGTTCAAGAACAGGCGGTTACCCGTCCCATTGATGGTTCCCTGGATGCTGGTCACGAACCAGTCGATGTCGCCATCATTGTCGACGTCGCCAGTGGCCGCGCCCATCCCGTACTCGTCGTTGATCGATGCGGTCGTGATCTCGGCGAAACCGCCAGCTTCCAGGCCGAGATACAGCCTGCTATCGCCGTGGTCGGCGGTGAACGCCAGATCGAGCGAATCGTCGCCGTTGAAGTAGTCGAAGGTTGGCGTGAAGGTCGTGTCCCAGCACAGGACGGGGTGAACGAGGCCAGAGAGCCCTGCCAGGACACTGATTGGCACGAAGAGACCACCGTCGTTGCGCCACAAATGCTCGATGTTCATCGGAGGCGGGCCCGAGCACGGGAGCACGCCACTGTTCATCGTGGTTCCGGCTCGTCCGAGCGCAAGATCCAGATCTCCGTCACCATCGAGGTCGGCCATCGCGGCAGAGACCACCTCGCCGCCGAGGGTGGCGAAGCCAGCCGCGATGGTGCCGTCGGCGAACGTGCCATTGCGCTGGTTGATGAACACGCGAACGGGCGCTCCGACGACACCGCCGAGCAGGAGGTCGTCCGCACCATCGCCGTTGAAGTCAGCGAACAACGGACCGGTCCGGCGGACGGTGCTGAGCGGGATCTGAGCGGATGCAGTCCCGTCCACGAACGTGCCGTTGCCCTGGTTGATCCACAGCACGGAGCGTCCGATTTCGCCGCGCACGGTGTAGAGGTCGATGTCTCCGTCATTATCAAGATCGCTCGCAGCCAGTCCGCCGCCGTAGTAGGGCTGGGACGGCATCGCGGGGACCGTATAACCCTGGACCACGTCGAGCCCAGCAAGGGAGGTGGCGTCGGTGAACCGCCACGGTCCCGGTGCCGGGCACATGCATGCATTGCACTGGCCGATGCAGGCGCCATCCTGGACGCCGTCGCACTGCTCGCCTGCCTCGAGGTTCGCGAAACCGTCGCCGCAGCACGGCTGGACAACGCCATCACAATTTCGGTCGACGGTGCCGCAGGTCTCGGCCGCCCCGGGGTGGGCTCCGTCGTCGGCATCGTTGCAGTCGAGGTCATTGCCGGCACGATCCGCCGGAGCGCCGCAGCTCATCACGCCGGCGCCAGGGGCGCCGTAGCCGTCGTGATCGAGATCGAGATACCAGAAGGTGCCGGGTGCACCTTCGTCGAACGTAGCATCGCAGTCGTCATCGACGGCGTTGCACAGCTCGGATGCGCCGGGATGAACGGTGTCGTTGGCGTCGTTGCAGTCGAGAGCGGTCGCGACGTGTCCGAGCGGCATGTCGCAGCTGACGACCGCAGTACCCGGTGCGCCCGCGCCATCCCCATCTCCGTCGGCGTACCAGGTGAGCGAGGTGAGGTTCTCGTCGACGGTGCCATCGCAGTCGTCGTCGGTTCCGTTGCAGAGCTCGGTCGCGGAGGGACGGATGGACGCGACGGTGTCATCGCAGTCGGTGGCATCGGCGACATGACCAGCCGGAGCGTCACAAGCTTCGACGTGGTCGTCGGCGGCACCGAATCCGTCAGCGTCCTCATCGGCGAACCAAGTAGCGAGCTCGCACCCGGGCTCGCAGTCGCCGCCGTCACAGACGGAGGCGGCTGGCGAGGAGCATCCGATCCCGAGGAATGCCGCGAAGAGCGCGAGAGTCATGCGCCGCGCACCCACCCGAGCGAAGATCGCCCGCACCGTCACGAGAGTCCCAAGGTGTACCACCGGCGGATACTGGCCGAACTCGTCGGCACATTCAACGACGACCTTCTGGCCAAACCCTCCGCCCTGCGGACCTCCGGGCTGGAGCGGCGACGCCAAGCTGCGAGGTGTTTGCGACAGCGGACACGGGCGATCGCTGTAGGCTGTCCGTCCATGCGAGCCTTGCTTGGGGTAGCGATGCTCGCGGCATGCGGCGACTCGCTATTGCCACATGACGCGGAGCCGAGCGGCGTCCCGGATTCGTCGGTCGGCCTGGTGTTCGTCGAGGTCCGAGGAGCGGTGGTCCAGGGCGGGATTCCCGTCGTGTTCCAGGACGCAGATTCGTCGCTGGTCCTGTCCACCCAGACGGACGCCGCCGGGCACGCCAACGCCTACATGGCGGCAGGGGGCTTCGTCACCGTGGTCACGCCGGATCAGATCCTGACGTATGCGGGCGTCGTGCCGGGCGACACGCTCGCGTTCGAGCCTTTCACGACGGGCATCGCAGACGCCGTGATCTCGATGCGCGTCCGTGTTCCCGCCGAGGCCGGCGCAGTGGGGTACAGGCTCTATAGCCCGTGTGGCTCGCGCGAGATCTTCGGAGCTCAACTCCAGCCGCTCGACGTCAGCCTGGGCGCATGCGATGCGGTCACCGATCTGATCGCCGTCTCGACCACCAGCACCGGTGCAGAACGTTCGATCTTCCGCCGCGACGTGGTCCTCGGACACCAGGCGACGATCGAGTTCGAGGGTGCCTATCAGCCGGAGCTGCTGTCGACCATCAGCGTTCGCGACGTCCCGTCGGGCATCACCTTGATGCTTGCGTCACAGGCCATCATCGATGGCGCGGACGAGGTGTTTCCTGCTCGCAGCGCCGCCATCGAGATCGCCGGTGGTACCGGTGCCAGTAGCGTCACGATGCCGATGCCACCGCAGGCAACGATCTCGACCCACCTCGAGGCACCCAGCGCGCAGACGACCGGGCTGCTGCACGTGATCGAATGGCAGCCGACCACGACCGATGTCGTGCTCTCGTACGACCGGGACCGTCCCCGTTCGTATACGGAACGGCCGAGCTATCGCGCGACCGACCCGGCCGTGGTGTGGCGTGAGGACGCCGAGGGCTTGGTCGCTGACGGGGTGATCGTTCAGGTCACGTGGACGGATAACCAGCTCGGTCGTCATCACTGGACGGTGCTAGCGCCGCGTTCATCGGAGCCGGTCGTGCGACTACCGATCTTGCCGAACCCTGTGCTCCGCCCGCTCGCCAGCACCATATCGGTCGTTCGGCTCGACAGCTTCCGACTCGACGGTGGATATGACCACGCCAGGTCCACGTTCAGGCTGGGAAAGCAGCTCGCCCGTGGCCTCTGGTTCTCCGACGCGCCCGCGGGGAGGGTGGTGTATCAGAGCCTCGACTGAGTCCGCGGTCCAGGCGGGACTTGCACGTGGGTATCCACGAGCGTGCGCGCCACCACCCGTTGGTCGCGAACAGCCAAGTGTGTGCTGGACATGGTCGGACGGCGTGGAGTAACACGGGGGGCTCGAGGGTCCCGACCTGGTGCCGTGAGCACCGGTTCGGGAGGGTGCCCTCCGGATCACTGCTGCGTCGAGCTCATACGAACGGGGAACACATGGGGAGTCAGTTTTCGCATCGCTTCTGGACGCTGGCGGTTCTCGCCGCTGCACTCGTGAGCGGTTGCTCGAGTCCGGACCCCATCTCGCCGGTCGACGCGCCGACCGACACCGGCTCGACGTGCGAACCTGACCAGGGCGAGTGCGGTGGTCAGTGCGTCGAGATCATGAGCGACCCGCAGAACTGCGGTGGCTGCGGCGTCGTCTGTGGCACCGATGCAACGTGCACCGGTGGACAGTGCGTCTGCGATCCGCGCCCGGGTGCACGTGACCCCGCGAATTTCGCGCCCCACACGATCGCGCGCCAGTGGAACGAGCTGCACCTCGCCGCCGTCCGTCGCGACCTGGCGCGCCCGACCCACCACGCGCGCACGCTCTATCATGTAGCCGCCGCGATGTGGGACGCGTGGGCGGCCTACGACCCCGTTGCCGGTCAGGTTCTTCACCGAGAGAAGCTCGCCCTCGCGGCGGTGGATGTCGCGGCAGCACGCGACGTGACCATCAGCTATGCGGCGTACCGCATCCTCCGCTGGCGCTTTCGCAACTCGCCGGGTGCGGCCACCACGCTCGTCGCACTCGATGGGAAGATGTCCTCGCTCGGCTATGACCGGTCGTATGTGACGCAGACCGATCCGACGCCTGCATCGCTGGGGAATCGGATCGCGGCGACGGTGATCGCGACGGGCCTCGCCGACGGGTCGAACGAAGCGAACGGCTACGCGTCGACGTCGTATGCGCCGATCAACGAGCCGCTGATCCCCACGCTTTCAGGCAATCCGTCCTGCACGGATCCGAACCGCTGGCAGTCGTTGAGTCTCGCCTTTTTCGTCGACCAGGGTGGCAACCCGATCCCGACCGGCTATCCGCCGGCGCTATCGCACGAGTGGGGCAAGGTCACGCCGTTCTCGATGGCCGATATGCCGTACGAGGAGACGGTCCGGGACGGCTTCACGTATCGCGCATATCTCGACCAGGGTCCGCCGCCGACCATCGATGATCCGAAGTACAAGGCGGGTTTCGCGCAAGTCCTCGACTGGAGCGGCAAGCTCGATCCGACCACGGGTGTGATGGCCGACATCAGCCCCAACGCGCGCGGGAACAACACGCTCGGGACCAATGATGGCACCGGGCACCGCGTCAACCCGACGACCTGTCAGCCATACGCTCCGCAAGTCGTGCCCGAAGGCGACTACTACCGGGTGCTTGCCGAGTTCTGGGCCGACGGCCCTAACAGCGAAACACCGCCCGGTCACTGGTTCTCGATCCTGAACTACGTGTCCGATCGTCTACTCGAGAAGAAGTTCGAGGGCCAGACGGCCATGGGTGACCTCGAGTGGAACGTCAAGACGTACCTCGTGATGGGCGGTGCGTTGCACGACGCCGCGATCGCTGCGTGGGGAGCGAAGGGCAAGTACGACTACACGCGGCCCGTGATGGCGATCCGCTACATGTGCGATCGAGGTCAGAGCACCGATCCGAACCTGCCTTCGTACCATGTCAACGGGATCCCCTTGAGCCCCGGGAAGATCGAGCTCATCACGGCTGCGTCGACGCAGGCAGGTGGCGTCCACGCCGCGCTCGGAACGGAGAACATCGGCAAAATCGCGGTCAAGGCATGGCGTGGTCCCGGAGCAATCACCAACCCTGCGACGGATACTGCGGGCGTGGGTTGGCAGCTGTGCGGGAACTGGTGGCCTTACCAGCGGCCGACTTTCGTGACGCCGCCCTTTGCGGGCTACGTTTCCGGCCATTCGACGTTCAGCCGCGCGGCCGCCGAGGTGATGACACTGTTGACCAATGACCCGTACTTCCCGGGCGGCGTCGGCAAGTTCGTCGCACCGAAGAATCAATACCTGGTGTTCGAGGAAGGTCCCAGCGTCGATGTCACGCTCGAATGGGCGACGTATCGCGATGCCGCCGACGAGTGCAGCCTGAGCCGGATCTACGGTGGGATTCACCCGACCCAGGACGACATTCCGGGTCGCAAGATCGGCGCGATGATCGGACCCCACGCGCTGGGGCATGCGAAGCAGTTCTTCTCTGGTCAGCTCGGCACCAACTAGTCGCGAGCTCTGACGGGTTCGGCCACGCGGCGGATGGATCGCTAGCAGGTAAGCGCGCTGCCCGGTTATCCTGACCGCCGCATGAGCGCGGGGGACGACAGGCGCCACGTCGGCGTGTTCGGCGCGACGCTGGTCGGCATCGGCGGGATCATCGGCGGGGGGCTACTGATCCTCGCGGGCACCGCGTTCGGCCAGGCCGGGCCGGCGGCGATCCTCGCGTTCGCGCTCAACGGCATCGTCGCGTGGCTGACCGCGATGAGCGTCACCGAGATCACGGTGGCGTTCCCGGAGTCCGGTGGCGCGTACATGTTCGCCAAGAAGGTGCTGTCGGTCCGCGCCGCGTTCGCGGTCGGCTGGGTGCTGTGGTTCGCGTACATCGTCGCCGGCGTGCTCTACGCGCTCAGCTTCGCGGCGTTCACGGTGATCTTGCTGAGGGGCGCGTGCGACGGGCTTGGCCTCGAGTCCGACTGGCTCGGCGGGCGTAACCCGGTCCTGCTGCTCGCGTCGCTGGCGACCGTCGGGTACTCGGTCGGTCTGATCCGCAAGGCCAGCGGCGGCGGGCAGTGGGTCACCGTCGGCAAGGTGATCCTGTTCCTGCTGCTGATCGCGGCCGGCTGCGTCGCCCTGGTGCGGCAGCCGCTCGAGGACATCGGCCCCGAGCTGTCACCCTTCTTCAGCGGCGGGATGTCCGGGATCATCGCCGCGATGGGCGTCACGTTCATCTCGCTGCAGGGGTTCGAGATGGTCTCGGCGATCGCCGGCGAGATCAAGGATCCGAAGAAGACGATCCCGAAGGCGATCTTCGGATCGCTCGCGATCTCGTTCGCGATCTACCTGCCGCTGATGTTCCTGATCCCGACCGCTGGCGTCACCGACGGCGCCCGCGTGATGTCGCTCGCCGCCGAGAATCCCGACACCGTGATGGCGGTGGCGGCGCGGCAGTTCCTCGGCGGTCCGGGCTACTGGTTCGTGGTCACCGCGATCGCGCTCGCGACGTTGTCGGCGCTGCAGTCGAACCTGTTGACCGCGTCACGCGTCGCCTTCGCGATGGCGCACGATCACACGTTGCCGTCGGTGCTCGAGCAGCGCCATCCGACGCGCGGCACGCCGATCATGGCGATCTACGCGACCGCGCTCGCGACCGTCGCGATCATGTTCATGATCCCGGACCTCAACTCGGCCGGGGCGGCCGCGAGCTTGATCTTCCTCCTCGCGTTCGCGCTGACGCACGTCACCGCGTACCTCGCTCGCAAGCGCGGCGGGCCGCGGCTCGTCGACGACGAGGCGTACCAGACCCGGATGTTCCCGCTGGTTCCGATCCTCGGCGGGCTGTCGTGCGCGGGCCTCGCGGTGTTCCAGGCGATCGTCGTCCCCGATGCCGGCGGTATCCTCGTGATCTGGCTGGGCCTCGGCGTGATCCTGTACTTCGCCCTGTTCAAGGGCCGCGCCGAGGCGGCAGATGCGTCCGCCGAGGCGCTCGATCCGCGGCTGAATCAGCTCCGCGGCAAGAACCCGCTCGTCCTGCTGCCGCTCGCCAATCCGCGCACCGCGACCTCGATGGTGGAGATCGCCAATGCGCTCGCGCCGTCGGAGTTCGCGCGCGTGCTCCTGCTGTCGATCATCCGATCGACGAAGACCGGCGATGCCGGTGACTCGATCGCGCAGCTCGCGGATGCGCAGGAGGCGTTCCGCCAGGCGCTCGGGGCGTCGTACACCGCCGGGCACGCGCCCGAGGCGCTGATCACGTCGGCGGCCGAGCCGTGGGCAGAGATCCAGCGGATCGCCGACGAGCACCGGTGCGAGAGCCTGCTGTTCGGTCTGCCGCAGAACGTGGAGGGCACGTTCGATCGCGAGCTCGAGGAGCTGCTCAATGGCGTCGACTGCGATGTGGCGATGATGCGCGCGCCCGATGACTGGCGGATCGGAGGTGCGAAGCGAGTGCTGATCCCGATCGCAGGGAAGAGCGAGGAGCACGAGCTCCGTGCGCGCGTGCTCGCGACCCTGTGCCGCGAGGCACCACGCGAGCTGGTGTTCCTCAGCGTGATCGCCGCAGATGCAAGTGATGCCGAGGTCGCGGACGCCGCGAGGACGATCGGCAAGCTGTCGAACATGAAGATTCCCGGAACGACGACGGTCGAGATCGTCCGCAGCGATGATCCCGCGGCTGCGATCCTGGCCGAGGCCGCGCGCTGCGACCTGGTCGTGCTCGGCATGCGGAAGTCGCGCAACAGCGGGCGAAAGATGCTCGGCCCGATCAATCGGACGATCGCGCGCGATGCCACGTGTGGCGTGATGGTGCTGTCACGCCGCAGTCAGGCGCAGATCAGCGACCTGACGCGGCCGATCCGCGATGCCGCGCAGATCGTGCCGTTCATGCCGAAGCGCGCCGACGAGACCGAGCACTAGCCGGACGGTGGTCGACTGGCATCCGGACGATCCGGACACGGCGGCGCGTGGTTTCACCGGGTTGCGCCGGTACGCGGAACGCATCCGAGTGCGTCGGGTGAGCGATGCTATGCTGCTACCGATGCTGGATCTCGAGGACATCAAGCCCGGCGGCCTCCGGCGCCTCAGCCGGCGCGAGTACAATGACCTCGCGCGCCTCGGCGCGTTCGACCACGAGAAGGTCGAGCTGTTGCGCGGGATGCTCGTCACCATGAGTCCGCAGGGGACGCCGCACATGCGGATGGTCGTCTGGCTCAACCGGCGGTTGATCAAGTCGCTCGACGAGAGCTGGGAGGTCCGGCCGGGGCTGTCGTTCGCGGCTGCCGACGACTCGGAGCCCGAGCCCGACCTGATGGTGACGTCTGATTCCTCGAAGCTCGATGACGCGCCGACCACGGCGTTCCTGCTGATCGAGGTCTCGAATTCGTCGCTGCGCCGGGACCGGAAGATCAAGCTCCCGATCTACGCCGAGGCCGGCGTGCCGGAGTACTGGATCGTCAATGTCTCCAGGCCCGGCGAGGTCACGGTCGAGGTCTACACCGAGCCGACCGCGTCGGGGTACGCGCAGATGGTGACGCTGCGCGACGGCGACACCCTGCGTCCGCTGCAGGTGCCGATCGAGATCGCGGTCGCCGATCTGCCGCGCTGATCGCTACGTCGGGTTCTGCCCGGTCAGGTGGCGGGAGATGATCCGGCGCTGGATCTGTGCCGTGCCCTCGAAGATGTCGTAGATCTTCGCGTCGCGATACCACTTCTCGACCGGATGACCGGGCTCGAGCGCCTCCTCACCGAGGAGCACCATCGCGCGGGTGGTCACGAGCTGCGCGGTGCGCGCGCCGTGCGCCTTCGCCATCGACGACTCGGCGACGTTCTCGATGTGGTGATCCGCCATCCACGCGGCACGGTGCGCGAGCATCCGCGACGCGGTGATCTCCATGTTCATCTCGGCAAGCTCGAACATGATGTGCTGGTGGCTCGCCATCGGCGTGCCGTGCAGCGTTCCGGCGCGAACGCGATCGAGCAGGAATTCGTACGCGGCGCGTGCGATCCCGACCGCCTGCGAGGCGACGACGGGTCGCGTCGAGTCGAGCATCTTCTTGGTGTCGGCGAGGCCACCGGCGCCATCGCCGCTCGCACCGAGCATCATGTCCTTGTGGACGCGCACGTCCTCGAAGTGAACCTGCGCGGTCTCCGAGGCGCGAATCCCGAGCTTGACCTCCTTCTTGCCGGGCACGAGGCCCGGCGTCTCGCGCGCCACGATGAAGCCGCGCACGCCCGCGCGACCCGCGCTCGCTTCGGTCTGCGCCCACACGACGTA
>JAQBQE010000026.1 GCA_028287135.1 Myxococcales bacterium
AGCATGCCGGACGTATCGGCCGTGCTTCAGCCCGGTTGCGACCGAGTCCGTGGACGTGGACGAGCACGTGACACGTGCACGTGCACGACGACGGAACCCGCTAACTGACCAGCATTGCGCCTAGCGCCGCGGCGCGGGGTCGACGGCAAGCCGGGCGCCCGCGACCACGATCGCGGTGACCGCGCACACGGCGGCTGCGATCAGCGCGGCGGTCGTGACAGGCACGTCCGCATGCACGGCGCACGCGGTCAGCAGCCAGCCGACGAGTCCGGGCAGGACGCAGTCCCGGAGCTCGAGCCCGAGATAGATCACGAGCGCTGCCGTGATCACGATCAACAGCACCGCGGTGGCGGTCCCCGGGCCGCCGACGGCCGTGACGGCGGCGGTGAGCGTGGCGATCGCCGTCAGCAGTGACCAGCCGAGGAGCAGCGAGAACGGCAGCGCGAGCAGCGTCGACGCGCGCCTGGCGAGGACCTCGTGCCGCAGCCGGATCACCACCACCGCGAGCACGATGGCGATCGCGAGCGACTGCATCGCGAGCAGCCCGAGGTCGTGCGACGACACCGCGAGCAGGCGCAGGACCGACAGGGTCGACGCGGCGACGAGGAGACGCGTCACCCGATCATAGGCGGGGTTCTCTCGCTGGATCTGGCCGACCTGCGCGCGTGCGTAGACGAACACCATGAACTGGATCATCAGCCATGCGCCCGACGACGAGATCGCCGAGCCGATCGCACCGCCATCGGTGGCGAGGATGTCCGCGAGCGTGTCGCGACCGAATGCCCTGTGCACGAGGTCGTGGACGATGCTCGCGATCATCGTCAGCATCGCGATCCGTCGCCAGGGCGGGATCGGAAGCGCTTCGCCGCGTAGACGCGCGTACCGCAGCGCGCTCGGAGTTGGTTTGAGGTCCGCCAGCACGCGGGGCATCGCAGCAACGGGTATGCCCAGACCGGACGGGGCCGGCGCCCCACTCGGCCCCCCCGCTCCGAGCGCCGGGGGTACCTGCCGGTGTGCACACGAGCCAATGTGGTTTGCTCCCGATTCGCGGTCGCGGTCGTGGCACTATCGGCTCGCCGTGAGCACGTGGTGGAAACAGGTCATCGCCAGCGCGCCGGCGAACACCCGCGCCTCGCTCGCCGACGCTGCGCTCACGCAACGCGTCGAGAGGGAGCTCGCGGCGGCCCGTGCGAGATGGCCCGAGGCATCGATCACGGACGCGCAGCTCGCGACCGCGCTCGCGTCGCGCCTCGGCGCACAGCGTGATCTCGGTGCAGCGCTGTCGCGCCTGCGGGTCGAGGATCTGTTCCTCGCGCAGTGGTGCACGACCGGCGACGCCCGCGCGATCGCCGCGTTCGAGCAGGTCCACAAGTCTGATCTCGACGGCGTGCTCGCTCGGTTCCGCCGCCTCCCGGTGACGAGCGACGAGCTGCTGCAGACCCTCCGGATCAAGCTGTTCGTTGCGACCGCGGATCGCCCGCCGCGGATCGGCGACTACTCCGGCTTTGGCTTCCTCCAGAACTGGCTGCGCGTCACCGCTCTCCGCGCGCTTGTCGATATCGCGCGCAGCGAGCGTGCGCGAAAGATCGAGGAGCTGATGGCGGACGATGACCTGCTCGGCGTTCCCGAGCTCGGTCCCGATGTCGCGAGCAAGTACTCGCGCGATCAGATCAGCAAGGCGATCAAGCAGGCGTTCGCGCGCGCGGTCGCCGGGCTCGCGCCGCGGCAGCGCAACTTCCTCCGCCACGCGCAGGTCGATCTGCTGACGCTCGACCAGATCGCGGCGCTCTACAGCATCCACCGCGCGACGGTGGCGCGCACGCTCGCGCAGGCGCGCACCGAGCTCAGCGAGAACATGCGCAAGGAGCTCGGGTTGATCCTCGGCGTCGCCGATGACGCGGTCGGGAGCATTGTCGGTGCGGCGGATAGCCGGCTCGATCTCAGCCTGTCGCGTGTGCTCAAGTCTCCCGACCTCGCAGACGGATCCGAGAGCGAGGATGGATGAGCTCTGACTCCTCCTCGACGGGTGAGTGCCCGAGCGAGGATGAGCTGGTCCGGATGGTCGAGGGGGTGCTGACCGCCGAGTCGATCGCATCGATCGAGGCACACATCGACACCTGCGAGGACTGTGCGGCGGTGATCGCCGAGCTCGGCGCGGTGGGCTCGCCGCCCAAGCCCCGGCAGGTCGGCCGCTACTTGCTCGACCGCAAGATCGCGGCGGGCGGGATGGGCGAGGTCTGGGCTGCGTGGGATCCAAAGCTCAAGCGAGAGATCGCGATCAAGCTGGTCCGCCCCGATCGGACCGACGAGGGCCGCGAGCGGGAGCGCCTGCTCCGCGAGGCTCGGGCGCTCGCTCGACTCACGCATCCGAACGTGGTGGCCGTCTACGATGTCGGGGAAGCGGGCGGCGAGGTCTACATCGCGACCGAGCTGGTCGCCGGCGATACGCTCGCGAGCCGCGGAGGCGCGAGTGCGGACTGGCGGATGCTCGTGCGTCTGTACGCGCAAGCGGCGCGCGGTCTCGCGGCGGCGCACGCGGTCGGCCTCGTGCATCGCGACGTCAAGCCGGCGAACCTGCTGCTCGGCTCCGACGGTCGCGTGCGCGTCGCGGACTTCGGGCTCGCGGTCCGTGCGAGCTCGCCCTCGCCGATCGCGCCGACCGTAGCGCCATCGATGGACGGAGGTCGGTCGGCGGTCACGCGCGACGGCCACATCGCGGGCACGCCGGCGTACATGGCGCCCGAGCAGCGCATGGGCGGCACGGTCGACGCAGCCGCCGACCAGTTCGCGCTGTGCATCGCTCTCGGTGAGGCGGTCGCGGGTCGCCGGCCGCCGATGGATGTCGACCGCGACCGGATGATCGCGTTCGTCAGCGAGCGCCGCCCACGAGAACGCGAGCTCGACCGCCTGTGCGGCCTGATCGCGAAGGGCGTCTCGCTCGAGCCGAACGCGCGGTTCGCTGACATGACCGCGCTCGGCGACGCGCTCGATGCGCTGGCGCCACCGCATCCCGGATACCGGCCCGAGCCAGGCTCGCGTATCGCGGCCCCGTCACTCCCACCGTCGTTCGGCACCAACCCGACCCACATGACCCCGGCGTCCAGACCGGCACGGCGCACCGGCGTGATCGCGGCCGCGCTGATCGCGGTGGTCGCTGGCGCGGGCATGGTGTGGTTCGTCAGCCGCGACAACCGGCCGCCCACCTCGACGACCACCGATCACGATGGGATCCAGTCGCCGGGTAGCAACGCGAGCGGCAGCACTGTGCCGGCGCCCCTGCCCGGCACCGACCCGGCAAGCACCGCTGGCACTGGTGCGCAGGGCTCCGCCACCGGCGGTAGCGCGAGCGGTAGCAACGTGCCGAGCACCGCGCCGAGCAGCGACCCGCGAGGCACCGCGACGCCGAGCGGGGCGCAAGGCAGCGCCACAGACGGCAGCGCCGTGACGCGCACACCCGGTGTCGGCACGCCGCGCGACGGCGCGGGATCGTCGATGGTGCGCCGATCGGATCACCGCACGAAGGCACCGAGCCCGACCGTCGCGGAGGCCGACGACGGCGAAGCGAGCGGAGACGGCGATGACGACGCCCACGATCCGGACGCGAGCGGTGGGTCGAGCGGCGGCACCGCCGGTACGAGCGGCGCTGCTCCGAGCACTGGCCCGACGCTGCGCGACGTCCACAAGGCGGTCCTCGCCCACGATGGCAAGAAGTGCCGCGCCCTGCTCTCCCAGATCACGACGCCTCCACCGACCGACTTCCGCGTGGCGAGCATGCACGCGGTGTGCGAGATGATCGCTGGAAATTGCGAGGGCGGCCTCCGCGAGCAGATCGCGCTCAACCAGCGCGATGGAACGCCCGAGAGCTCGGCGAGCATCATCACGGACCTCTACTGCCCGGTCGGCAAGGAGCCCGTGACCCGCTTGAAGCGCCTCGCGCGCCAGATCTCGATGTTCACGGTGAACCTCGACTGCGACTTCTATCTGCCACCGACGCGCGATGCGGCAGCGGCGGCGAGCACGGACAAGGATCGCCACACCGTCGGTGTGCTGCTCGCGACGATCGCGACCTGCTACAGCCATCGCGGCAGCTGCGACAAGGCGAAGAAGGTCCTCGGCGAGGCCCAGGTCTTCATCCCGAAGCTCGACCTCAGCGAGCTCAACGCGCAATGCCGCTGAGGCGTCGGTGCGCGGCGACGTCGTGACTACGGACAGATCGCGGCGTTGAAGGTGCCGGTGAGCTGCTCGGCATCCATGAAGCTCACGGTGTACGTGCCGTGGCAAACGAGGCACCGATCGAACAGACCCTGGTACCCGCTGGCAGCCGCGGGAGGCCGGCGGATGGCCGGCGGGTGACACGTGCGACTGCCCCCAGGTAGCCTGCGTCCGGACAGGAGCCAGCCAGATGATGCCGATCCTGATCGTGATGGGTGTGTTCCTGCTCGTGTGCGCCTGGTTCCACGAGAAGAAGTGGGAGGTGTTCTACCTCTCGATCCGCAACGGTCGAGTCCTCGTCGTGCGCGGCCGCGTCCCGACCTCGCTGCTCCACGACTTCGCCGAGATCGTGCGCGATCCCGTGGTCCGCAGTGGCTGGATCCGCGTGTTCCGCGGCGAGCACGGGGCCGAGCTCCTGTGCGGCGGCGACATCGACGAAGGCCCCGAGCAGCGGATGCGTAACGCGATGATGCTGTATCCGCTGTCGAAGCTGCGGCACGCGCTTCCGGTCGCACGCCCTACGCTCGGCCAGATGCTCGGCATCGCGTGGCTCGCGTGGATGTTCGATCGCCGCGACGTCTGACGAGGACGTCGTGGTGTTGACTCATCGTCTGAAAGCGACAAAGGACTCGACTCGCTTCTGGATCTCGAGCGCGATCCGGATCACGGCTCGAGGAGCTTGGCGTCTGGGTCGAGCTGACCTTCGTACTCGGCACGATTTCGCACGCCATGGGCCTTGTCGAGAACCCGCCCACTCCTCGGCTTTCAGGTTCACCGTCTGCTGCAGCGCCTGGAAGACGAGATAGCGGTTCTCTGAGCGGTAACCATGGAAGCGCAACGCCGCGAGTGCGAACGCATGCGCAGCGTTGTACGCGAGATCGAACCGACTCTCGAAGCTCAGCTCGAGCTTGACCGCATCCGTGATGCGCGCCGCGCCCGACCGAACCAGGCCGTTGATCTCGTCCTGCTCGGCGGCCTCGGCCTTGAGCTTGCCGATCGTGACGAGGTTATCGAGTTGCTGGATTGGCATCTTCGCTGCCGAGAAGAACGACGTGCTCGCCGTTCAACACCTTGCAGAGGAACGGATGATTGGCGCTGCGACGCACCTTGAATTCCTCCGTCGTGTAGAGCGTGGGGTTGATGCGCCGGCCGAGTTGGTCCTCCGCTGATTGAAGGGCAGCGAACACGTCCTCGAGAGCGAGATCGTCAGAGACGAGGAGCACGTCGATATCGCTCAGGGCAGTATCAGCTCCCTTGGCGACGGAGCCGTACAACACGGCCAGGCGGAGGCGCGCAGCGAGAGGCTCCAGTGCCGAGCGCAGAACCTGCGGGACGCCACCGGTCTTCTGAACAATGCTCCGAAGCTCGTTGAAGATCGGTGCGGCCTGGTTCGCCTGGTAACGCTTTTGCGTCCCGACGAAGCTCGTGAGCACCAGACCGCTATGCACCAGCCGTTCGAGCTCACGCTGCACGGCGCCGGATCCAGAACCAGCAAGCTCGATCAGCTCCATCATTCCAAACGCCCGCTCCGGCTGCCCGAACAGGAGCCCGAGTACCCGCTGCTTGGTACGGGGGAACAGCGCATCTGCAAGAGAGCCCCGATCCGGCGACGCCTTGACCTCCTGGACGTGCCGCCGCGCCTTGGTACCCATATTGGGTATCATGATACCCATTTTGGGCATACGCTAGCCACATTCCGCGCTGATCAGACGACGCTCTACGCCCGGACTGCGGTCTGCTTGCGTGGACGCGCCGCCTCAGCGAGCAGCTCCGCTGCGTGCGCCTTGGCCTTGGACGTCGCGTGACCACCGAGCATGCGCGCGAGCTCGTCCTTGCGCGCGGCACCCGACAGCTTGCGGACGTGGGTCTCGGTGCGGCCCGCGACCTCGGTCTTCTCGACGTGGAAGTGGTGGTCGGCGAACGCGGCGATCTGCGGGAGGTGCGTCACGCACAGGACCTGGCGGCCGCAATCTCCCGAGCCGCGATCGGCGGCGACCGCCCGGATCTGTGCACCGACGACCTGCGCCGTCGCGCCGCCGATCCCGGTGTCGACCTCGTCGAACACATAGGTCGCACACTCGTCCGCGCTGCGCAGCGACAGCTTGAGCGCGAGCATGATCCGCGACAGCTCGCCGCCCGACGCGACCTTGGTCAGCGGCCGGGTGTCCTCGCCCTTGTTCGACGCGAGCATCAGCTCGATCCGATCGGCGCCCGTGGGACCGACCGCGCGCGGTTCGATCACGACGGACAGCCGGGCCGAGCCCATCCCGAGCTCGGCCAGCGCTGCGCCGACCTCCTTCTCGAGCTTGCGCGCAGCCTTCTTGCGGGTCGCGGTCAGCGCCGCGGCGGCGCTGATCGCGGCGCCCTCGGCCTTCGTGCGAGCCGCGGTGATCTCGGCGAGCTTCGCTTCGCGGCCCGACAGCGCGTCGAGCTCGAGCCGGAGCGCCGCGGTCTTCGCGATCAGGTCATCGAGCCCCGTGGCACCGGGTCCCGCGCCCGCGGCGCCCGCCGGCGCGCCAGAGGCTGCGTGGCCGCGTGCGCCACCGAGGTGCAGCGCGCCGTGCTTGCGCACGAGGCGACGGATCAAGGCGAGCCGCTCGTCGAGGTAGGCGAGCCGCTCGGGATCGCCCTCGAGCTTGTCCGCGTAGCTCCGCAGCTGATCGGCCGCGTCGTCGATCAGCGTCTCGATCTCGGTGAGCTGACGCACCACCGGCTCGAGCGTGGGATCGGTCTTGACCGCGCGATCGACCTCGCGAGCCGCTGCGGCGACGCGATCCCGTGCGCTGTCATCACCGCCGTAGAGCAGCTCCTCGGCGGCACGGGCTGCCCCCTGCAGGTGATCCACCGACGCGAGTCGCACCCGCTCGATCTCGATCGCTGCATCCTCGCCGGGCTGGAGCGCCGCCCCGTCGAGCTCCTCGAGCTGGAACTTCAGGTAATCGACCCGCGCCTCGCGCTCGCGCTCGTCTCCGCCGAGAGTCGTCAGCTCGTCATCGCAGCGCCGGAGCTCGGCCCACGATGCGAGCATCGCCTCGACGAGTGCCTCGGTGCTCGTCGACGACGCCGTCGCGAAGGCATCGATGATGTCGAGGTGACGGGCCGCATCGACCAGGCCCTGGTGCTGGTGCTGACCGGACAGATCGATCAGCAGCGCACCGAGCTCGGCGAGCCGCGCCGCCGTGGTCAACGCGCCGTTGACGTACGTCCGGCTGCGGCCACCGCGCTGGATGATCCGGCGGATGAACACCTCGTGGCCCTCGCCCTTCGGCAGCCCCGCCCCCTCGATGACGCCCGCGACGCGCGCGCGCAGATCCTCGGGCACGTCGACGATCGCCTCGACGACCGCCTCGTCCGCGCCGTTGCGCGGGATGTCCGCCGAGGCGCGGCCACCGCGCAGGAGATTGACAGCCTCGACGATCAGCGACTTGCCCGCCCCGGTCTCGCCGGTGAGGACGTTCATCCCGGGTCCGAGCTGGATCTCGACGTCGGACAGGATCGCGAAATTGGTCACGCGGAGATGGCGCAGCATCAGATACCTCCTCGGGCCTTCTTGTCGGAGCGCGCACCCCAGTGGAGCTTGTCGCGCATCACGTCGAAGAAGCTCTGCTTGGAACGGAACATCACGAGCGGTTTGGGAGCCGTGGTCATCTCGACGAGATCCCCCGGCAGAAACGAATGGCCCCACTGGGCATCGACGGTGAGCAGCACGCCCCGGACATCCGCGCCGAGCTGCAGACGGATCGTCGCGCTGGCGCCGATCACGAGCGGCCGGTTGGTCAGCGCGTGCGCGCAGATCGGGGTCAGCGTCATCGCGTCCTGACCGGGGACGACGATCGGTCCGCCGGCCGCCATGTTGTAGGCGGTCGAGCCCGTCGGCGTGGCGATGATCAGACCGTCGGCGCGGTACGACGCGACGAACTCACCGTCGACGAACGCATCGATCTCGACGAGCCGGGCCATCGCGCCCTGATGCAGCACGGCATCATTGAGGGCGTACCGGATGACGGGCGGCGCATGCGGCCGCGTGAACGTCACGGCCAGCCGCATCCGCTTGGTCGTCTTGAGCGTTCCTGTGAGCGCTGCCGTCAGCGCGTCCTTGGCCTCGCTCGGCGCAAACCCTGCGAGAAATCCCAGCTGGCCGAGGTTGATCCCGAGCACCGGCCGCTCGTGGTCGGAGACCAGCCGCGCCGCGCGCAGCATCGTCCCGTCCCCGCCGAGCGCGACGGCGAGATCGACCGCCTCGCCCATCTCGTTCTCCGGGACCACCTCGCTCCCCGCGGGTGCGATCTGATCTTCGGTTGTCACCACGGGCACATGGCCCTGTTCGCGCAGCCACGGCACGAGGTCTTCCAGGAGCGCCCCGGCCTCGGTCTTGTCGGGCTTGAGAATGAAACCAACTCTCACGCCCTCGTACGTAACACGAGACCGTGACACTGAACGAATTGCCAGGTGGCGGTTGGAGGGCGAAGATTGGTGTGTTAGGTGGGGGCGAGACGGCCGCGACTGAGCTACAAACCGCCCCAACCGCGAAGTACCAAGGCGGAGGTCACGGAGCCGCGATGCTCCTTGACATACCTTTCGCGGCCTTGTACTTGATCCCCCCTTCCGAGCAAACGCCCATGCAGACGACGCAAAAGAGCTCCTGGCTCACCAAAGAGACCGGAGAGGCCCAGCGCGAGTGGTTCCAGATCGATGCGACCGGGCAGACGCTCGGCCGCATGGCCTCGAGAATCGCACTGGTCCTCCGCGGCAAGCACAAGGCCACGTACACCCCGAACGTCGACATGGGGGACTTCGTCATCGTCCTCAATGCCGGCGGAGTGCGCTTGACCGGCACCAAGGCCGACAAGAAGGTCTACCGGCATCACACGCTGTACCCGGGTGGTATTCGCGAGAAGCTCGCGAAGGATGTCCTCAAGGACAACCCCGAGCGCGCGATCCAGGAAGCCGTGTGGGGCATGCTGCCGAAGGGTCCCCTCGGCCGCCGCATCATCAAGAAGCTGAAGATCTACACCGGTGCGGAGCACGATCACGAGGCTCAGAAGCCGCGCGTTCTCCAGATCAACAACCCGGGCGGGAAGAACTAACGATGGCGACTGTGCAGAAGACCTACGCAACGGGCCGCCGCAAGACCGCGATCGCACGCGTCTGGCTCACCGCCGGTGACGGCCGGATCACGATCAACGATCGCGCGGACGAGGACTACTTCTCGCGCCCGACCGCTCGCATGGTGATTCGCCAGGGCCTCGAGGAGGTCAACCTGATCGGCCAGTACAACGTCGACGCGACCGTGAAGGGCGGCGGCATCTCGTCGCAGGCCGGCGCGATCCGCCACGGCATCACGCGCGCGCTGATGAAGATCGACAGCGAGCTCCGTCCCAAGCTCAAGGCCGCCGGGTACGTCACCCGCGACCCGCGCAAGAAGGAGCGTAAGAAGTACGGCCAGAAGGCCGCTCGCGCTCGGTTCCAGTTCAGCAAGCGCTGATCTCGAATCGCTTCGCAGAAACCGCCGCGCACCTCGCACGGCGGTTTTTTCGTTTTCGGTGCGCGATCCCGCCCTCGATGCAGGTGGCCGATCTCCCCGGTGACGAGCGACCCGGGCCTGGTCCTCAGCGACGAGCTCGCCCGTGTGCACGGACGAGCTGCGCGGTTCGTGTACGCTTCGTGCGTGCGCCTCCGGGCGACGATCCTCGTCAAGCTGCTCGTCGCGCTGGTCCTGCCCGCCGTCGCGCTGTTCACCCTGTTCGCCTTCGTGGCGTACGAGGTGAGTCGCCATGACCTCGATGCCGAGCTCGGCAAGCGCCTCGAGGCGATCGCTGCCTCGGCGACCACGCACCTCCGCGGCAAGTACCTCCTCGACCTCGCGCCCGGCGAGGACGGTCAGGGATCACACCAGAGCTACGTCAAGAAGCTCGAGGCGGTCGCGACCGCCACCGGTGCGCACCTGTTCGTGTTCGACGCCACCTTCAACAGCCGCGCCGACAGCGAGCCCGGCATCCCGATCGGCACGCACTACTACCGCGCGGAGCTCGATCGCTCCGAGCTCGCGCGCGTGTTCCAGCGCGGTAGCATGGCCTCGTCGGTGACGTTCGTCGGCAACGACGGCATCACCTACAAGACCGGCTACGCCCCCGTCCACGCGGAGCTCGATCCAGCCTCCCCGGTCGTGCTCGCGCTCGGCGCGCAGGCTCCCGCGTCGTACTTCACGCGCCTCGCGGATCTACGTGACCGGTTGTTCCTGTGGGGCGCCGGCCTCGTCCTCGTCAGCATCGCCGCCGCGGTGATCGCGACCCTGCTGATCACCCGCAACATCCGCAAGCTCGCGGTGGCCGCCGAACGGATCGGTACCGGCGATCTGCGCGAGCGCGTCGACATTCGCTCGCGCGACGAGCTCGGCCTCCTCGGCCAGACGATGGATCGCATGCGCGTCCTGCTCGCCGAGCGCGACGCGCGGATGCAACAGATGCTCGCGGGCATCGCGCACGAGGTCCGCAATCCCCTCGCGGGCATGACGCTGTTCGCCGGGATCCTGCAGGACGAGCTGCCCGAAGGCGACGAGCGGCGCACGCACGTCGATCGGATCCGCAAGGAGCTCGGATATCTCGAGCGCGTCGTCAACGAGTTCCTCGAGTTCGCGCGACGACCACGCCCGGAGCTCGCACCGGTCGCGGTCGGCGAGCTGCTGGCCGAGGTCGCGCAGCTCGCGAGCGCGGACGGCATCACGGTCGTCGCGGCGACCAGCGAGATCACGGCCCGCGCCGATCACGCGCAGCTCCGGCGTGCGCTGCTGAACCTGGCGAGGAACGCGGTGCAGGCGGCGAGCGCCGCTGGCCACGACGGGGAGGCCGTCACGCTGACGGCCGAGCTGCGCAGCGACGAGCTCGCGATCGCGGTGTGGAACCGCGGCAAGGAGATCTCGCCCGAGACCTCGGGCAAGCTGTTCGAGCCGTTCTATACGACCCGCGAGAAGGGCACCGGCCTCGGCTTGGCGTTCGTGCGGGAGATCGCACTCGACCACGGAGGCCGCGTCGACGTGACGAGCGCCGACGGCGAGACCACGTTCACGATCGTACTCCCCGCGTAGCACCGTGCCGTGGTACCAAGGTCGGCGATGGCGGTGATCCTCATCATCGACGACAACGAGACGATCCGCGAAGGACTCGCGCACCTCGTCAAGAAGCTCGGCCACGAGGCCGTGATCGCGACGAGCGGCGCTGCCGGCATTGCGGCGTTCAAGGCCAAGCGCGCCGACTTCGTGATCACCGATCTCAAGATGGAGGGCGGCACCGGCGTCGACGTGCTGCGTGGGATCACCGCGATCGATGGCGACGTCCCGATCATGATCATCACCGGGTTCGGCACGGTCGAGACCGCGGTCGAGGCGATGAAGCTCGGCGCGTTCGACTTCGTGACCAAGCCGATCCAGCCCGAGGTCGTGCGCCTCAAGGTCGAGCGCGCGCTCGAGCTGTGCGCGGTCCGCCGTGGCCGGCGCAAGTCCGACGCGATCACCGAGGTCCTGCACTCCGACGCGGAGGCGCGGTTCCCCGAGCTGGTGGGCAGCGGCGAGAAGATGGCGATCGTGCGGCGCACCGTCGAGAAGGTCGCGGCGAGCGACACGACCGTGTTCATCAACGGCGAGAGCGGCACCGGCAAGGAGCTCGTCGCGCGCGCGATCCATCGCCTGAGCAAGCGCGCGAACGGCCCGTTCATCAAGGTCAATTGCGGCGCGCTGACCGAGACCTTGCTCGAGAGCGAGCTGTTCGGTCACGAGAAGGGCGCGTTCACCGGCGCGATCAAGCAGAAGCTCGGTCGGTTCGAGCTCGCCGACAAGGGCACGCTGTTCCTCGATGAGGTCGGTGACATCCCGCCGGCGATGCAGGTCAAGCTCCTTCGCGCGCTGCAGGAGCAGGAGTTCGAGCGGGTCGGTGGCGAGCATCCGATCAAGGTCAACGTCCGCGTCCTCAGCGCGACGAACAAGGACCTCGAGGCCGAGACCGCGTCGGGCCGGTTTCGCCAGGATCTGTACTTCCGGCTCCACGTGCTGCCGGTCAAGCTGCCGCCACTGCGCGAGCGTCGCGAGGACATCCCGCACCTGTGCTCGCACTTCATCGCCAAGCTCGGCCCGAAGACCAACCCGCGGGTGCGCGCGGTCGGCGACGCCGCGCTCGGGCGAATCATGGCCTACCACTGGCCCGGCAACGTCCGCGAGCTCGAGAACGCGATCGAGCAGTCGCTGGTGTTCGCCGAGAGCGACGAGATCACGCCGAATGCGCTGCCGCAGTTCCTCCAGGGTGGAGCCGAGGACGATGCGCTCAGCGTACCGCGCGAGCTGTCGTTGCCCGAGATCCTCGACGACCTCGAGCGCCAGCTGATCCTGAAGGCGTACACCAAGGCCGGCCGCGTGAAGACCGAGACCGCGCGCCTGCTCGGGATCAAGACGAGCGCGCTCTACTACAAGCTCGAGAAGTACGCGATCGAATGAGGGACGGGGCGGCGATGCTCGCGCTCGCGCTCGCGAGCGTTGGCTCTCGTCCTCGTCGAGCGGTGCGAGCTCGATCGCCGGAACCACCAGCGGCAACGCGCGCGCGCCGACCGGCGACCACGCGAGCGACGCCCGGATCGACGCCCAGAGCGACGCCCAGATCGACGCACCGGTCATGCTGGTCGCGACTGCGAACGGCGCGAGCACCCCGACGAGCACGAGCAAGCACGGTCCGACCGCGGTCAGCGTGGCGACGAGCTGCCCGGCGACGTACGCCAGCGCGAGCGGCTTCTGCAAGGAGCCCCTCGCCTGCTCGTATCCGGAGGGCGCGTGCTCGTGCGGCTATCCCGCGCACTGCGGCGGGATGGCGCCCGACGAACCGAAATTTCCACCGAGCTTCCAGTGCACGCCGAAGGTCCGCGCCGACGGCTGTCCCGGCACGCAGCCCACCGGAGCGTGCAAGGTCGAGGGCAAGCGGTGCGACTACACCTGCCAGTGCACGGCGTACTCGACGTGCACGAAGGGTCGCTGGGTCGCGACCGAGGGCTCCTGCAAGCCCTGATCAGCGCGAGACGGTGAGTTGCGATTCGCGCGGTCCATCGGGGAGTGCACCGCGCCGGCCGACGGGCTATCAGGTCTGCATGATCGATCGCGCGCGCCTCGAGGGCCTGTCCTATGCGGTGCTGCGGATCGTCGCCGGCCTCTGCTTCTCGCTGCACGGCGTGCAGAAGATCCTCGGCCAGCTGACGACCAAGGCGCAGCCGGAGATGTGGTCGCAGACCTGGTTCGGCGGCGTGATCGAGCTCGTGGGCGGCGCACTGATCGCGGTCGGCCTGTTCACGCGTCCCGCCGCATTCCTCGCCTCCGGCACGATGGCCGTCGCGTACATCCAGTTCCACTGGAAGTTCCAGCTCGGCGAGAAGCTGTTCCCGATCTCGGGCCCCGGCAACGGCGGCGAGCTCGCGCTGATCTACTGCTTCCTGTTCCTGTGGATCACGATCCACGGTGCCGGATCGGTCTCGCTCGATCGAATGCTGCGTCGCGCGTGATCAGATCGGTGGCTTCTCGGCGGTCGGAGCCGCACTGCCGCTACCGGAGCCGGTGAACTTCTCGCGGCACGCCTTCATCTCGACATCGAGCGCGAGACCGCGCTTGTCCTGCGCGTCGGTGGGCTTTGCATCCTTGCCGAGCCGGTCCTTCATCGACTTGCGATACGCACCCCACTCGTCCTGGACCTTGTCGGCGCACGACGGGTCCGTGCACGCACACATCCGCGTCTTGAGATCCTCGAGGCGATCGAGCACCTGATCGAAGCTCTGGGTCGTGAACTTCGCCCGGCACTCGCCGATCCTCTTCTCCGACGCGCGGCCTCGCTGGTTCTGCTCGTCGCTCGGTTTCGCGTCCTTGCCGAGCCGCTCCTTGAACGTCTTGCGCAGTGCGAGGACCTCGGCTTGCACCTTGTCGGCGCACTCCGCGTCGGGGCATGCGCACAGCTTCGTGCTCAGCGCTTCCATCTCGACGAGCACCTCGTCGAACTTGTCGGTGCCCTTCTTCTTCCCGCCACACCCGACGGCGGCCCACAGCACGAGCATCGCGATCGACACGGTCCGCATGCCGACAAGCTTACTTGGCAAACGGCGGCTGCGCCGTCGGCGCGGGCACTCCGTACCGATCACGTGCCCAGCTGAGGAACGCATCGCCCTGCAGCTCGAGCGCGGCCTTGCAGACCTCGGCGACGTGAACCGGGAAGTCCTTCTCGACCACCCACTTGAGGAAGCTGCGATCGGGGCCGGCGGCGAGCTCGTGGACGGGAGCGCCACCGTGCTTGCCGAAGCCGAGCACGACCACCTCGCCCTCCCACCGTAGATGACGCGAGGGTCCGACCCAGCTCGCGCGCTGGCCCGCCTGCGGATCGCACTTGGTGGCGATCTGATCCCAGTCCTGACCGTCGAGGTCGAAGTGCTTGAGCATGCCGGCGAGCACGCGGCCGGTCGCGGCGACATCGGCGCTCGCCGTGTGGGCCGCAGCGAACTCGCCGCCGACGAACCGCTGATGTGCGTGCTGCAAGCTACGCGGCTCGCACTGCTGCCACAGCCGGAAGGCATCGACGATCTTCGTGGTCGAGAAGTCGAGCAGCGGCTTGCCGATCCGCGCGTACTCGGCCTGCAGCATGTCGATGTCGAACGCGAGGTTGTACCCGACGATCACGTCTGCGGTCGCGAACAGCTCGGTGATCTCGGTGGCGACCGCGTCGAACGTCGGGCAGTCCGCGAGCTCGTCGATCGAGATCCCGTGGACGGCCTGCGCACCGGGATGGATGGGGACCGACGGCTTGATCCGCCAGACCCGGCTCGGCGCATTGTCCGCGAGGCCGCGCTGCACGCACAGCTCGATCACCTGGTCGCGCACGCGGTCGGTGCCGGTGGTCTCGCAATCGAACACCAGGATCACCGGGCCGGCGACCGGCGCCGTGACAGGATGGCTACCGGCAGCGAGCTCTCCGACCGGCTCGACCGGAGCCGCGACCGCCGCCTCGCAACCCGGTTCGGGGGCCGCGACCGGGCCAGCCTTGGAGCGCCGCGCCTTGGTCCGCTTCGAGGCCGGTTCGCGGGTGGGCTCGTCCTGCCGTGCGTCCACGGTCCCCGCGGGCTCGCGCGCGGATCCTGGCTCCGGGCGCCACTCGAACAGGGACAACGTGCCTTCCACGTCCTGGACACTAGAGGGTGCCTCTGACAGCCAGACCCGCGGCCCGGGTCGTCAGATCGCCAAGCGATCGAATACCTTAGCGTTCCGAGGGATCTACCCCGGTCGCGAGCATTCGCTCGCTGCCTCCAGCCTGGGCCCGTCGAGTCCGCTACAGTCGCGCCGTGCGGTTCGTCCTCGTCTCGGCAGCTCTCCTGCTCGGTGCCTGCAAGGTCCAGGAGCCGTCACCGGTCACCTCGCCCTGGTACGACGGCCTCGAGCGGACCGAGCTCGGCGCCAGCTACGACGCGACCGGCAAGGGCTACCGGATCACCGCCGGGCAGCTCTCGGCGCGCGGCGCCCACAACCACCCGCTGTGGCTCCGCAAGAAGCTCCCGCGCAACGTGCGGATCGAGTTCGACGCGTGGTCGACCGAGCCACGGGGCGACATCAAGGTCGAGCTGTTCGGTGACGGCAGGTCGTACGACCCGAATGGCGGGGCCTACACCGCGACCGGCTACGAGGTGATCTTCGGCGGCTGGGGCAACTCGAAGTCGATCATCGCGAGGCTCGACGAGCACGGCAAGGACGTGGTCGCGCGTACCGATGTCAAGGTGATCCCGAACAAGCACTACCACTGGCGCATCGAGCGGCAGGGCACGAAGCTGACCTGGTGGATCGATCCGACACTCCCGACGCCGGACGGACAGCCGCCGAAGCCGTTCCTGGAGCTCGTGGATCCCACCCCGCTCGAGGGCCCCGGGCACGAGTATTTCGCGTTCAACAACTGGGAAACGGATACCTGGTTCGACAACCTCGTGATCACGCCGCTGTGAGCTAAAATCCCGGCTTCGGACTCGGGATGGAGCAGTTCGGAAAATACGCGCTGATCCGCAAGATCGGGACCGGCGGGATGGCCGAGGTCTTCCTCGCGCGGACGACTGTTGCCCAGGGCCTGCAC
Organism: Myxococcales bacterium; assembly: GCA_028287135.1. Taxonomy (GTDB): domain Bacteria; phylum Myxococcota_A; class Polyangia; order Haliangiales; family Haliangiaceae; genus JABFXX01. The sequence goes on from JAQBQE010000026.1 coordinate 16,338, forward strand.
AAGGCCCTCGTCATCAAGAAGATCCACACCGCGTACGCGCGGAGCCGGCAGTTCGTCACGATGTTCGTGGACGAGGCGAAGATCGCCCTGTCGCTCAACCACCCGAACATCATCCAGGTCTTCGACTTCGGTGCCGTCGGCGACACGTACTTCCTCGCGATGGAATACGTCGAGGGGATGGACCTCCTGAAGCTGCTGCAGGAGGCCGCGCGGGCGCGGATGCGGCTGCCCTACGGGATGTCGGCGTACATCGTCCAGCAGGTCGCCAAGGGGCTCGACTACGCGCACCGCAAGACCGACGAGTTCGGCGAGCCGCTCGGCATCGTCCACCGCGATATCTCGCCGCAGAACATCCTGCTGTCGTGGGACGGCGGCGTGAAGATCGTGGACTTCGGGATCGCGCGCGCGCGCGACGTCCACGAGGAACAGGGCGTGATCAAGGGCAAGTTCGCGTACATGTCCCCCGAGCAGGGACGTGGCGAGCCCGTCGACTGCCGCAGCGATGTGTTCGCCGCCGGCATCGTGCTGTTCGAGCTCGTATGCGCGCGCCCGCTGTTCCACGGCAAGGGCAAGGAGGCGCTCGAGATGGTGAAGTCCGGCGCGATCCCGCGGCCGCGCGACTTCGCGCCCGAGCTCCCCGAGTCCCTCGAGCGGATCATCCTGCGCGCACTCGCGTTCCATCGCACCGACCGGTTCCAGACCGCGCGCGACCTCCAGCACGAGCTCGGGCGGTTCCAGCTCGAGTGGGGCCAGCGCGAAGGCGCGCTGATCGATTCGAACCACCTCGCACAGATGCTCTCGCAGCTGATGCCGGCCGAGCACCGGGTGGTGACGCCGCGCCCGGCCTTCGAGGGTGATCCGGGCGCCCGATCGTCGAGGGATCCGAGCGAGCCCAACGACGACGCGAGTGAGCCCGCCGGGATCCCGCAGGCGATCGCGCAGGAGCCGAGCGCGATGGTCAACGCGGTCAGCCGCGGCGTGCCCTCGCACCCGGCACCGAGCGGTCCGATCGCGAAGCTCCCCCGTGCCCCGACGCCGCCGCCGGTCCCGCAACCCGCCGAGCCGCGGACGCCGACGCGTGATCGCGAGCGCAAGCACGTGTACGTGCTGCAGGGCATCCTGCGCGGCATGGCAGCGCTCGAGCGCAAGCTCGGGCCGGCGGGCGCGATGCGCCTGGTCAACGACTTCTACAAGGTCGCGCGGGACGTCGCGTTCAAGCACGAGGCGCTGCTCGACGTGCCGCGGCTTGCCGCCGAGGGGAAGGACCTCCATCTCGAGACCTCGTTCTCTCCGATCTCCGGGACCTCGGGCGGCGAGACCACGGTCCGCGTGGTCGTCGGCTTGCCGATCGCCGGCGAGGACGACGCGGGTCGCGCGATCCGGCTCGCGCTCGCACTGGTCGATGCCCTCGACGGTATCGGCTCCGATGTCGAGCCCGAGCTCCGCCTCGCGCTCGCGGTGCAACGCGGCGTGGCGCTGCTGAAGAAGCCCTCGAAGAACACCCGGTCGACCTCGTCTCCGGCGGGCGAGCACGTGTTCGAGATCGAAGAGGCGACCGCGGCGTTCGCGCACAAGCTGGCTCGGCAGGCGCGCGGCGCGGAGATCCTCGTCGGTGGTCGCGTGTTCCGCTCCGCGCGCGGCGAGTGGAACTTCGAGGCGTTGCCGGCGATCGATCTGCCGGACGAGTCGCCGATTGGCACGAGCGGCAGCCAGGCGACCGGCAGCAAGTCGGGGAGCCAGGTCGAGGAAGATACCGATCCGGGCGTCAAGCGCGCGCGGGTGTACCGGCTGCGCGGACCCAAGGAGCGCGCGCAACGGCTGCGCGAGCGCCGGAGCTCCGATCCGGGTGGCCGTCTGCATGGCCGCGATCTCGAGCTCAAGGCGCTGCGTGACGCGTGGCGCGACGTGCTGGTCACCAAGCGCAAGCGCCAGATCGTGATCGTCGGTGATGCCGGGGTCGGCAAGCGCACGCTCGTCCGCCAGTTCATCGAGGGCATCGGCCGCGAAGAGGCCGTCGTGATCCGGACGACCGGTCGGGTCGGCACCGCGATGACGCCGTACGGTGTGATCGCGGACCTCGCGCGCGACGTCCTCGGTCTCGCAGAGGACGCGGAGCCGCACGAGGTCGAGCGCCGGCTGCTGCGTGCGATGCCGCTGATCTTCCCCGGCGAGGAGACGGGGAGAGAGGCCCGCGCCGCACTCCAGATCTTCGGCATGCTCCTCGGCGCCAAGGGTGCGGGCCCGTCGGCCGATGTCGACGCGGATACCCGCCGGCAGACGCTGCTCCAGCTGCTGAACCGGATCGAGTCCAAGCTCGAGAGCGACAAGCCGATCATCCTCGTCGGCGAGGACATCCACTGGACCGATCAGGACAGCCAGGAGCTGTTCGCGGCGCTGCTCAAGGTCGAGACCCCGCGCCCGATCTTCGGCCTGATGACGAGTCGTCCCGAGGCGCGCATCCTGATGCTCGCGAAGGAGCTCGGCACCGAGCTGGTGGTGCTCGACGAGCTGCCCGAGGCTGCGCGCAAGGAGCTGCTCGCGGAGCGGTTTGTCCCCGGCCACGACATCGAGGAGCTGGTCGAGCAGATCTGCGCGCGCGCGGGCGGCAACGTGTTCTTCATCCAGGAGCTGCTCGACACGCTGATCGAGCGCGGCATCCTGGTCGCCGACAGCGACGACGGCGAGTACCCGGGCCAGCTGCGCTGGGTCAAGCGCGATGCACCGATCCACGTGCCGTCGACCGTCGAGGATCTGATCCTGACCCGGATCGATTCGCTGCCGTCGGCCGAGAAGGACGCGCTCGTTCACGCTGCCGTGCTCGGTCGCCACGTGTCCGCGGCAGCGCTGACCCAGCTGCTCGCTCGCCCGGTCCGGCTCGAGCTCGACGAGCTGGTCAGGCGCGGCTTCCTGTCACCCGCCGACGGCGAGTACCGGTTCAAGAACGACATGACGATGACCGTCGCGTACGGACTGATCCCGCACGACGTTCGCGTCCAGATGCATCGCTCGGTCGCCGCGCGGATCGCGGGGGCAGCGGGCTATCGCACCGGCCAGGACGACGCGCTGATCGCGCGCCACCTCGAGCTCGCTGGCGACGACAGCGCCGCCGCCGATCGCTACCTGCGCGCGGCGAACCACGCGATGGAGCTCGGTGGCAACGCGGATGCATTCCGCCAGCTCACGCGGGCGCTCAAGCTGCTCCTGCCCACCGATCACGATCGGCGGTTCACGGCGCACCGGCTGCGCGAGGAGATCCTGCGGCGGATGGCGAAGCGGCCGCAGCAGCTGCGCGAGCTGCATGCGATGCGCAAGGAAGCGGATGCCGTCGGCGAGCCCGGCAAGCTCGCGACCGCACACTGCGCGCTCGCGCAGTTCTACATCGATGTCGGCAAGGCTCCTGCCGCGCTCCGCGCAGCGACGCCCGCGCTCCAGTACGCCCGTGATGCCAACGATCCGTTGCTCGAGGCCGAGGCGCTGCGCCTGAGGTCCGCGATCGCGCGGCTCGTCGGAAACGCAGAGGAGTCTCTCCAGCTCGCCGACCAGGCGCTCGCGCTGTGCGATGCCGCCGCCGGCGGTGGCACGGAGACCGGACGCCCAAGCACGCCGGTGCTGATCGCGCGCGCGACGATCCTGAACCAGCGCGGCACGACGCTGTGGAACATCGGCCGCCTCGAGCAGGCGATCGAGAGCTATGCCGAGGCGCTCGTGATCTACCGCGCGATCGGGATGTCGCGACACGAGGCGCGTGCGCTCAACAACATGGGGATCGTGTTCGCCGCGCTCGGCGAGTACGAGGAAGCGCTGGCGCACTACAAGAGCGCGCTCAAGATCGATCAGCAGCACGGCGACCGCTCGAGCATCGCGCTCAAGCTCGGCAACATCGGCCAGTGCTACTCGGATCTCGGCGATGTCGACAAGGCCGAGAGCTATCTCGGCAAGGCACTCAAGGTCGCGGAGCAGACCGGCGACCTGTCGGCAGCGGCGGATGCCGCGGTGTCATGGGGCCAGACCAAGATGCAGCGCGGCGACACCAAGGCGGCGCTCGCCCTGTTCGAGCGCGGCTTGACGCTCGCGACCGAGAACCGCGAGCGCTACCAGGAGATCCGCGCGCTCCAGTACATCGCCCTCGCCCACCTCTCCGTCGGCGATCCTCCCGAGGCAGCGCTCGAGATGGCGCGCTCGGCGACCGAGTGGGCGCGCAAGATGCCGATGCTCGTCGGCATCATCTACGGCCTCACGTTCCAGGGCCTCGCGCTGTCCAAGCTCGGCCGCCACGACGAGGCGATCGCCGCGGTCGACGAAGCGGTCCATCACCTCGAGGGGGCGCGCCCCGAGGGCGCCGAGCACGTCTATCGCTGGCGCGCGGAGATCTTGCAGGCTGCGGGGCGCAGCGCCGAGGCGAAGGCGGCCGAGGCGCGCGTCGTCCAGGAGGTCGAGACCAAGGCGGCCAAGCTCCGCGACCCGGAGCTGCGCAAGCACTTCCTCGCCTCGCGTCCACGCGCCGTCTGAGTCGCTGCCGCGGTCGCGCGATCGTGCACCGCAGGCGCACTGGACCGGGGCGAGTTCGCGGTAGATCCGTTGCATGGCCGAAGCCCCTGCCCCCGACGCCGGACTCCGCCGCGCGATCAGCGGACGGATGCTGATCGTGTTCATCGTCGGCGACATCCTGGGCGCCGGGATCTACGCGCTCGTCGGCAAGCTCGCCGGTCAGGTCGGCGGCACGGTGTGGCTGCCGCTCGCGATCGGGTTTGTCGTCGCGGCCCTGACGGCGGCATCGTACGCCGAGCTCGTCGGCAAGTACCCGCGTGCAGCAGGTGCCGCGCTCTACGCGCACCGTGCGTTCAAGCGGCCGTTCCTGACGTTCCTGATCGCGTTCGCCGTGATGATGTCGGGGATCGCGAGCGCCTCGGCGGCAGCCCTCGCCTTCGGCGGCAACTACCTCGCGCAGTTCATCTCGGCCCCGCCGATGCTCGCCGCGCTCGGCTTCCTCGCGATGATCACCCTGATCAACTTCATCGGGATCAGCGAGTCGATCAAGGTCAACCTGGTCCTCACGATCGTCGAGGTCACCGGTCTCGTGATCGTGATCGTCGTCGGCGTGATCGGCATCGCGCAGGGGACCGGCGAGCCGTCACGCGTGCTCGAGATGACCGCACCCAACGGCGCGGTGCTCGGCGTGCTCGGCGCGACCGCACTCGGGTTCTATGCTCTGATCGGGTTCGAGGATTCGGTCAACCTCGCCGAGGAATGCGAGGAGCCGCACCGCACGTTCCCGGTGGCGCTGTTCCTCGGGATCACGATCACCGGCGTGATCTACCTCGCGGTCTCGTTCATCGCGGTGGTGCTCGTTCCGCCGGCAACGCTGGCGACGTCGAGCGGCCCGCTGCTCGAGGTCGTCAATGCAGCCGGCGTGCAGTTCCCGCCGAAGCTGTTCGCGATCATCGCGCTGCTCGCGATCGGCAACACGGCGCTGATCAACATGATCATGGCGTCGCGCCTGCTCTACGGCATGGCGAACGAGAACATCGTGCCGCGCGCGTTCGGCAGGGTCCACGCGACGCGCAATACGCCGGTCGTCGCGATCGGGTTCACCGTCGTGATCTCGTGCGCGTTGATCGCGTCGGGAACCGTCCGCGATCTCGCGGAGACCACGGTGCTCCTGCTACTGCTCGTGTTCGCCATCGTCAACATCGCGGTGCTGGTGCTCAAGCGCCGGCCTGTCGAGCACCCGCACTTCACGACGCCGCGCTGGGCACCGGTCCTCGGTGCGATCACGACGCTCGTCCTTGCCAGCCCGCTGTCGGGACGCGCGCCTCGGGTCTACCTCGTCGCCGGGATCCTCGTGGGAGTCGGTGCCGTGCTGTGGGGCCTCAACCGGCTGATCACAGGTACCAAGGTCACCGAGATCGACGCCGAGAACCTCGTGAAGTGAGCGGCTCGCCATCGCCGCCGTACGCGGGCGGCACGTAGACGTTGAACGTCACCAGCCGGGAGCGACGGCCCGCGCGGATCTCGTGCGGCTCTCGCTTCTCGATCAGCAGCAGCGAGCCCTCGCGCAGCTTCACCGTACGACCGCTGACCCGGGCCGAGCCGGTTCCCGAGACGACGTACAGCCACTGCTCGGCCCACGCATGCTCGTTGGCGCTGTCCTCGCTGCTGGTCGCGCCCGGCGCCAGCGTCATCGTCGCGGCCTGCGAGCTGCGGGTCTGCAGCAAGACCGAGAATTGCTTCCTCCGATGACGGGCGGTCTCGATCCGTTTCACCTTCAGGTTCTAGCCGCCGCGCCACGTTGCCGCACCACGAACGGAGTGCTTTTCGCACCTGGATCTGCCAGGGTCCCACCCGTGGGTCACGCCACCTCCTCGTCGACGATCTCTGGACGGAAGCTCCTGATCGGGCTCCTCCTGGTGTTCCTGTTCGCGGTCGTGCCGGGCGTCGTCATTCCGACCCTGGTCTGCCGCAAGGACGCGGTGGTCCTCCCCGATCTCGGGACGGTCCCCGCCTTCGCGCTCACCGACGAGCGCGACCTGGTGTTCACCGAGGACGGCCTTCGCGGCCATCCGACGATCGTGAACTTCGTGTTCACGCGCTGCGACACGATCTGTCCGATCGTCTCCGCGAAGATGGAGAAGGTCCAGCATCGCCTGTCCGATCGCCGCGCCGAGTCGATCAAGCTCGTGTCGATCAGCGTCGACCCGGCGTACGACACACCGGCGCGCCTCGCCACCTACGCGGAACGGTTCCATGCGCGACCCGACAAGTGGCGGTTCCTCACGGGGCCGGTCGACAAGGTCCGCGCCCTGGTCGAGGGCCCGTTCATGAACTCGATGATCACCGAGGGCCTGACGCCGTCGGGCGCGCCCGCGATCTCGCACAGCGGATACTTCGTGCTGGTCGATGCAAACCTGATGATCCGCGGCGTCTACGACTCGGGCGATATCAAGAAGCTCGACGAGATGATGATGCACGCGCGCCACCTCGCGCGGACCACCCGCAGCTACAAGTTCGGCGGAACATAGAGCGTCACGCTCGGCGCTCGGTGTCGGTGTGCGGGCTCTCTCAGAGAGGAGCCGCAACGACGCAAGGGACGCAACGCCGAGCAGAGAACTTTTTTCGGCTTCGGTGCGTGTGCTCGCAGATCTCACCGCAGAGATCGCCGAGCAAGAGGAGCCGCAAAGACGCAGAGGACGCAAAGCCGAGCGGAGAACGTTTTCGGCTTCGCCGGTGGGGCGTGTGCCCGGTGAGGCGCGTGCACGGAGATCTAACCGCAGAGGTCGCCGAGCAAGAGGAGCCGCAAAGGCGCAGATCCGTGGCACACGCTGCACGCCGGGGCACACGCCCAACGGCGAAGCCGAACCTTTCGGCTCAGCGCCCTATGCGACTCTGCGGTTCAAGATCCGCGGCACACGCCACACGGGCGAAGCCCCAAAGGTTCGGCTTTGCGTCCTCTGCGTCTTTGCGGCTCATGCCGGGGCACGTGCCCCACCGCGGGCACACGCCACCGCCCCCCAGCTTGCACCCACGCTCCCCTGCGGGCGACACTCCTGTGACGTTGGGTCCCGCCCTCAACATCGTCCAGGTCATCCTCGGGATCGCGATCCTCTACTGGGGCGCCGAGTGGCTGATCCGTGGCTCGGCGTCGGTCGCTCGCGCCTTTGGCGTCAAGCCGCTCGTGATCGGCCTGACCGTCGTCGCCTACGGAGCGTCGGCGCCCGAGCTCGCGATCGCGACGAAGACCGCGCTGACGCATCACCAGCCGATCGCGCTCGGCACCGTGATCGGCTCGTGCGCCGCGAACATCTCGTTGATCCTCGGCATCTGTGCGCTGGTCGCGCCACCGACGATCGACGGCCGCGTCATCCGCCGCGAGATCCCGATCTTGCTCGGCTCGGCGATCGCCGTTCCGCTGCTCCTCCGCAACGGCATCCTGTCCCGGTTCGAGGGCGCCGCGCTGATCGGCTGCGCCGTCGTGTTCACCATCGTCACGCTGACGGTCTCGGCGCGACTCGATCCCGACGACGAGCTCGAGACCGCACGTGCGGACGATAGTGGAGCCGAGATGGGTGGTCGGGCCCGGCCGCGCGCCTCGAAGGGTGCCGCCGCGCTGATGACGCTGATCGGGCTGCTGCTGCTGGTCGCCGGCTCGGACCTGTTCGTCCGCGGCGGGCGTGGGCTCGCGGGGCTCGTCGGCATGAGCGAGCGCATGCTCGGGCTGACCGTGATCTCGGTCGGCTGTGCCCTGCCGGAGCTGATCGCCTCGGTGATCGCCGCGCGCCGTGGGCACGCGGCCCTCGCGATCGGGTCCGTGATCGGCTCGAACCTCCTGAACGTGTTCCTCGTGCTCGGGATCACGGCGTACCTGCAGCCGATCACGTTCGGCGAGCGGATGCACACGGCCGAGCTGATCGGCCTGGTCGCCATCACCCTGCTCGGCGTTCTGGTGCTGCGAACGGACCGCCGGATCTCGCGTGCCGAGGGGGTCGTCCTGATCGGTGCGTACGTGGCGTTCATCGGGGCTTCGGCGATCTTCTAGGTCGCCCGAACCGTCGCCCGAACGGCCGCCCGAACGGCCGAACGAACCGGCCGGGAAGGGAAGCGATCCCGGGGGGATGGCCTGCCGGGGGACCGAGAACGCCTGTTCGCGATGCATGCGCATCCGCCATCTCAGGTGGCGCGAGCCGAAGACAGGAGGTGCCCGTAGTCCCCGATCACCGCCATTGCCTATAACGCCGGGCGATGAAGCCCTACTTCGCCGGTCTTGTTTCCGCGTGGGCGCTGCTGACCGTGGGAATGGTCGGCTCCGCAGGTGCCGAGACGCAGTCGAACATCGACGACGCACCGGCGAACCCGCTGCAGACGCCAAACGCGCGCCCGCAGGGCACCTACAAGTTCATCGATCCGGGCCTGCCCACGTACGACGGCGATGGCGTCTCCGCCGCGGTCTCGAACGTGATCTACCTGAACAACTGCAAGCCGAACGGCTGCGCGATCACGCCCGGCAACGAGAACGCGATGACGAACCGCTCCACGATCCCGGAGCAGCCGTCGACGGTCACGCCGTTCGCGTACAGCGATGCCAACTGGGCGCAGGTCGTCGATTGCGTCAAGGCGACGTACGCCCCGTTCGGTGTCCAGATCGTCACCGAGCGCCCGGCGACCGGCAACTACCACATGGCGATCGTCGCCGGCCGTCCCGGCGATGTCGGGATGCAGAATGGCGTCGGCGGCGTGTCGCCGTTCTCGTGCGGTTACATCCCGAACGCGATCTCGTTCTCGTTCGCGAACATCTACGGCGGCAGCGTCGACGACGTGTGCTGGACCGTCGCGCAGGAGACCGCACACTCGTGGGGCCTCGACCACAAGTTCGACAACAAGGACCCGATGACCTATCTGCAGTCGGGGCCGTCGCGGAAGTCGTTCCAGAACATGGCCGGCTCGTGCGGCGAGTTCTCGGCCCGCGCCTGCCAGTGCGGCGGCAGCACGATGAACTCGTTCCAGGCGATCATGCAGATGTTCGGCTCGAGCACGCCCACCCCGCCGACCGTCGCGATCACCGCGCCCAAGAGCGGCGACATCGTCCCCCAGGGCTTCGCGATCCGCGCCGACATCATGGACGACATCGGCGCGTCCAAGGCCGAGCTCCGCATCGACGGCACGCTCGTCGCCACCCTGACGGCGGCCCCGTGGGTGTTCAACGCGCCGATGAACCTCGGCCAGGGCAACCACACGATCAAGGTCACCGGCTTTGACATCGGCAACTCCCCGGCCGACGCGTCGGTCACCGTCTCGATCGGTTCCCCGTGCACCAAGCCCGCGGATTGCTCGAATGACACCGACACCTGCGTCGATGGTCGCTGCGTCGCCGGGTCCGGAGTCGATGGCGGTCTCGGCGATGTCTGCGCGAACAGCGCGGAGTGCGCGTCGGGCCAGTGCGGCAACGACGGCGAAGGCAATGCGTACTGCGTCGAGGCATGCGATCCCGCCAAGGACGCCTGCCCGTCCGGGTTTGGTTGCATCGTGGCGGGCACCGGCGGCGTGTGCTGGCCGGGCGCCGGCGAGGGTGGCGGCTGCAGCAGCAACAACGAGGGCGCTGGCCTGTCGCTGTTTGGCCTCGGTCTCGGTGCGCTCCTGATCACGCGCCGCCGCCGGCGCAGCTGAATCTCCAGTGATCCTACGTACGAGGATCTCGGGTCGCCGGATCGCGTACGCCGAGCCTCACCCGATACCACCGGAAGACAGCATTTTCCGCTAGGTTTGCACGCTGTTGGCGGGCTAGTTTAGCGCCCCATGAAGCGCGTTTTGTTCGGAGCTGTCGCGGTCGCTTCCACCTTCTTCGCCGTGGCGGTCGCGGGCTCTCCGGCGAACGCCGAGAGCCGGCTGGTCGTCCCGACGCACGGAGATTCCATCAATGAGGACGCCAGTCCGACGCCCCTGATGGCGCGGCCGCGGACCGACATGGTGTGGATGGACCTCGACCCCGCCAGCGTCTCGCCCGCCGTCAGCACCAACAAGATCTACCTCAACAACTGCAAGCCCAACGGCTGTGTGGTTCGCGGTGGTACCGGCGCGTCGTCGATCGACACGTCCACCAGCCAGGGCGGCTGGCCGATCAGCGGCACCCGCACGCTGACCGCGTTCGATCAGCCCGATGCCGTGTGGAACGGCGTCGTCGACTGCATGAAGGACGTGTTCTCGCCGTTCGGCGTCGAGATCATCACGACCAACCCGAGCCCCGCCGCACACTTCGAGATCATGATCGCGGGTCGCCCGCAGGATCTCGGGATGAGCTCCGGCATCGGCGGCGTCTCGCCGTTCTCGTGTGCCGAGCACATCCCGAACTCGCTCGTGTTCGCCTTCTCGAAGGTCTACGGCAACGACGTCGAGGAGATCTGCGCGACCGCCGCGCAGGAGATCGCGCACTCGTTCCGGCTCGACCACGTCACCGACGCGAGCGACCCGCTGACCTACTTCGGTTACAACGGCCGCCGCCGGTTCAAGGACGCCAACGTCACCTGTGGCAGCGACTGCGTCCAGGGTCAGGGCCCGCAGGGCGAGACCTGCTCGGGCTCGAACGGACAGACCCGCATCTGCTCGTGCACCAACCAGCCGACGCAGAACTCGGCGGCGCGGCTCCGCCTGCTGTTCGGCAGCGGTACGCCGACGCCTCCGATGGTCAAGATCAACAACCCCAAGCTCGGCGCGAACGTCTCCCCTGGGTTTCCGGTCAGCATCGATGCGAGCGACGACAACGGAATCCAGAAGGTCGAGCTCTACGTCGACAACGTGCTGACGTCGACCCTGATGGTCGGCCCATTCGCGTTCAATGCCCCGTCGATGCTCAGCGACGGCACGCACAACGTGAAGGCGATCGCGTACGACATCTACGGCACCTCGGCAGCCGACAACGTGCAGGTCGTGATCGGCGTGCCGTGCGGCAAGCCTGCCGATTGCGCGAAGGACACGGATACCTGCATCGGTGGTCGGTGTGTCCCCGGCCCCGGTACCCAGGGCGGTCTCGGCTCGACGTGCAACTCGGGCCCTGACTGCGCGTCGGGTCAGTGCGCGTCGGACTCGAGTGGAGCGAAGTACTGCGTCGAGAACTGCGTCCTCGACGAGGGGCAGTGCCCCGAGGGCTTTGGCTGTCTCGAGGCCGGCATGCAGGGCGTCTGCTGGCCGGGCTACGACGACGGCACCGGCGGCATCTGCTCCGCGGGGGGAACCGGTGGCGCGCTGTCGCTCGGTCTTGCGTTCGCGTCCATGCTCTTCGCTCGTCGTCGCCGCCGGTCATGAGCGGCGGCAGGATCTCCGCCGTCCTCGTCGCCCTGGCCACGGTGCTCGCGACCCGCTCCGTCGCGCACGCCCAGCTGACCGAGCGACCGCAGCCGGTCCTCCGCCGTGTGCCGATCCAGACGCCGCCGCAGGCGGTGGTGTCGTCCCGCCTGATCTACATGCGGCGCTGTCCCGCGGGGATCGGCTGCGTGATCCGTCCCGGCAACGAGGACTCGCGCGCCGACACGTCGAGCATCCCGAACAGCCAGGTCACGCTGACCGGCTTCAAGCAGAGCGACGAGATCTGGCAGCAGGTGATGACCTGCATGCGAGCGACCTACGCACCGTTCAACATCGGCATCACCGACGTCGACCCGGGCAACGTGCCGCACTTCGAGAACATCGTCGGTGGACGTGGCTCGGAGCTCAGCTCCGACCTCGCGAACGCGGGCGGGGTGGCGCCGTTCACGTGTGACGAGATTCCGAACGCGATCACGTTCACCTTCGACGTCTACGGTCCCGACGCCGATGCCCTGTGCTGGACCGCAGCGCAGGAGACCGCCCACGCATTCGGTCTCGAGCACGAGTACAACGCCGCCGACCCGTTGACCTACCTGCAGGGTGGGCCGTCGATGAAGCGGTTCCAGGCCACAGACTCCCCGTGCGGTGAGTTCACGGAGACGACGTGTAGCTGCACCGGTCAGGCGACCCAGAACACGTACAAGCATATCGTCGACATGTTCGGACCGGGCGCGCCGACGGCGCCGACGGTCTCGATCCAGTCACCGTCCTCGGGCAAGGAGGTCCAGCCCACGTTCATCGTCCGGATCAACGCGATGGATGACGTCGCGATCGACCGGATCGAGCTGTGGATCGACGGCGTCAACACCGGCCTCACCGCGAAGATGCCGCCCTACCGGATCGCTGCGCCCGCCGACGTCGCGCAGGGTCCACACACGATCGAGGTCAAGGCGTTCGATGTCCAGGGTACGCCGGCGACCGCGACGACCGACGTCACCGTCGGGCCACCGTGCACGGCGTCGAACGGATGCAGCGGCGGCGACGTCTGCGTCATCGGCGTCTGCGTTCCCGGCCCCGACACACCGGGCGGCCTCGGCAGCTTCTGCACGGGCAACACCGAGTGCCTGTCGAACAACTGCATTGGCGACGACATGGGCAACAAGGCGTGCGTCGAGTCGTGCGAGCTCGGCAACGACAGCTCGTGTCCCGAGGAATTTTCGTGCATCGCGGCCGGAGCTGGCGGCGTGTGCTGGCAGACCGGTGGCGGCGGTTGCTGCGACGCAGGTCGCGGTCACCCCGCAGGCCCCGCGCTGCTGTCGCTCGGCGTGCTGCTCGTCGTCTCGCGTCGGGGCTCGCGCCGACGTCGCCGCCCGTGACCGGTCGCGACTACGCGCTCGCGATCGTCACGAGCGAGACGCTCGACGGCAAGTTGACACCACCGCCCTCCGAGCTCGCGCTCGAGGATCCAGGCCCTGCCCTGCGGATCACCGCGCCCGGTCGTCCCCTCGAGCTCGCGATCGTGCCGGGTCGGAGCGCGAAGGTCCCTCCGCTCGCCGGAATGTCCGATCCGAACCAGCGCGCGCGCATCCTCCACGCGCTCGCGAACCACGAGCTCCAGGCGATCGAGCTGTTCGCATGGGCGCTGCTCGCCTTCCCCGATGCGCCGCTCGCGTTCCGCCGCGGCCTGGTCGCGATCGTGGCCGACGAGCAACGCCACCTCGGTCTGTATCGTGAGCGGCTGGCCGCGCACGGCGTCGCGTTCGGCGACCTCCCGGTGACCGGTCACTTCTGGAACAAGCTCGATCACCTGTCGAGCCCGCTCGAGTTCGTGTGTGCGATGGGCCTGACCTTCGAGAACGCGAACCTCGACTTCGCCGGCGACTATGCGATCGCAGCACGTGCCTGCGGAGATCACGCGACGGCGGCGGCGCTCGATCAGGTCCACACCGACGAGATTCGCCATGTCCACTTCAGCTGGGTGTGGCTCAAGCGGTTGGCCGGCGACACCGATCCGTGGCAGGCCTATCTCGATCACGTGAAGTTTCCTCTTGGTCCGAGACGCGCGCGCGGTGCCCGCTTCGATCGCGACGCGCGCCGGCGCGCGGGGTTCGACGAGGCCTTCATCGACGCGCTCGCCGCGATCGCTCCGACGCGGCCGTCGGGAGAGCCACGATGACGTTCGTGATCCATGCAAACCTCGACTGCGAGGCGCGGTGGGCCGGAACCACGCTCCCCGGTGCGGTCGCGACCCGGGTCAGTCACTACGCGGCGCTGCTCGCGGCCCTGGCACCGGGTGACCTCGAGATCGAGGTCTGGGCGCCGGCAGCGATCGATCCGGCGAGGCTGTGCCCTGCGACGGGCTGGACTCCGCCGGTGATGCGCGTCGGCGCTCCACCGCGGGCGGATCTCGTGTGGGCCGACAGCAAGGCCAAGGCTGCCAACGATCGCAGGCTCGCCCTGCGGGTCGCGACGTCGCGCGGTGCAGCGCTGCCCGGTGCGAAGGTGATCACGAGCGTCGACCAGGTCGCGGCCATCGCCGGCCCGTGGGTCGCCAAGTCACCGTGGACCACGGCGGGCCGCGATCGCTGCCACGGCGCTGGCGCTCCGACCGACGAGCAACGGACCCGGCTGACCCGCCTGCTCGAGCGTTCCGGCGAGCTCGTGCTCGAGCCGTGGGTCGAGCGCGTCCTCGATCTCGGCGTGTGCGCGACGGTGCTGCCCGATGGGTTGATGCGCGCCGAGCCTCACCACATCGTCACCGACGCTCGCGGGACCTTCCTGGGGATCGACCTCGCACCTCCACCGCTGTCCGCCGACGAGTCCCGACAACTGTTCGAGCTGGTGTCGGCCGCGGGTGGCGCGCTCGGAGAGCTCGGCTACGTCGGCAGGTTCGCGGTCGACGCGTTCGTCCATCGGACCGCGGACGGGGAGCGCCGGATGCATCCGCTGTGCGAGATCAACGCACGGTGCACGTTCGGCTGGGTCGCGCGCGCGCTGCACACCCGGTTCGGCACGACGGAGCTCGGATTCTCGACGCCACCGCCCGGGGCGACCGTGTTGATCGCACCTGCGGACGACGGCGTCACGGCGTGGGTCGCGTGATGTCGAGCCGCTCGACGGGCGCGACGCGCGGCCACGAGTCACCGGCGCGATGCAGGCGTCCGCCCTGGCCGTGGTAACGCGGGAACGGATCCTTGGGATCGAGGGCCGAGACGATGACCTCGCCTCGCCGGGTCAGGAACAGCACCGGCTCGACCCCCGCCGCCGACGGCCGCTCGAACTTCACGCTGACACCCGCGGGTGACACGGCCTCCACCGTCGTGCCCTGCTGCGCAGCAGCCGGGATCAGGGTCGGGATCAACCACGCGGTACGATCGGCATCCTGGAAGTCAGGCTTCGCGGCCGACAGCGTCGCCGCCGTGATCGCCTGCTGCTCGCTCCCGTTGACGCGGACCTTGATCGCGAGAGCCGGAGGCGGCGTGACCTTCGCGGGCGGCGGAGCCTTGGGCCATTGCTTGGCCTCGCCCTCGTCACTCGCGCGCGAACATCCGGCCACGCTGGCGAGCACGCAGGTCAGCGTCGCGACGATCGCGGCGGCGGTCGAATACCTGCGCATCCGGCAAATTGTAGCATCGCGGTCCATGGACGACCTCCTCGCGATCTGCCGGCGCGCGCTCGATCGACCCGGACGGGTGATCGCACTCACCGGCGCGGGGGTCTCCGCCGAGAGCGGAATCCCCACGTTTCGCGGCAAGGAGGGCTACTGGACCATCGGTGCTCGCGAGTACCACCCCCAGGAGCTCGCCACCCACGAGGCGTTCGAGGCGATGCCGTGGTCGGTGTGGGCCTGGTACCTCTATCGACGAGGGGTATGCAGGCGGGCCGCCCCCAACGCGGCACACACCGCGCTCGTGCGCCTCGCGACCTCGCTGGCCGACCGGTTCGCCCTGGTCACCCAGAACGTTGACGGGCTGCACCGGCGGGCCGGCAGTCCGGATGCGACCACGTTCCCGATCCACGGCGATATCTCGCTGATGCGCTGCGCGAACGACTGCGTGCCCGATCGGTGGCCCCTCCCCGACGGGGTACCCGACCTCGATCGGGGCGCGGAGGTTCCGGCACCGGCACGCGCGGTGCTGCGCTGCCCGCGCTGTGGTGCGATGGCGCGGCCACACGTCCTGTGGTTCGACGAGAGCTACGACGAAGAGCGATACCACCTCGACACCGTGCGCCGGCTCGCGGCCGACGCTGCGCTGCTGCTCGTCGCGGGGACGTCGGCACAGACCAACCTGCCCTGGCAGGTGGTCACCCTCGCGGGGCGTAATGCCGCGGTGATCGTCGACGTCAACGTCGAGGACAATCCGTTCGGCGAGGTCGCTGCGCGTTCGGGGGGCGTGATCCGTGCGCCTGCAGCTACCGCAATCCCCGCGATCGTCGACAGCCTGCTCTTTACGAACCCCTGATCATTGGGCAGGGTGTCCTCGATGGCGCCGCCGCCCGACGACAGCATTCCGGAGCCGGTAGCCGACCGGCCCGAGAACGCGACCGGCGAGATCTCGATGCTCCCGCCCGAGGAGGCGAGCAAGATCGCCGCGGAGATCAAGGCGATCGCCGAGACCCGCGGTGAGGACTCCGAGGTGGTCGAGCTCGTCGAGCCCCAGGCGTCGGGCCGCTCGCGACGCTCGACGATCCTGCCGCCGATGCCGACGACGATCGGCGCGACGCCCCCCGAGCCTCCGCCGTCCGATGACGAGCTGTCGGCGGACGAGCTGCGCGACGCCTGGCCGCTGCTCGATCTCGAGGAGCGTAGCGACGGTCTACGGGTCCTGCCGCGCGAGGACGCGGAGGACTTCTTCGTCTCCCTGAGCGCGGCCGATCAGGCGGCGCTGCTCCTGCACTTCCGCCCGGGGCAGCGCAGGCAATGGATGCGGCTGCTCGAGCCCGACGATGTGGCTGACGTGATCCAGGAAGTCGACGACCCGGATCAGAAGAAGACCCTGCTCGCGCTCCTCGATGCACCGACGCGCAAGGAAGTGACGGCGCTCCTCGCGTACGCCGAGGACGAGGCCGGCGGTCTGATGTCCACCCGGTATGCGCGCCTGCGCCCGCAGATGACCGCCGACGAGGCGGTGAGCTTCTTGCGCCGGCAAGCACAGGCCAAGCTCGAGACGATCTACGTCGCCTACGTGCTCGATCCCGAGCAGCGGCTGCTGGGTGTGGTGTCGTTCCGCGAGCTGTTCGCAGCGGAGCCCAAGCGGACGGTCGCGGAGCTCATGGAGACCGACGTCATCCGCGTCACCGACGAGATGGATCAGGAGGCGGTCTCGCGCGTGTTCGCGGAGCACGATCTCAACGTCGTCCCCGTCGTCGACTCCGAAGGCCGAATGAAGGGCATCGTGACCGTCGACGACATCGTCGATGTCGTCCAGGAAGAGGCCACGGAGGACGCGCAGAAGTTCGGCGGCATGGATGCCCTCGAGATGCCGTACCTCCAGTCGTCGCGCATGGACATGATCAAGAAGCGCGGTCGCTGGCTGATCCTGCTCCTGGTCGGCTCGATGCTGACGACCACCGCGATGGAGTCGTTCGAGGGCCAGATCGCTCGCGTGCCGGTGCTGTCGGTGTTCATCGCGATGATCGTCTCGACCGGTGGCAACTCCGGGTCGCAGGCATCGACGCTCGTGATCCGCGCGATGGCGCTCGGCGAGGTCCGCGCGGCGGACTGGTGGTTGATCCTCCGCCGAGAGCTGTTCATCGGCTTCGCGCTCGGCATCGTGCTGTTCGCCGTGGCGTTCATCCGCGTCGCGATCTGGGGCTCGTTCGGACGCTATGGCGATCACTACATGCTGATCGCGCTCGCCGTCTCGATCAGCGTGATCGGTTGCACGACCGCCGGTACCTTCGCCGGTGCGATGCTGCCGTTCGTGCTGCGCAGGCTCGGCGCCGACCCCGCGAGCGCATCAGCGCCGTTCGTGGCCACGCTCGTGGATGTGAGTGGAATCCTGATCTACTTCGGAATTGCGAACTTGATCTTGGGTCGAGTGTTGCCTCTATAGTGGCGCGGTGTTCGCCACCAAGGTCTATCACTACCGAGATCCGGCGGCGGTCATCCTCGGGCTCAAGGAGCTCCGCAAGCAGGGCCTGACCCCGCGCGGCCTCCTGTTCGTCGCACTCGACCCGCGCGGCGAGACCAACATCGCGGTCCCCGAGGATCTCGATGCGGTCGCGAGCATCCGGGTCGGCGACAAGCTGTCCCTGGTCTCTCCGTTCGAGGGCCGGTTCTTCCACTTCGATGCCGTCCACCGGCTCCCCGGTGACACCGTGCTGTGGAACGGCGATCGCCGGCTCGGCGATACCGGCAGTGCACCCGAGGTCGCGTGCGCGATCTCGGAGTGGCTGAAGGGCAGCTCGGCGAAGAACGTGTTCCTCGGCTGTACGCCCCACGTCCCCGGATCGTGGTGGGCGGTCGATCACCTGTCGGCGGTCACCGAGCTCCATGCGCTCGGCTTCCTCGACTGCGTGGTGACCTCGAACGGGATCCTCGCCCGCAAGATCGACAGCACGAAGCTCTATCACCTCGAGTTCCAGGCGCTCGCTCAGCACGGCAGCCCGACCGAGGGCTGGACCGAGGTGTTCAGCTCCGAGCTCGGCAACATCCTGCTCGTCGAGCGCCGCGTGCTGCAGTACCGGCTCGTGATCACGTGCGAGCGCGGCCTCGTGGAGATCGACGTCAGTCACCTGCCCGAGCTCGTGATCGAGACCGCGCGGGTCCCCATGCGCTCGGGGTTTGGCGTCGTTGGTCGGATCGACAACGGCGCATTCGCCGTCACGTCGGGCACGGTCGAGCCGTGGGGGCTGACCAACATGAGCCCGGCGATGCTCGTGGGCTCACCGACGGAGAGCCTGCTCGAGCTGCCGAAGACGCTGCGCGCGATGCCCCTCGACGACTGAGACAAATGCCACTCACGTAGCGTGCACGTGCCACGTGTCACGTGCTCGTACACGTACACGGCGGGTAACCGCCGGTCGGCTCGGCCGATAGGTGCCGAATGCCCGACACGAAAAGCTCACCGTCCATGTGCCGCTGAACATCGCGGCAGCTGCCCGGACAACCAGCGACGCCGACCGAAGCAACCGCTACGCAATCGCGCGTGGCGAGGACATGGAATGCGGCGCGATCATCGATGTGTCAGACGGATCGGCGCGGTGCCAGAGGCCGAGCTCGTTGCCGCCAAGCAGCTCCTGGTCCGCGTGGTAGGCATGCTGTGCAAGCTGTGCCGGTGACCGTGGAGGTGCACGTGCACGTGGCACGTGCACGTCCAGCATTCGGACTAGGGCGAGCCGTACATGCCGGTCAGGATCAGCAGTCCGAACCCGAGCAGCATCACGGCGGTCAGCGGCCATAGCCCGACCGCGACCGCGAGGCCCTCGTACAGCTTCTGTGCGATCTCGCTGCGCGGAGCCGGTGGTGACGGCGGCGGCGCCATCAGCTGACCCTTCGAGCGAACGACGCGTGCCTGTGGAAGGGAGTCAAAGGTCAGCATGGAGGCTCCTCCAGTATGGATTGAGAGTTGAACGGTGCCAGCAGCTCGTTTGTTCACGGTGTAACGTCCGTCACCCATGCCGCCCGCCCCTGCCGACCTGTCCCTGGGGTTCCGTCGCGCCTACCTCGACCACGAGCGCCTGACCGCCCAGCTGCGGGCCTGGGTCGAGGCCTACCCCGACCTGTGCCGGCTGAGCTCGATCGCTCGTACTCCCGAGGGCCGCGACGTCTGGCTCCTGACGATCGGCCCCGAGCCGACCCGGATCCGTCCCGCGGTCTGGGTCGACGGCAACATGCATGCGGCCGAGCTCGCCGGCTCGAGCTGCGCGCTCGCGATCGCCGAGGACGTGATCCGGCTCCATGTCGAACCGACGGCGAGCGACCTCCCGGATCCGATCGCGGCGCGGCTGCGCGACGTCCTGTTCTATGTCGTGCCCCGGATCTCGCCCGACGGCGCCGAGCACGTCCTGCGCAGTGGTCGCTCGCTGCGCAGCGTCCCCCGTGACGAACGCGTCGAGCGTGGCAAGCCGCGCTGGCTCGTCGGCGACATCGACGGTGACGGGATCGCGCTCGCGATGCGCGTGCGTGATCCAGGTGGCGAGCTGGTCGAGGCCGCCGAGTTCCCAGGCCTGCTCGTCGAACGGACGATCGAGGACGAGGGGCCGTACTACAAGGTGTTCCCCGAGGGCACGATCGAGCACTTCGACGGCAAGCACATCCCGTCACCGAACTTCCTCGGCGATAACCCGATCGATCTCAACCGGAACTTCCCGTGGTCGTGGGCGCCCTCTCACGAGCAGATCGGTGCCGGTGCGTTCGCGACCAGCGAGCCCGAGGCGCGCGGCATCGTCGAGTTCGCGACCGCGCATCCGGAGATCTTCGCGTGGCTCGACTTCCACACGTTCGGCGGCGTGCTGATCCGACCGCTCGGTCACGCGCCCGACTCGAAGATGGATCAGGAGGACCTCGCGGTGTTCCGTCAGGTCGAGGCGTGGATGACCGAGCACACCGGCTATCCGACGGTGTCGGGCCACGAGGAGTTCCTCTACGAGCCCGACAAGCCGCTGCGCGGTGACCTGACCGACTACGCGTACAACCAGCGCGGCGCGATCGCGTACGTCATCGAGCTGTGGGATCTGTTCAAGCGGCTCGGCATGGAGCGCCCGCCGAAGTTCGCGCAGTACTACGAGCGGGTGTCGCGCGCCGATGTCATCAAGCTCGCGTGGTGGGATCGCGACGAGAACGACGGCCGCTCGTTCCCGCCATGGCGACCGTTCGATCACCCTCAGCTCGGCAAGGTCGAGATCGGTGGCATCGATCCGCGCGTCGGGATCTGGAACCCGCCGCTGCACGAGCTCCCTGCGATGTGCGCCACCCAGGCGCAGGTGTTCCTCCGCGTCGCCGCTCTCGCGCCGCACCTCCACATCGGCCGGATCCAGCGCCACGAGCTCACGGGTGGCCTGACGCGGGTCGAGGTCGAGGTGGTCAACGACGGCTATCTCGGCACCTACGGCATCCCGTCCGCGAAGAAGCTCGAGTTTAACGAGCCGCTGTACGCGACGGCGACCGCCGAGGGCTGCGAGCTCGTCGATCGCAGTGAGCTGCACCAGGTGCTCGGGCACCTCGACGGCTGGGGCCACGGTCTGCACACCGGGCAGAATCTTCCGGCCTATCCCGGTACGCGCGGGACCACCCACGCCGCATGGGCGAGCTACCTGGTGCGCGGCACGGGCGTGCTCAAGCTCAAGATCGGTTCGTGCCGTGCGGGCTTCGTGACCCCGACGATCACGATCTGACCGTCGCTGCGCGCCCCGCCCGGGTGCGATGTTTCCCTTCCAGCCTCGCGTGGTAGGAAGGGACGTGGCTCGGTATGCGATCGGCGATGTCCAGGGCTGCATGGCGAGCCTCGAGCGGCTGCTCGGCCTGATCGACTTCTCGCCGGCCCGCGATCAGATCTGGCTGGTCGGAGACCTCGTGAACCGCGGCCCGCGCTCGCTCGACGTCCTGCGCTGGGCCCACGGCATGGGCACGACCGTGACCTGCGTCCTCGGCAACCACGACCTCCACCTCCTGGCGCGCGCAGCCGGCGCTGCCGGCGAGAAGAAGCGCGACACGCTCGACGAGGTGCTCGCGGCGCCCGATTCCGACCGCCTGCTCGACTGGCTCCGGCACCGGCCGCTGTTCCATCACGATGCAGCGTTCGGCATGGTCCACGCGGGTCTGCACCCGCAGTGGACGGTGGCCGATGCGCGCGCCCGTGCCGCCGAGATCGAGCACGAGCTGCGCGGGCCGGGCTGGCGCGCGTTCCTGGCACAGACCCTCAACGGTTCGATCCCGCGCTGGGATCCACGGCTCGGTGGCGGTGATCGGTGGCGCGCGATCCTCGCCTACCTCGTCCGCGTGCGGACGTGCCGGCCCGACGGTCGCATCGAGCCCGACTTCGACGGGCCACCGTCGCAGGCACCGCCCGGATGCGTGCCGTGGTTCGCGATGCCGGATCCCGCGTGGGCGACGCACACCATCGTGTTCGGCCACTGGGCCGCGCTCGGCCTCGACATCGGAGCGCGTCACCTCGGCATCGACACCGGATGCGTGTGGGGCAAGTCCCTGTCCGCGATCCGCCTCGACGACCGCAGCGTGTTCCAGGTCAAGGCCGTCGAAGCCGCGAGCTAGTCGCAGAGCCCGACGCCGCCGCCGGCGATCTGCGGCTGCTTGATGCGCACCGTCGCCGTCGTGGCGCATCCCGTGGGCATGATGTTCTCGGGCTGGATCCCGACGACGATCGTCTGCCGTCGCTGCGGATTCGTCGGATCAGCGACCGAGATCAAGAGGTGGGTCGTCTGCGGCACCACGAGGGGCTGTACGCTCGCCTCGATCTTGATCGTGCACGTCGACTCATTGGCCCTGGCGACGAAGTACCGAAATTCGTCGGTCATGCCCATCGCCGGAGCCTCGATCATCGGATCGAGACATCCGGTCGGCAGCCCGATGGTGAACTGGAACGGATTGGTGCACATCGCGCCGATGCCGGGCGTGATGTCCCTGACCGGGATGAAGACCTCGAGGTGATCGTCGGACCGATCCGCCGCGCACGCCTCGAAGGTATGGAGGTCACCCTCGGCGTCACAGCCGCCGGAGGAGTTGGTGCAGAACTGCTGCGGATAGCAGAGGTCCTGCGAGCACGTCTTCCGATTGCCGTTCGCAGCGGTCCCGCTCACGCACCGTCCGACATCGCAGCTGTCCGTGACACACAGCTCGACATCCCGACCGGTGCACGGCACCTCGCTGTCCGGTTCGCAGTAGTTGAGATCGTCGCAGTCCGCGGTCTCGGGCGAGTCATCACAATCACGATCGTCTCCGCGCACCACCGCGTAGGTGCTCGGTCCCTTGCCCTCCTCGCGGATCCGCGTCCACCGCACGCAGTCGGTGGCGTCCGCATCCACGGAGCCCCACCGCTCGACGTCCTCGGAAGCGATCGGGGTCAACGTCAGGTCGTAGACATACCTGCCGTCGTCGCGCAGCTCGAGGCCATCGACCTCCGCGATGCCGACGGCCTGGTCACCGAGGTAGGCGAGCGCGAGCACATACGTCGGCTCGGCATTCTCGGGATCGGGATCGAGGTAGTACGTGAGCGACATGCCGCGCTCGAGCCCGTGCTGGTTGTCGCTCGTCACATAGCGCCGCTTGGCCACCTTGTCGCGGCCGCTCGGCGTGACCTGCTGGAACGGATGTTCGGGCGTGAACGGGACGCTGGTGCCGACCGCCGTTCCGAAGAAGAACTCGACGCGATCGAACTCGACCCCCTGCGCGGTGCCGGCGACCTCGAGGTACGTGCCGTTGCGGGCGTCGCAAGCGACCATGCAGAACAGCAGCACGAGGACGGCGCGTCGCATCGGTTCGATTATTTCTTCTTGTCGGGCGGGACCGGCGGCGGCGTCGGCTGGCGCTTGATGTTCGGAGTCGTCAGCTGCTGGCTGGTCGCGCGCTGCGTGAGCTCGACCGGCTCGACGCCGATGTCGGCGGTCGAGAACTCGATGTCTCGCGAGTTGCCGGCCGCGCGCTCGGTCGTCGACAGGTTGTCGTCCTCGTCGTCCTTGAGCTGCTTGCGTGCGGCCGACACCGCCTGCCCGAGCGCGGTGGCGGCGTTGACGCCGACTGCCTGCTTCATCACCTGACCGAGGGCATGCGCGAACTCGTCGGCACTGCCGTAGCGGTTGGCGGGATCGGCCGCGAGCGCCATGTCGAGCACCGCGATCAGCGCGGCCGGGACATCGTTGCGGCGATCCGAGATCGCGGGGACCGCGCAGGTCCGGATCTTCTTGAAGATCTCGACGTCGGTCTTGCCGTCGAACAGCCGCTCGCCAGTCAGCGTCTCCCACAGGATGTTGCCGACGCCGAACAGATCCGACTGCACCGAGTTCGGCTTGCCGAAGGCGACCTCGGGGGCGAGGTACGACAGCTTGCCCTTCACGGTGCCCGGCGCGGTCATGCTCGCCATCCGGTCACGTGCCTTGGCGAGCCCGAAGTCCGACAGCTTGACGACGCCGTTGATGCCGAGCAGCACGTTGTGCGGGGAGATGTCGCGATGGATCACCGGCGCTGGCGTGCCATCGGCGCTGACGCGGTCGTGTGCGGCGCCCAGCCCGCGCAGCGTACCGATCCCGACGGCCACCGCGAGCGGCCACGGCACGAGCTTCTGCTGATCGCGATAGCTCTTGATGAAGCCACCGAGGTCGATGCCGTCGACCCACTCCATGATCAGGAAGTACGAGCCGGCCTCGGCACAGAAGTCGTGGACCTGGACGATGTTCGGATGCGCGAGCTCGGAGCCGACCCGCGCCTCCTCGACGAACATGTCGACGTAGTTCTTGAGCGCCCGGAACTCGGGCCGGATGTGCTTGACCGCGACGGAGCGCTGGAACCCAGCCGCACCGCGGATGAAGCCCTTGTAGACCGTCGCCATGCCGCCCTCACCGGCGATCGAAACGAGCTGGTACTTGCCGTCGATCGTCTGGCCGCTGAGATCCACGGTACCAGTCTACAACAAGCTCACTCGTCCTGTGCGAGCTGACGGCGGGCCGTCTCGAGCTGCGCCATCGAGGCCTCCCACCGCGTGGTCAGCTCCTCGAGCTTGTCCGCGCCGCCCTGGAAGTCCGCCAGCAGCTTGTTCCGACGTGCGGCATCCTCGTACACGGAGGGATCGGCGAGCTCGGTCGACCGCATCTTCTGCTCGGCCTCGAGGACGGCGATCCGCTCCTCGAGCTGGGCCACGGTCTTCTCGAGCGGCCCGACCTTGTTGCCCTTCTTCTGGCGCTCCTCGGCCTCGCGCCGCTTCCGGGCCTTGTCGTCCTCGCGGGTCTTGGCCACCGGCTGGACGGTCGGGGTCTTGCCGCGCGGGTCTCGCTTCGGGCCGCCCTTGCCCTCGACCGCGATCGCCTGGCGGCGCTGCGCCATCGAGTACATGTACTCGTCGAGGGTGCCCGGGTAGATCTCGACCTTCTGGTCGTCGACGTTCCAGATCTTGGTGGCGAGCGCGCGGATCAGGCTCCGGTTGTGGCTGACGAACACGAGCGTGCCGTCGTACGTGCCGAGCGAGGCGGTCAGGCTCTCGGACGAGGCGAGGTCGAGGTGGTTGGTGGGCTCATCCATCAGCATCAGGTTGCCGGGCTTGACCAGCAGCCGAGCGAGCGCGACGCGCGCCTTCTCGCCACCCGACAGCACCTTGATCGGCTTGTCGGTGTCGTCGCCGGAGAACATGAACGAGCCCAGGATCGAACGAACCCGCGCGGGCGGCGTATCCGGCGACGCGCGCTGCACGACCTCGAGCACCGTCGAGTTGAGGTCGAGGGTGTCCGCGTGGTGCTGGGCGTAGTAGCCGACCTTGACGTCGGACCCCATCTTGATCGTGCCGGCATCGTGCGGGAGCTCGCCGGCGATCATCCGCAGCAGCGTCGTCTTGCCGGCGCCGTTGACGCCGATGATCCCGATCTTCTCGCCGCGGCGGACGGTCAGATCGATCCCGGGGAACACCACGTGATCGCCGTACGCCTTCTTCAGGCCCTCGATCTTGATCGGCTCCGCGACGGTTCGATCGGTCGCAGGGAACGAGAACCGCATCACCTGGCGCCGCTCGTAGGTCTCGACCGACTCCATCTTCTCGAGGAACTTCACGCGCGACTGAACGGCCTTGGCCTTGTTCGCCTGCGCGCGGAACCGGTTGATGAAGTCGGTCAGCCGCTCGCGCTCCTTGGCGAGGTTCTTCGCGCGCCCGCTGAGGATGGTCTCCTCCTCCGCGCGCTGCTCGACGTACTTCTCGTAGTTGCCCGGGTACGTGCGGATGCCCTCGGGCTCGATGCTGACGACCTTCGCGATCTGCTCGTTGAGGAACTCGCGATCGTGGCTGATCAGGATGAAGCAGCGATTCCACTTCTTGAGAAAATCGGAGAACCACGCGACCGACGGCATGTCGAGGTGGTTGGTCGGTTCGTCGAGCAGCAGCACGTCGGGGCGCTGGAACAGCAGGCCCGCGAGCACGCCACGCATCTTCCAGCCGCCCGAGAGCTCGCCGATATCGCGCTTCTCGTCGCCCGGGCCAAACCCGAGACCGGCGAGGATCGCGAGCGCCTCGTGCTCGCCGAAGAACCGCTCGAAGTGGTCGATCCGCTCGTGGAGCTCGGCGACGTCCGCCGCGAGGTCCATCATCGTGTCGTCGTCGGTGTTCTCGTTCAGGCTCGCGGCCTCGAGCGCGGTCTCCGCCGCCGCGAGCCGCTCGTCGAGCTCCTTGCGACCCGGCACGCTCGACAGGATCATGTCGATCAGCGACCGACCGCCGGAGATCGAGATGTCCTGCGGCAGCCAGCCGATCCGGACCCCGTTGGCGCGCGTGACGTTGCCGTCGTCGACGACCTGATCGCCGGCGATGATCTTGAGCAGCGTGGTCTTGCCCGAGCCGTTGGGGCCGATCAGCCCGATCCGATCACCGTTGCCGAGGCGCAGCGACGCCCCGCCAAAGATCATGCGATCGGCGAAGAACAGGGTGACCTCGTCGAGGACGACCAGACTCATGACGGGTGCGCTAGATAGCACGGCCACGCCCCCACGGGAGTAGAGTCGGGACCATGAGCTTTCGCGACGACCGCGATGCCGACCGCGCGCGCATCGCCGCGCTCGAGGCAGAGCTCGCGCGTGCCAACCAGCAGATCGCCGAGCTCGAGGGGCGGCGGTCCCAGGCCCTCGTGCTGTCCAGCAGCACGTCCCTGGCGCGGAGCGGCAGCGCGGCCCCCGACAAGCTGCCCTGGTACGGCGCTCCGATGGAGCTTGCCCTGACGCGGACGTTCACCGGGGAATTCCCTCGCGATGCGTTCGAGGACCTCCTCGAGGTGATCCGCGCCGTCACGCGAAGCGCGGGCCGCACCGAGCTCCTGCGGTCCTCGATGACCTGGTCGGCGGGCTCGAACGAGCGTTCGATGGGCCCGTTCACCGTGATCACGGTGAGCGTCAAGGACGGGCGCACCACCCTGGTCGCCACCGACAGGCTCGGCCAGCTCGCTGGTGGTCTCTACGGCGGGATCGGCGGCGGGGTCGGCGGCGGCACCGCGTTCGTGCCGGTGATGGCCCTGCTCTCGGTCCCGGTCCTGATCCCGGTCGCACTCGTCGGCTGGCTCGGCACCGTGTTCCTCGGCACCCGCGCGATCTTCAAGCGCGCCGCGCGGCGCCGTGCGGAGGCACTGCAGCAGGTGTTCGATGCCGTCGTCGCAGAGATCAGCGCACGGATCGCCACGGCTGCGCCGGCGCCCTGACCGCGACGCCGCTCAGTGTTTCTTGCGGCGATCGCTGCGCGCGACCATCACGCTCGGCAGCAGACCCGCAGCTTCGAGGCGGCGGATCTCGTCCCCGATCGGCTTCAGCAGCACGAGCCGATCCGGATCGTCGCGATAGCGGTCGACGAGCTCTCCGTACAGCTCGCGGACCGCATCACCGTCGGGTGGATCCTTCATCACCGAGCGGACGACCGCGATCCGCCAGCGCAGACCGAGCTCACCGCCGACCTCGATCGCGAGTGCATCCCCCTCGCCTCGCGACATCGCGATCGTCTCGAGGTCGCCCTCCCCGCGCTCGATCAGCGCGGTCAGTCTCGACGCTGCGTCCCGACTCACAGGGTCGAGCGTACCACGGTGGCATCGTTGCGATTCCGGCTGAATATGGCGGACCTCGCCCCCGTGGCCGATCGCCCTGCCGTGTCACGCCGGGGAGATGAGCGTGAGGCTGGCTGCTGCGATCGGGATGGTCGCGCTCGGGTGGTGGAGCCCACCGGCCCGTGCGGAGTCACAGTATGGGACCCCGAGGCCGCTCGACGGCCAGACGCGCCCGCTCGACAAGTACAGGGGCCTGCCGATCAGCATCGTCGAGATGCACGCGCAGTGGGTCCACGATGCGCAGCTCGAAGGTGTCCTGTCGCAGGATGTCGACCTCATGCTGTGGATGTTCTCCGCGACCGTCGAGACGTTCGCCGCGATCGAGCAGTACCAGCCGAAGCTGGTCGGCACGAGCGAGGCCCGCTTGGCTCGAACGCTGAGCGTTCGATGATAGGGTCCCGGGATGGCTGCACGCTCTCCCCGTCGCTCGTTCGCGAGCCCCTTCGTCGTCACCCTCGCCGCATCGCTGCCCGTCGCAGGCTGCTACGTCCAGACGCGGACGCCTGCTCCAGCGCCGACGCACACCCGCGGTGACGGACCCGCGCCGCAGGAGCAGGCGGTGCTGACGCACAGCAACCCGCCGCGCCCGAGCCAGGGCGAGGAGCAGCCGTCGCAGCCCCACACGTCGATGCCGACCCACGCGACCGAGCGCCCGCAGGGTCCACCACCGGTGCAGGCGTCGCAGCCCACCCAGCCGCGTCCCGCGATGCCGACGCATGCGACCGAGCGCCCGCAGGGGCAGCAGCCGGTTCAGCAGACGCCAGCGCCGGCGCCGGTCGCGAAGTCCGATCGAACGTGGACGGTGATGCGGTCGGATGGGACGTGCAAGGCGCACGTCGTGGTCTCGTGCCCGAAGGGCAAGCCCGGCCAGCCGATGCCGACGTGCAACCCACCGCCGCCGGTCGCGTACACCTGCCCGACCTTCATGACGACGGATGGCGCGATCGAGGTCGTGCAGTTCGCTGGCAGCAACGCCTGCCAGGTCGTCAACAAGGCGCCGCCGCCGAAGTGCCCGCCGGGCGCGATGTGCAATCCGCCCCCGCCGCAGAAGGTGACCTGCCCGCAGTGACGACCCTCCGCGTTCGCGAGGAATGGCGCGCGCGGATCGCGGCCGAGTACACGTCCGCGGCGGTCACGCAGCACCTCGTGCTGTGGTTGATCCAGGCCGGCGCGCCCCCCGATCTGATCGAGGCGGGCCTCGCGATCGTCGCCGACGAGCTCGTTCACTCGCGGATGAGCCACGAGGTCTACGTCGCCGTCGGCGGGACGCGGCCGCCCGCGATCGATCGCGAGCAGCTGGGCCTTGCTCGCTCGTCGGAGCCGCTCGAGCTCGACATCCTGCGGATCGCGGTCCGGGTGTTCTGCCTCGGCGAGACCATCGCCGTGCCGCTGTTCAAGCACCTGCGCGAACGCTGCACCGAGCCGCTCGCGCGCGACGCGCTCGATCGGATCCTCCGCGACGAGGTCCGCCACCGCGACTTCGGCTGGGACCTGCTCGACTGGCTCCTCTCGACGCCCCTCGCCGACGAGGTGCCGGCGATCGTGGAGGCTGCGCTGCCGGCGATGTTCGCGCAGCTCGAGGCCACGTACGGCACCGGTAACGACGCGGTCGCCACCGACGACGGTGCGATCACGGACGGCGAGCGCGCGTGGGGCCTCGCGCCGCCCCGCGACTACGCGGAGATCCTCGCGCGGACGATCGAGCGGGATTACCGCCCGCGGTTCGAGGCCCGGGGCATCCGGATCTGACGCGACGGCTGTCATCCACGTGTCACACTCGACGGGATTGGCGGGTCTCGCCGAACCCGATATGAAAGTCGTCATCTCAACGTTCGACATCGCGCTCCTCGTCGCCGTCGGAGGTCTCTGCGCGGCGTGCGGAAGCGATGGCCCCATCGAGGATCCGACGGCGGTTCGCGCGTACGGGTTCGGGCCGTTCGAGGTCGCTCCGGGCGAAGAGGTCGACGGCGACTGCGTCCAGATCTCGCTGAACAACGACGACTACCTGTTCATCAACGCCGTCGAGCTGACGACCGGTCCCGGTTTCCATCACTCGAACTGGCTGTTCGTTCCCGAGCACGTGTTCGCGGGCGACGACGGCACGTACACGTGCAAGGACCGCAACTACAACGAGGCCACGGCGGGCATCCTCGGCGGCGTGCTGTTCGCGCAGTCGACGCAGGCACCTCACGAGATCCAGGCGTTCCCCGCTGGCGCGGTGATCAGGATCCCGCCGCGCTCGAAGATCGTCGCGCAGATCCACCTGCTGAACCCGACCGATCAGCCGCTGACGATCACCCCGGACATCAAGCTCACGCCGATCCTCGAGAGCGATGTGACGAAGGTCCTCGCCGGCATCTCGTTCCAGAACCAGGCGCTCGCGCTGCCCGCGAACATGAGCTCGCGATTCACCGTCGAGTGCGACCTCCGCGAGCGTCACAACGTCATCTTCGGCCGCGATCCGGACTTCAAGATCTACTACGCGCTCGCGCACTACCACGACCTCGCGACCCGGCTCACGCTCGAGGCCGTCACGCCGGACGGCGATGCAACGACGATCTACTCGACCGAGAACAACGTCGGTGACGTGCTCGGCGGCCCCCTCGATCCGCTGTTCGACATGACCGGCTACACCAGGCTGCGGATGTCCTGCGACTACACGAACCCGCGCGCGGAGGTCGTGCGCTGGGGCGTCGGGAACCAGGAGATGTGCGTATTTCTCGCGTTCTCGGACTCGCCGTACGTGTGGGGAGGCGGCGTCAACCAGGAAGGCGAGCCGCAGAATCCGCTGCTGGTCGGCACGACGATGACCTACACGAATCCCTGTGTCGTGATCGCGGGAGACGCGAGCCACTGAACGTTCGTGGCATAGTGCGCCCCGCATGAAGATCCTGCTCACGGGTGCCGGCGGCCAGATCGGCCACGATCTGATCGGCTCACTCTCCGCTGCTGGTCACTCCGTCACCTCGACCGACCTCGCTCCCCGGCCTCCGAGCCACGCGCATGCGAGCGGGGCTGCATGGCTGGGCCTCGACGTCACCGACGCTGCCGCCACCGAGGCGCTGTTCGAGAAGGTCAAGCCCGACCTCGTGTTCCACCTCGCAGCGATCCTCAGCGCGCGGGGCGAGAAGGATCCGAAGCTCGCGTATGACGTCAACCAGACCGGAACGTGGAACGTGCTCGAAGCGTGCCGCAAGGCCGGCGTGTCACGCCTGATCTTCACCTCGAGCATCGCGGTGTTCGGTCCTCCGCCGAGCGGGCCGTTGCCGGATCCGACGCCCGATGACGTCGCGCTGCATCCGACGACGATGTACGGCGTCACCAAGGTGGCCGGCGAGCTGCTGTGCGCCTACTACACGAAGAAGTTCAACGTCGACTGCCGCGGCGTGCGGTTCCCCGGCCTGATCTCCGCGGCGATGCCCGGCGGCGGCTCGAGTGACTACGCGCTGTTCATGTACGTCGATGCGGTGCGCAAGGGCGGCTACGACGCGTTCGCCCGCAACGACACCCGGATCCCGCTGATGTACATGCCCGACGGCGTGCGCGCGCTGCTCGAGCTCGCGATGGCCGACCGCGAGCGACTGACCCGCAGCATCTACAACATCGCCGCGTTCTCACCGCGCGCCGACGAGATCGCAGCCAGCGTGCAGCGCGCGATCCCCGAAGCGAAGTTCACCTACTCACCCGATCCCCGCCGCCAGTCGATCCTCGACTCGTGGCCGAAGTCGCTCGACGACAGCGCCGCGCGCCGCGACTGGGGCTGGAAGCCGAAGTACGACCTCGATGCGATGACCGATGACCTCGTGCCTCGCGTTCGTCGGATGCTCGAGCTCGGCGCGATCCTGTCGACCCATTAGGAGCCCGTCATGTACACGCAAGCCAAGTCGGTGTTCGCTCAGACCCTCGCCGAGATCGAGAGCGCGGGCCTGTGGAAGCACGAGCGCACGATCACGTCGCCACAAGCCGCGCACATCCAGACCAACGGCAAGGAGGTCGTGAACTTCTGCGCCAACAACTACCTCGGGCTGTCGAGTCACCCGCGCGTGATCGCAGCGGCGCGCAAGGCGCTCGAGGATCGCGGCTACGGTCTGTCGAGCGTCCGCTTCATCTGCGGCACGCAGGACAAGCACAAGGAGCTCGAGGCGAGTGTCTCGACGTTCCTGTCGACCGAGGACACGATCCTCTACGGCTCGTGCTTCGACGCCAACGGCG
Source organism: Myxococcales bacterium (assembly GCA_028287135.1). Classification (GTDB taxonomy): domain Bacteria; phylum Myxococcota_A; class Polyangia; order Haliangiales; family Haliangiaceae; genus JABFXX01. The sequence goes on from JAQBQE010000026.1 coordinate 48,078, forward strand.
GCCTGTTCGAGACGCTGCTCGGCGAGGAGGACGCGATCATCTCCGACGCGCTCAACCATGCATCGATCATCGACGGCATCCGCCTGTGCAAGGCCGAGCGCCATCGCTACGAGCACGATGACCTCGACGATCTCGAGGCCAAGCTCAAGGCGACCCAGGGCAAGCGGCTGCGGATGATCGCGACCGACGGCGTGTTCTCGATGGATGGAGACATCGCGCGCCTCGACGTGATCTGCGATCTCGCGGAGAAGTACGGCGCGCTCGTGATGGTCGACGACAGCCACGCGACCGGCTTCGTCGGCAAGACCGGGCGCGGCAGCCCGGAGCTGCGCGGGGTGATGAGCCGGATCGATGTCTACACGTCGACCCTCGGCAAGGCCCTCGGCGGCGCGTCCGGCGGATTCACGTCGGGCAAGAAGGAGATCATCGATCTGCTTCGCAACCGCTCGCGCCCGTATCTGTTCTCGAACACCCTCGCGCCGCCGATCGTCGCCGGCTCGATCGAGGCGATCTCGTTGATCAGCGAGTCGACCGCGCTCCGCGACAAGCTCGAGGAGAACACGCAGCGATTCCGCACCGGCATGAAGGCGGCGGGGATCCCGATCCGCGAGGGCACGCATCCGATCGTCCCGGTGATGCTCGGCGATGCCAAGGTCGCGGTCGACATGGCGCAGCGCCTGCTCGGTCACGGGATCTACGTGATCGGGTTTGCGTTCCCGGTCGTCCCCAAGGGCAAGGCGCGGATCCGCGTCCAGCTATCGGCGGCACACTCGACCGAGGACGTCGATCGCGCACTCACCGCGTTCGCGGCCGTCGGCAAGGAGCTCGGGGTGGCAGGAGCGCCGGCGTGAAGGCCGAGGCGATCGTCGAGAAGATCCGCGCCGCCCTCCCCGACGCGGTGGTCGAGATGAAGGATCTCACCGGGACCGAGGATCACTGGCAGGCCCGGATCGTGTCCGCGCGGTTCGCGGGGATGCCGCTGATCCAGCGCCACCGGCTGGTGATGTCCGTGCTCGCCGACGAGATGAAGGGCCCGATCCACGCCCTGACCATGGATCTCGAGACCCCCGACGAGCGATGACCGGCGCGTGACCCCGTCGAACGCCGCGTAACTTCTGGACAGATTGGGAGTGTCGCCACGCCGGCACCCGTGCGACGCTAAAGCACCGGGGAGATGGGCGCGGAACTGGACGCAGAGGAGCAGTTCGGGCCGTACCTCGTGTACGAGCGTCTCGGCGTGGGCGGAATGGCCACCGTGCATCGCGCGCTCGAGCGCGGCATCGAGGGCTTCGAGCGGATGGTCGCGCTCAAGCGCCTGCTGCCGCACCTGGCGGAGGACGCGAGCTTCATCAAGGCGTTCGTTCGCGAGGCCAAGCTCGCGTCGCTGCTCAACCACGTCAACATCGTCCACATCTTCGAGCTCGGCCGCGTGGGCACCGAGTACTTCATCTCGATGGAGTACATCGACGGCAAGGACATCCGTCGGATCCTTCGCCACGCTCGCAAGGTCACCGGGCCGCCGCCGGTCAACGTCACCGTCGGGCTCCTCCTGCAGCTGTGCGACGCGCTCGAGTACGCGCACACCAAGTCCGACGATCGTGGGCAGCCGCTGATGCTCGTGCATCGCGACGTCTCGCCGTCGAACGTGATCGTGACCCGCGCCGGTCACGTCAAGGTGATCGATTTCGGGATCGCGAAGGCGCAGTCGTCGCAGCTCCGCACCCAGACCGGGCGGGTCAAGGGCAAGCTCGCATACATGGCCCCGGAGGCCATCTCGGGCAAGGACCTCGACGCCCGCAGTGATCTGTTCGCGTGCGGCGTGATCGCGCACGAGCTGCTGACGGCGCGGCCGTTGTTCGCGAGCAAGAACGAGTACCAGACGCTGCTGAAGGTCCAGCGCGGCGACATCATGCCGCCGTCGACGTTCAACCAGGGTTGCCCGCCCGAGCTCGATGCGATCGTGCTGAAGGCGCTCGCGCGGGATCCGGACCAGCGGTACTCGTCCGCCACCGAGATCCGTGACGCGCTGCTGGTGCTGCGCAAGACGTACGACCTGCAGACGACGAATCGCGACATCGCGGCGTGGGTCGACTTCGCGTTCTCGCTCGAGGTGCCCACCGGCGGGTTCGGCGCGAGCGAGGGAACGAACAGCGTCGTCATGGACATGAAGACGCCGGTCGGGCCCCGTCACCCGACGCCGCTACCGTTCCGCGAGGACGACGAGGCGGTGGAGATCGCGTGGGGTGGCGGCGAGGAGCGGTCCGAGGCCGGCGCGGTGTTGCTCGAGGATGTACCTGACGTTTCGGGCAAGCAGTTCGGCGCCGCGCCCGAGCTCGATGACATCCCGCCGTCGACGCCGAGCCACGGCGTGCGCTCGCGGTTCGCGACCGAGCCCGGTCACACACCCGCCGCGGCGTCCCCGGGCCATCGGGTCAGCCAGCGCTACCCGACCCAGACGACCGAGCCCGAGGGCCGGGGGCTGCTCGACGGGATCGACATCGACGACGACAGCGAGACGGTGCTGGCGCCGCAGGCTGTCGATACGCAGCCGACCGGGATGCCGGTGGTGCCTGCCGTTCCGCATGCGCCCGAGCCGGTCGTGCGGTTCAAGGACACCGCCCCGCCCCCGATGGGGCAGCCGGTCAAGATCGTCCGCACCAGGCAGGGAATCTCGCCGGCGCGGGCACGGACGGCCCTGCCTGCCGACGATGCCGCAGCCACCCTGACGCGCGACAGTCGTCCGCGGATCTCACGGCCGACCATCGGCAAGGGAATCGTCGATCGCCAGCGCAAGGGGCCGAACAAGACCTGGATCATCATGGCCGCGATCTTCGCCGCGGGCGCGATCGCGACGGCCGTCACGCTGTTCATCACGCGCGGCGCGGACCGCGTGGTCACCACCCCCGAGCCCACCGTCGCGCCCGCACCGCGCGCGCCAAAGAAGCTCGGCACCGTGAAGTTCAACCTCGAGCCGCCGGATGCCGAGGTCTGGATCGACGGCGCGCTCGCTCACGCGGGATCACCGTGGGTGACCGAGCTCGCCCCGGGTGCCTACCAGATCCAGATCGTCCGGACCGGGTACAGCTCGTGGATGATGGCCGGGCTCGAGCTGTCCGCGAACGAGACCCAGGTCCTCCGCGTCGTCCTCGAACCGCTGTCCGGCGCCTCGGCGACCGCCGATGCGGCGCTGATCCTGACGTCGACACCCCCGGGCCTCGACGTCGTGCTCGATGGCAAGCTCCTGCCGCAGAGGACGCCGATCAAGATGCCGTTGCCGATCGGTCCGCACTCGATCGTGCTGCGCCAGGACGGCGTCGAGGTGTGGAAGCAGGACCTCGTCGCGCAGGCGAACGTCAACTACGAGCTGAGCCCATCGATGGACGCCGAGAAGCAGCGCGAGCGTGCGCAGCGGCAGGAGCGTCGCCGCACCGCCGCGCCCATCTCGACCGAGCCAGCGACCGTGCAGCCCGTCGTGCCCGAGCCCACGCCGGGGCCCGCTCCGTCGGCGGAGCCGAGCCTGCCTCCGACCCCGCCGCCCTCCGCGCCACCGCCGCCCGCGATCGCGAAGCCCGCTCCGGCGAAGCCCGCGGTGACGGCACCCGCACCGATCGCGATCGCGCCCCCGACCGCGCCGGCGAAGCCGGCCGGTCCGCTCACGGTCCCGCCGAGCGCGGTCACCAGGATCTCCGGCAGCCAGCCCGCGATCAGCCAGCACAAGCACGCGGACCTGCCGTCCTCGGTCGCCTCGAAGGTGTGCATCAACCACCTCGGTCGCGTCACGTCCGTCGCCGTGATCACCAAGCTCGACAGCCGGGTGGCCGCGGACATCACGCGGGCGATCAACGACTGGAGGTACGCGCCTTACCAGGTCAGCGGCACGCCGACCGCCGCCTGCTTCGTCGTCAGCTTTCGCTTGAAGTAGCGGTCACGACTTCGCGGCGACGATCTTGCCGCTGTACATGTCCATCCCGCACGCAAACTTCACCTCGCCGGTCTCGGGCACGGTGACCGCGACATCGACCGGCGTTCCCATCGGGAGGGCGACCAGCTTGCCGTCCGGCGCCTTGAGCTCGGCGAGACACTCACCCTCGAGGGTCCGCGTGAACGACAGGATCAGCTTCTCGCCGGGCTTGCCGGGGATCGTGTCGGGGACGTAGCCGTCCTTGCCGGCCTCGATCGCGATCTTGCGGACCCCATCGGATCCGACGGTACCGGTCGTCACGGTGGCCGCGGGCGGCGCCTTCTTGGCCGCCTTTTCGTCCTTCGAGCACGCGCCCGCACCGAGGACCAGGACCGAGACGGCAACCATCACCGAGGAGCGCAGCATCCGCGCACGATACCGCGCCAACGCCCGCTCGGCCATCACAGGCGTGCAGAGGTCGCGCCCGTCGGGCTCTGCGACATCGCGGATACCGGATCCTCCCAGTTCTCGAACTGGAGGATCCCGAGCTCCTTGAACCGCTCGCGCTGGCGGTCGGAGAGCAGATCCATCTTCTTGATCGCGGGGACGATCTTCGCGAACAGCATCTGCCGGAACATGACCTGCCCCTGGTTGTGGAGCGCGATCTCCATGCACTGCTTCGTGGGCAGCCCGGTCTTCTCCCAGACCTCCTGGAACAGGAAGCGGTCACGCATCAGGCGGGCGGCTTCGTACACGAAGTCCTCGCGCTCGCGCTTCACGCTGTCGGGCTGTTCCTTGTAGTAGTCGCGCAGCGACAGCACGCCGAACGCGACGTGGCGCGCCTCGTCGCCCATCACGTAGGACGTGAGCTCGCGGAGCAGCGGCTCGGACGTGTTCGCGCGGATCATCCCGAACGCCGCGAGCGCGAGCCCCTCGACCATGATCTGCATGCCGAGGAACTTCATGTCCCACCGGCTGTCCTTGAGGATCATGTCGAGCAGCGTCTTCAGGTGCGGATTGACCGGGTACGAGAACCCGATCTTCGTGTGCACGTAGCGGTTGTAGACATCGACGTGGCGCGCCTCGTCGACGACCTGGCTTGCTGCGTAGAGCTTGCTGTCGAGGTCCTGGCACGAGTCGACAAGCTGCGCGGTCGCGAGCAGCGCGCCCTGCTCGCCATGGAGGAACTGCGAGAGCGTCCACGAGAACGACTCGATGTTGAGCTTCTTGCGCTCCTTCTCCGTCATCTTGTTGTAGATGTCGGAGCCAAACAGCGGCATCAGCTGCTCGGGCGCCATCTGCTTGTCGAGATCAACGTCGGTCGCCCACGGCAGTACGTCGTCGGAGATCCATTGGCCGCGGACCGCCTTGTCATAGAGGTCGCGCAGCTTCTGCCGCGTCTCCTGGTAGCCCCACGTGTACGTCACGTCGAGCAACGTCTCGAGCGTCTCGATCGACGGTCCGGTGAGCGTGGGACCAGCGGTAGCGGCGGCGGATTCCATGACGACCCTCCCGATTGAAAACTGAAACTTGTTTCATTTTGGACTGGCGCTTCCAACGACGTCAAGCGCATTGTGGGATCATGGCGTCACGCTCGCGTGCGCGAGCACAGTCTCGGGGCTCGGCACGGGATCCGGAAACGATCCTCCGGGTCACGAAGGAACCGGACTTTCGTCAGGACCGCTCCCGGCGCAGCTATCTCGCGTTGATCGAGGCCGCGACCGCGCTGTTCGCCGAGAGCGGCTACGACGCCGTCGGTACGCCCGAGATCGCGCAGCGCGCCGGCGTCTCGGTCGGCACGTTCTATCGCTACTTCGACGACAAGCACGAGCTCTACCTCGAGATCTCCCGCAGGATGATGGTCGCCGCGTACGCCGAGACGATCGAGGGGCTGACGCCCGCGCGGTTCGTCGGCCTCGCGCGCCACGAGACGATCAACGAGACGATCTCGCTGCTGTTCGAGCACGTCCTCTCGAAGCCCCAGCTGTCGCGCAGCTTCCTCGAGATGTCGCTCCGCGATCCCGAGGTCGCCGAGATCCGGCGCGCGTTCGAGGTCGTCTCGGTCAAGCGCCTCGCCGCGCTGATCACCGCCATCGTGCCGCGCTCCGTGATCCCCGATCCCGAGGCATCGGCGTGGGTCCTCTACGGCAGCGCGATGCAGTGCGCGTACGGACTCGCCGAGCACGTCGGTCCGGCGCCGGTCAGTCTCGAGCGCGCCAAGAAGGCGCTCACCGATTTCATCGAGCGCGCGCTGTTCCCGCGCTAGCTCGGCGATCGTCGTCAGTCGGGAGACTTGTTCGACGCGACGAGGACCACGCCGGTCAGCTGATCGACCGCGGCCTCCTCGGGAACACCGCTGACGAGCTGCGCGTGGAGCACGCACGCCACCGCCCGGGCCGCGCACGTCGCGAAGTCGAGCGGCACGATGTAGCTCGAGCGCTCGCCGGCCCACACCGAGAGGCTCGCGTGATCGACCGCCTCGAGGATCCAGAAGTGCGGGCTGTTCTGGTGGCCCTGCCACGCGTGGAGCTGGCGCGTCGTGTCGAGCGAGCTGCGCACGGCCTCCTTGTTCGTGTTCGACGGGTTGTCGACCCACCGCTGGATCTTGGCGATCATGTCGTCGATGTACTGCTTCGGTGCATGTGCATCGGCGCCATCGGTCGGGTACGTCTCGATCACGAGGCGGCACGCGGCGACCGCCGCCTTGACCGCGGCCTTCTGATCGTCCGCGACGCTGCGACGCGTCCACGCGACGAGCCCTTGCGACAGGTACTCCTCGGCGCCTGCCCACGCGTTCGAGGCATTGGTGGCGCCCTCGCCGAGCTCGCGCAGTGATTCCGGATCCGGTCGACTCGTCATACTTCTAGATAGCTCCCCTCGGCAGCCGCGAACACAGGGACGGCGGTACGCGCGGAGGTGCGCTGCACGACCTCGTCGATCATCTCGTCCGTCGCATCGGGGCTGTGGTGAAACAGTGCCAGCTTCTTTGCGCCTGAGCGCTCGGCCACGACCACTCCCGCACGCGCGGGTGAGTGGCCCCAGCCGCGGCGCAGATCGTAGTCGTGGTCCGCGTGCATCGCGTCGTGGATCAGGAGGTCGGCGTCCTTCGCCAGCTCGATCGCCTCGGGCAGCGGCGCGTCGAGATCCGGATACTCGACGTCGGACAGGTACGTCACCGTCTTGCCGTCACCGGTGATCCGGTACGCGGTGGTCCACATGCTTCCGTGCGGCACCGCGATCGTCTTGACGTCGAAGCCCGGGAGCGCGATCCGCTGGCCGGGCGTGATCTCGTCGATCGAGACACCCGCGGCGAGGTTCTCGAGGCCGTTGAGCGGGCTGTAGTGCGGCGCGAGCTGGTTCTGCAGCGTGCCTTCGAGCGAGCCGCCACCGACCGGCTTGGCACCGAGGATCCGGATCTCGTTGCCCTTGATGAAGAACGGCGTGAAGAACGGCAGGCCCTGGATGTGATCGAGGTGGGTGTGCGAGAGCAGGATCGGCAGCCGGCCCTGACCCTTGCCGAACTCGCTGCCCATCAGCTGCTTGGCGAGCTCGGTCGCGCCGGTCCCGAGATCGATCAGCAGCCGCTGACCTGCCCTGGACACGAGCTCGACCGAGGTCGTGTTCCCGCCGTAGCGAAGGAAGTCGCGACCTGCCATCGCGAACGATCCGCGCACACCCCAGAACCGGATTTTCACGCGCGGCCGTTCCCCGGCCCGATCCCGGGATTCGTCCGCTCGGGCCCCGAGAACTCGCCACCGATCGGCAAGGTCATGCCTTCGAACGACGTCAGCACCTCGATGCCGATCGCGGCACCTGCCGCGAGGTACGTCGCGGCGATCTGATCCATCTGGTCGTCGCCGTGCGACGGGGCGTGATGATAGAGCACGAGCCGACGGACCTTGGCCTCGGCACAGATCTCGAGCGCCTGATCCGGCGTCGAGTGACCGTAGTGCGGGAACCGCGCGTACTCCTCGGGGAGGAAGTGCGTGTCGTAGACGACCGTGTCGACGCCATCGAGCCGGCGCACCAGCGCCTCGCGCATCGCGACCAGCGAGACCTTGTCGTCCGCCGAGAGCGGCTCGGGTCCCGACAGGAAGTGCTGCTTGTGGATCACCTGATCGAACGGCGCCGTGTCGGCGATGTACGCCCACGATGCTCCGTCGCAATCGATCCGGTAGCCGACCGAGCCGAACGGATGGTTGAGCGCGATCGGCGTGATGTGGAAGGCGCTGAGATCGAACTCGACACCAGGCTCGACCTGGTGGAAGTCGAACTGAGCGGGCACGGCCTCGAGCGGCATCGGAAAGAACTCGTGGCGGGTGATGCCGCCGATCACCTGCTGGAGCTCGTCGGCAGCGGTGAGCAGGGCATGCACGGCGATCCGCGTGCCCGGGACGTACGCGGGCGAGAAGAACGGCAGCCCCTGGATGTGATCCCAGTGGACGTGCGAGAGCAGCACGTCGTAGCGCTGCGGACCCGTCGCCTCGCGCATCAGCTTGTTGCCCAGCGCACGCAGGCCGGTGCCCGCATCGACGATCAGGCAATCACCTTTGGCCGAGCGGGCTTCGACGCACGACGTCTGGCCGCCGTAGCGCACCGTCGCCGCGCCGGGTACCGGGTAGCTACCCCGCACCCCCCAAAAGGTGATCTGCATTTTGACGCGAGGATTGTATCCCCTCCCGACACATTTCGCTCCTCCGTGGCGCACCCACCGGCGTCGGTTTTCCCGAGGGCCCACTTGGGTTATGGAAGGAAGGATGAATCCCCAGCCACGGATCCTCGTGATGGGCGCGGGCGGCATCGGCGGCATCGTCGCGTCCACGCTGATGGAGGTCGGTTCGGCGGTCACCGCGGTGTCGACCAACCCGCTGATCCGCGCCGCCGTCGACAAGGGTGGGTTCCGGGTCGTCGACGAGGGCGAGGAGCGCGTGGTGCGCGGCTGGGTCTCGCCGGCGCCTGAGGGGAACTACGATCTGTGCATCCTCGCGACGCAGCCGCCGAACGTCGAGGAAGCTGCGCGCACCGCCCTCCCCCACCTCGCGGAGAACGCGCGTGTCGTGGTCCTGCAGAACGGCCTGTGCGAGGACCGGATCGCCGCGATCGTGGGCGCCGACCGCGTGATCGGGGGGATCGTCGCGTGGGGCGCATCGATGCCCGAGCCCGGCCGCTACGAGCGCACCGCGGCCGGTGGGTTCTCGCTCGGTCGGCTGTCGGGCGATCTCGACGACGACATCCGCCGGGTCGGCGAGCTGCTCGAGGCGATCGGTCCGGTCGTGCTGACCACCAACCTCCGCGGTGCGCGGTGGAGCAAGCTCGCGCTCAACTGCGCGGTCTCCGCGCTCGGCACGATCGCCGGTGAGCGGCTCGGACCGGTCGTGCGGCAGCGACGCTATCGCCGGCTCGCGCTCGAGATCATGTCGGAGGCCGTCGCGGTCGCGCGCGCAGAGGGCATCACGCTCGAGAAGGTCGCAGGCACGCTCGATCTCGAGTGGGTCGCGCTCAACGACACCGATCGTGCGGCATCGGCCTCGATGGCACTGACGGCGAAGCACGCGCTGTTGCTCGCGGTCGGCCTGCGCTACCGCCGGATGCGCTCGTCGATGCTCGCGGCGATCGAGCGAGGTCGCACACCCGCGATCGATTTCTTGAACGGCGAGGTCGTGACGCGCGGCGCGGCCGCGGGTGTCTCGACCCCGGTCAATGCTCGCGTGGTCGAGACCGTGTGGGCGATCGCGAAGGGCACGACGAAGTCGTCCCGCGAGACGCTCGACGGCTTGTGCGGACCCGACTCGACGATCGCCTGAGCGTCGCCGGTCAGAAAGAAATGGGGTCAGACCCCATTTCTTGCGCGCTGCCGGTTCGCGACGAGGAGCACGCCGATCGAGAGCACGCCGAGCGCCGCCGCGAGAAGGCCGATGGCTTGCCCAGGTGTCTGGTAGCTCCAGTGGACCGCGTGGGTGCCGGCCGGGACCTCGACCGCGCGGCGCAGGACATCGGCGGTGAGCCACGGCGTGTCGCGACCGTCGACGGTGACCGACCAGCCCGGCGCGGCGCTCGACGAGATCGCCGCATAGCCACCCACGTCCGACGTGCACGACAGCGAGATGTCGCCATCGTCCCAGCCGGCGATCGTGCATGGCAGCGGTGGACCCTTGTCGGGGCGTGCGGCTCCCGCTCCGCGGAGCACGACGGTGCCGCGCAACACGTTGGTGCCGCCTCCGGGCGCGAACAGGAGCGCCGTCGCATCGCCGGGATCGACCGCCCATTGCGCACCGCGAAGGACCGCCGCGATCGGAGCGACGGGGAGCGCGGTCAGTGACCATGCACCGCGGCGACCGAGCTCGACCATCTTCGGGTTCCGCCGCGGCTCGACCATCGTCGACGGCAGGATCGCGAGCGCGATGCCGAACCGATCGATCAACGCTCCACCTTCCCTCGCGGCCGCGAGCCACACCGCGTCCTGATCGGGGAGGCGCGCGGGATCGTTGCTGCGTGCGCCGCTGATGTCCCAGCGCGCGCCCGAGGATCCGGAGAACGTCGCCATCGCGTCCTCGACGGTCTCCGCGTGCTCGTACATGAACACCGGGCGGTACACGCGCATCGGCCGCGGGGACGCCTCGGCGGCGAGCACCCACGGTGGCGGCTCATCGACGATCGAGCGTGCGATCGTCGGAGCGATCGAGTCACGCGCACCCACACTCGGCAGCACGACGAGCGCGAGCAGGATCGGCATCGCGCGTCCCTTCGTGCGCCACGCGAGCGCGATCGCGGCGATCATGCAGATCAAGCCGAGGCCGCCATTCAGCAGCGCGCGATCGATCGCCGGCGCGGCCTCCGGGTGCTTGCCGCGCAGCGCGGCGAGCGCGGCGAGCGCCACCGCCGAGCATCCCGCCGCCACCGCCAGTGCCAGCACCGCCCGGCGTTGGCCCGCGGCGAGGGCATCGAGCCCTGCACCGGCATTCGCCGCGAGGACGATCACCAGCGCAGCGAGGTGAAGCTCGGGCGCGCCGAGCCAGCCCGGCCATCCCCCGCGCCCGACACCGAGCGCGAGCACGGCGAACGTTGCGAGCACGCCGAGCACGCGGCGTGACGGCGTGCGAACCGCGGCGAGTGCGAGCAGCGGAGCGCCGACGAACACGCTCGGTGCCCACGGCGTCGTGCCCGCGAGTGCGGTGATCGCGCGGTCGGGATCCGTCGTGCCGAAGCTGCCCGGGACGATCAGCTCGATCAGCCGCGACAGCGGAAGGCCGGTGACCTCCGAGCCCGCGCCGCGACCGAGCTGGAGCAGTGCCGGGATCCACTGCGCGGCCGCGATCGCGAGACCACCGGCGAGCGCGGCGGCGAGCCAGCGCACCGTCGAGCGGCGTCCCGCGATCACGACGACGAGCACGATCGCATCGACGAGGACCGCGAGTTGCCCGACGAGTCCGACCAGCCCGAGCAGCACCGCGATCGCAGCTGCCGCACGTGCTTGATCACGCCTCGCGACATCGGCGTCGGCCGGCACCTCGGCGCGTGCGCGACGGGCCGTTGCTTCCGCGAGCCACGCGGCCGCTGCACCGAGCCACGGCAGATGCGCGAGTGCGGGGAGCGCCCCGCGCAGCGCGGTGCTCTCGAGGATCCCGGTCGTCGCGATCAGCAGGCCCGCGACGAGCGCTGCCGGATCACTGACGCCGGTCGTCGCCGGCGGCGTGCGGCGCCGCGCCCACACCGCCACGCCGAGCGCGGCCCACAGCAGGTGCAGGAGCAGAACGAGATCGAGCAGCCGCGGCGTCGATGCGATCCAGATCGGCGGATACAGCGCACCGTGGCTCGGCTCGGCCGCGAGCGAAACACCGAGCCCGGTGCCGTCCCACCACGCGGGGAGCTCCCCACCCTGCACGCTCGCTGCGGCATGCAGTCGCGGCGGAGCGATCTCGGTGTGATAGCGAACGTCGTCCCACGTCGTGCCGCCGATCACGACGTGCGCGTGAACCACGATCACGGCAACGGCAAGCGCGAGCGCGACCAGGGGTAGCGATCGCGTCGGCGGCACGGCAGGACTATACCGGCCTTGACACGCGCGCACACGGAGCGGAAAACCTCCGTGTGGTTCGCGTCGCTGTCTTCCTCGCGCTCGCGCTGACGGCATGTCGCAGAGGCTCGGCCGATGCACCGCCGTGTGGCGCCGTGGGCGCGAAGTTCCTGGCCATCGCCAGGGATCGCCTGGACACGTCGACCCTCGGCGAGGACAAGCGTCGTGGGGTCCTCGAGTCGCTGCCCGCGATGCGTGACTCGATCGTGGCGGTCTGCGGCGAGTCGAAGTGGACCGCAGCGGTCCGCACGTGCCTCGTGCAGGCCAACGACCACGTCGCGTTCGAGGCGTGCGAGCAGCAATTGACCGACGCACAGCGTCGAGCCCTCGATGGCGCGTCTCGGGGTGAGGACACCACCACGAACGGCGAGTCCACCCCCACGGGCGAGTCCAGATGACGCGTTCCGTGGTAAATCGGAGCTAGCCATGGAGATCGACTACCCGTACGTCCTCTCCGATCAGGAAGCTCGCTCGCGGCTCGAGCTCCTCGGCCAGTATCTCGAGAACAAGCACGGCATCAGGGTGACGTGGTCGGACGGGGCGCGTGCACGGTTCTCGGGCAAGTACTTGCTCGTGAAGATCGAAGGAGAGCTCTCGCTCGCCAACAGTCGCGCAACCTTCAAGGGTGAGGATCCTGGGTTCCTCCTTCGCGGCCGCGCGAAGGACTACATCCAGAGCAAGCTCGCGAAGTATCTCGATCCGAAGACGCCGATCGCCGAGCTGCCGACGACGTAGCGGCATGATCCGGATCTGGCCGAGCGGCACGCCGTTGCAGGTGCCGAGCTCGGAGATCATCCGATCCGGTTCGAGGTCTGGGCACGAGCCCAGGCGTTCGGGAACATGAACGAGCTGCCGACGCTGATCGATCGCCGCTGACCTACGGACGACGCTCAGCGCGCGGTGACGAGCTGACGCATGGCGATCGCGACGGCTTTGTCGGCCGCGGCGGCGCTCATGCCCTGGCGCTCGAGACGTCGCTGCAGGCGCTCGATGATGCTCCACACAGAAAGATCGTTCGGTGCCTTCATGGTGATCCTCACGTCCGACGGCTGAGGTCGGTCTAAACGGTCCCGGGCTTCGGAGGTGAAACACCGCCTCCGCCCTTCTCATTCCCGACAGCCCGGGACGCCCCTGGTTGCACCCGACGGTCGCTCAGGTCACGGGGCCGATGTAGGTTCGGTGGGCATGAAGCTCGTGACCTGGAACATCAACTCGATCCGCGCGCGCCACGATCGGCTGTTCGCGTGGATCGACCGCGAGCGGCCGGACGTGCTGTGCCTGCAGGAGACCAAGACCGAGGACGCCGGGTTCCCGCTCGAGGCGCTGCGCAAGGCCGGGTACGACGTCGCGACCTATGGCCAGAAGAGCTACAACGGCGTCGCGATCGCATCGACGCAGCCGCTCACCGACGTGACGCGCGGCTTTGGCGACGACGTCCCGGATGACGAAGCACGCGTGATCGCGGCGACGACGCACGGCGTCCGGGTCGTCTGCCTGTACGTGCCGAACGGCCAGGACCTCACCGCCGAGAAGTATCCGTACAAGCTCGCGTGGTTCGGGCGGCTGCGGCGCTATCTCGAGCGCACCGCGAAGCCGACCGATCCGCTCGTCGTGTGCGGCGACATGAACGTCACCGCCGACGATCGCGACGTGTGGTCCCCCGAGGCGTGGAAACATCAGATCCACTGCTCGCCGAAGGAGCGCGAGGCGCTCGCCGACGTGCGCGCGTTCGGCCTGACCGACGTGTTCCGGGTCCACACGCCCGACGGCGGCGTGTACTCGTGGTGGGACTATCGCGGGATCTCCTTCTTCAAGGACCAGGGCCTGCGCATCGACCACATCCTCGCCACCGCGCCGATGGTGGCGCGCTGCACCGCGTGCACGATCGATCGAACGGCGCGCAAGGGCCAGGACGCGAGCGATCACGCACCGGTGATCGCGACGTTCAGCGAGTAGACGATCGAGCTAGATCCGGGGAACGGCGGGCGCGAGCTCGGCGCTCTCGCGCAGCTTCTGCGGCACCGGGAAGCCAGGCATCGTCGTCGGAGGACGCGCGGCGGGCTCGGCCGTCGCGGTCGCGGGCTCGCCGCGCTTCTCGGACGCGGCGCGCTTCACGAGCTCGCGGTACGCGACGATCCAGCGGTTCACCGCGGTTCCGGTCGAGCCGATCGCACAGACCAGCAGCGTGGTCCCGAGGATCGGTGCGACGAGGTGCGCGGTCGCGGGCACCGCGTGGTACCAGGCGGCGACGAGGGTACCGGCAGCGGTGAGCACGACGCGCTCTGCCCGTTGCATGACACCGCCGTGCAGGTTGAGGCCGAGGCCCTCCGCGCGAGCACGCGTGTAGCTGACCATCTGCGACGCGCCGATCGCGCCGACCGCGGCGAGCATCCACGACGTGTCACGGAGAAACCAGATGTACCCGCTGAACGCGAACAGCTCGCCCCACCGATCCGAGACGGAGTCGAACAGCGCACCGGCGGTCGTCTGCTCGCCGTTGAGGCGCGCGAGGCGTCCGTCGAGCGCATCGAGGATGCCGGCGAACGCGAACATCCATACGGCGCCGGTGAGATGGCCGGTCGCCGCGGCGACGCCGGTCAGCGCACACAGCAGCAACGACAGCGCGGTGATCGTGTTCGCAGAGACGCGGCCGACGAGCAGGCGCTCGAGCGGCGTCATCATCCAGACCAGGTACCGGCCCCAGAACGCGCCGAAGAACTGGTTGTGCTTCGCACCCTTCACCACGGGGTCGTGACCGCTCGCCGACAGCGCGACGAAGATCACGAGACCGATCACGAACACTGCGAGCAGCAGTAACGCGGGGGCGAGGAGGTAAAACCGTTCCACTGGGTCCTGAGCTTTTTGGACGGAGAAGTAGACTCAAAAGTCAGTTAACACGGTCGGATCAGAACGTCCAAGGTCAAAGGGTGGCATCGATCCCCCTAACTGTCGAAAAATCACGAGGATGGAGTATTGTTTCACCACGTGAACGGTGTGGCAAAGGCGCTCGCGACGGCACTTGGCGCGGGCTACTCGCCGGTTGCGCCGGGCACCTGTGGAACGTTCGTGGCAGTGCCGCTCGCCTGGGCGCTGGCGTCACTTCCCCTGTGGCTGTTCCTCACGGTGACCTCCGCGATCACGTTGATCGCGATCTGGGCCGCGGCCCGCGCGGACCTCGCGTGGGGCACCCACGACAGTGGCCGGATCGTGATCGACGAGGTCGCAGGCTACCTCGTCACGATGGCGCTGGTGCCGCGCGACAGTGGGACGGCGCTCGCGATCGGGTTCGTGGTGTTCCGGTTCTTCGACATCGTCAAGCCGCCTCCGGTCCGCTGGCTCGACGAGAACCTGCCCGGCGGTTGGGGCGTGGTCCTCGATGACGTCGCCGCCGGCGTGATGGGCGCCGCCGTGATGTTCGCGCTCCTCCATTTCGGAGCGATCGCGTGGGTCGCCCGGACTATAGTCCCGTGATGAGCGGCCGGTTGCGCGCGACGATCCTGGCGAGCCTCCTGGTGCCCGCGATCGCGCTCGCCAATGGTCGCGCGCCGCTGACCAATGGCGTGTACCTGCGCCCCGGCGACGACCAGGCGCTCTACGTCCGCACGACGTTCGGCCTGCTGATCAGCCACGATGCCGGGTGCACGTTCCGCTGGGTGTGCGAGAAGGCGGTCGGCTACGGCGGCACGTTCGATCCGAAGTACGCGATCGCGACGGACGGGACGATCTTCGCCACCACGTTCGAGGGGCTCCACGTCAGTCGCGACGGTGGCTGCAGCTGGGTCGTCGCCACCGCCGAGCTGCCCCAGACCGATCCCAACCGGCTCGCCGATCGCTGGATCGACGCGATCGACATCGGCCCGACCGGCGAGGTCTGGATCGCGACGGCGGAGAGTGCCGGTGCCAACGACGTCTACGTCTCGACCGACAACGGCGTCACGTTCACGCCGCGCGGCCTCGCCTCGGCGACCGTGTGGTGGAAGAGCATCAAGGTCGCGCACTCCGATGCGCGCCGGATCTACGCCACCGGTTACCAGGTCGCGCCGACCTCGCGCGCGTTCCTGCAGCGCTCCGACGATGGCGGCGCGACCTGGACCGAGAAGTCGTTGCCGTCGACGATCCAGTACGGCGGCACACCGCTCGTCCACGTCACCGCGGTCGATCCGACCAACCCCGACCACTTCTACCTGACGTCGACCGAGGCGAGCCCGCCCAAGGGCGATCGCGTCTATCGCACCACCGACGGTGGCAGCACGTTCACCGAGGTGCTGGTCACGACCGATGCCGTGCGCGACCTCGTGTTCCGCACCGGCGGCACCGTGCTCGCAGCGACCGTCGGTAGCGGTGTGTTCGAGTCGGCGGCCGGCGGTGCCGCACCGTTCACGCCGCTCGGCGAGAAGCAGATCAACCGCCCCGATCTCGTGCCGCCGCAAGCGGCCTGCCTCGCGCAGCGTCCCGGCGGCGAGCTCGTCGGCTGCGGCGCGAACTGGCAGCCCGACTACATGGCCGTCGGTCGCGCGAACGATCCGTTGAAGTGGCAGAAGCTGTTCCGGTTCGTCGATCTCGCCGGACCGCTGCAGTGTGCGCCCGGCACCACGACGCACACGCTGTGCGAGCCCGAGTGGCCCGCGCTGTCGAGTCAGTTCGGCGTCACCGGACCGCCCGAGGTCTGCGGTGCCTCGGTCGATGCACCGCCCGCCGTCGATAGCACGCCGGTGAAGACCGGCGGCGGATGCTGCGACGCAGGCGCGGACGGATCCGGATCGATCGCGCTCGGTGGCATCGCGCTGCTCGCGCTGCGCCTTCGTCGGCGCCCGGCCTAGATCGCGGAGCGCCAGCTCGGATAGCGCAGCACGACGCCGAGCTCGTCCTTCATTCGACGGTTCGCGATCCGGCGATCGGCCGTCAGCATGCCCGCGACCTCCGGCGACACCGACTCCACGGCCACGCGCGGCGGTGCCGCGACGCCGAGCGCTGCCGCGAGCGTGTCGCCGACCTCGCCGATCGGAGCCGGGTCGTCATCCGCGATGTTGATCGGGCCGGTCGCCGGCGTGGTCCCCGCGGCGATGATCGCAGTGACGAGATCGTCGACGTGGATCCGGCTGACGTGCGCGCGACCATCGCCGATGATCCGGTACGTCCCGGCCTTGAGGCGCTCGACGACGCCGCGGCCCGGGCCATGGATCCCGGCGACCCGCAGCGCGACCGTCGGGACGCTCGCTCCCTGCAGCGCTGCCTCTGCCACCACGCGCGCGCGACCCGAGGGTGTGATCGGCGCCAGCGGCCAGGCCTCGTCGACCCAGGCGCCACCGCCGGGCCCGTAGACGCCGGTCGACGACACATAGACCAGCTTGCGCGCCTGCTGCGAGGCGGCGACCAGCGCGGCGATCTCGGCTGCTGGATCGGTCCCGGGGGGCGCCAGGCAGACGACGATCGCGCCCGGCGGAACCAACCCCTCGAGCGTCGCGGGGCGGCCGAGGTCGGCGGAGGTCCCGTGGACGCCGAGCGACGCTGCGAGGTCGGCGACGGTGGCGGGATCGCGGCGCGTGATCGTGACCGCCGCGCCCTGCGCGACCAGCGCCCGGGCGAGCCGCGTCCCGGTGTAGCCGCAGCCGACGAGGATCCAGGGGCCGCTCATGCGACGAGTTTGCCCCGGGGGTCCGGACCTGGCTACGATCATGGCCGTGCGTCGTGCCGTGATTGTTGTCCTCGCGGCGTGCGCGACCTCGGGCGACTCGCGCGCACCCCGCGCACCGGGGGTGGCCGATGCGCCGGCCGAGGTGCACAGCGATCAGCAGCGGCTCTACACGATCTGGCTCGGTGGTGCGCAGGTCGGCACCGCGGACGAGACCGAGACCTGGTCGCGGGCGGGCGTCGTGCTCCGGCGCGTCGAGAGCCTGCACTTTCTCCGCGGCGATGCACCGGTCGCGATCACGACGACGATCGAGATCACGGCGAGCCCTGCCCTCGTGCCCTCGCGCGTGACGTGGACCGAACGCGCGGGCTCGGTGCGCCAGACCACCGCGGTGCGCGATGCGCGCGGCTGGACGGTGGCCCTCGACGGAGCGCCGCTCGCACTACCGGCCGACGCGATGCCCGCCGAGCTGATCCCTCTCGTCCTCCGCCGCGATGGCCAGTTCTCCGGCGCGGTGTTCCTGCCCGCGCGCGGGTTCGTGGCCGGCCACGGCCGGATCGATCCGGTCGCACCCTCGCGCCTGGTCGCGCGCCTCGCGCTCGATGCAGGTGTCATGGTCGAGGCCACGATCGATCTCGACGCCGATGGCGCTCCGGCCCGGGTCGTCGACGGCGAAGGCGTGATCGCGATGCGGGCGACCGTCGCGCAGGCGGCCGCGCCGTTCCCGCCCGTCGATCTGATCGCAGCGACCTCGGTTCCCCTGACCGGTCGGCGCACGGATCGGCTCGCGCTCGCCGGTGACCTCGCCCTCCCCGCGGTCCCGGGTCAGTCCGCGCGCCCGGCACGATCGGGGCTCGTCCTCGAGCTCGCGGCGTCGTTGCCCGGCGATCTACCACCCGGTCCCGAAGGCATCGACCGCAGCCGCGACATCACCGCGGTCGTCGCGAGCGTGCAGAGCCGGATCGTCCCGGATCTCTCGGCCGGCATCGCCACGGTGCGCGACGCGAGCTCCGCCACCGCCGGCGATTGCACGACGTTCGCCCTCGCGTACGCGGCGCTTGCTCACCGGCTCGCGATCCCGACGCGGGTCGTCACCGGCCTGCGCATCGATGGAGACCGGCTGATCCGCCATCGCTGGGCGGTGAGCTGGACGGGCCGCGCGTGGATCGCGGTCGACGCGGCGTTCGGTGCGGCGCCCGCCGGCGGAGAGCTGATCGGGCTCGCAGTCCACGACGCCGACGATGCGGGTCTGATCGCCGGCGAAGCCGCACTCACCCACGTGCGGTCCGCGGCCTGGATCACGCACGCTGCGTCGCGGTAGTCAGCGCGCCGCGCGGCAGGCCCACAGCGCGCGATGCACGGCACCCTCGTCGAGATCGTCACCGATCAGCACGAGCTCGGTCCGGCGCGGCGCATCGCCCCACGGCTCGAGGTACCGCAGCTCCGTGCGCACCCCGGCGCGCTCGACGAAGCCGCGGCGATCGTCGCCGGCGAGGTGAACGAAGCCCTTGGCGCGGAGCAGCGCGACGCCGAGCTGCTCGATCACCGCGAGCACGCGCTCGCCGACGAGCGGCGCGTCATCCGTGAACGCGACCGCGACGATCTGATTCGCGTGGTGATGACCGTGATCGTGCGCGTGATCATGCGCGGACGTCTTCTGCGTCCACGCGCGCAGCTTCCGCGGCTCGACGACCCACGACGTCATCGCCCGCGCACCGGCATCGTCGCCCGGGAATCCGGCGCGCTCCGCCAGCGGCGCGAGCGTGTCGAGGATCGCGTGGCACCGTCGCACCGCGTCGGGGGACGCGACATCGAGCTTGGTCAGCAAGATCCGGTCGGCCGCCATCGCCTGCTCGCGAGCCTCGTCGCGGCTCTCGAGCGCCGAACCACCGGCCTCTGCGTCGACGACGCAGACCACGCCGGCCGGCAGGATCCGGTCGCGCACGGCCTCGGGGACACGAAACAAGCCGTCGAGGATCGCCGCCGGCTCCGCGATCCCGGTCGTCTCGAGCACCACGTGATCGGGCTTGCTTCGCGCGACGATGTCGCCGATGCCGTCCCACAGGTCGTTCTTGATGTCGACCTTGCAGCACACGCAGCCGCCCGCGAGCTCGAGCACGTCGCCGCCACGGCCGATGATCAGCTGGGTGTCGATCGAGATCCGGCCGAGCTCGTTGACGAGCACCGCGATCCGCTTGCCATGCGAGGCCGCGAGCATCCGGTTGAGCGCGGTGGTCTTCCCCGCTCCGAGCCAGCCGGTGAGGATCGTGAAGGGAACCTTGTCCATGGTGCCTCTAGCGCCGGAACAGGACGCGCTCGACGACGTTCGCGAGCACCTCGCGCACGAACGGGCGAACGACGAACGCTTCCGGTCCGCCCTCGGCGCCGACGTCGTAGATATCGATGTACGACGACGTCATCATCACGACCGGGATCTCGGTCGTCGACTCGTCGGTCTTGATCCGGCGACAGACCTCGGCGCCATCGATCTTCGGCAGATCGCTGTCGAGCAGGATCACGTCGGGCGGCTCGTGCTTGACGCGGGCCAGCGCGCTCGCGCCGTCGCGGGCGACCTGCACGACGTGACCGCGACCCGACAGCACCTTGACGATCAGGCGCACCACGTCCGGTTCGTCGTCGATCACGAGCACCCGGGCCATCGATCTAGCCTATCACGCTACTCGTCGAGGACGGAGCGGATGCAGGTCTGCGCGACGTTGGAGGTCCAGTCGCGCTTGTTGACGAAGTACGCGCGGATGTTGCCCTTGCGATCGATCAGCGCGGTCTCGGGGACGGCCTTGATGCCCCACGATGCGGCGATCTGACCGATGTTGCCGTCGCCGGCGGGCGGGTCGATGAACACCTTGAATGGCACGCCCGTGGGCAACGCCATCCGGTACGCATCGAGGGCCTGCGGGAGGGGGACGCTGCCGGACTTGTCCGCCTTCGGGACCGCGGCGCCCGGCGCGAGGCTGTCGATCAGCGCGAGCAGGACGTCGCTCCAGTTGTGATCCGACGCGAGGGCGATCACGGCGAAGTCATCGCGCGCCAGCTCGTTCGCCATCGCCAGCAATGCGGGTTTCTCCGTCTTGCAGACGCCGCACCACGAGGCCCAGAAGTTCACCAGCACGACCTTGCCCTGGAAGTCGGAGAGCCTGACGGGCTTGCCCTGATGGTCGAGCGCGGTGAAGTCGGGAGCGTGCGCCGGCACGATGCACGGTTGCCCGTTGCACACCGCAGGATTGAGCGGCTGATCGCCGAGCAGGCCCCGGCACGCGGCCTTCTCCTCGCGGGCGGCCGCACTGGGCACCATCCACAGGAAGGCCACCAGCATCGCGAGCCCGACCAGGGCCGCTCCACCGCCGACCAGGAGGACGCGCGGGTTGATCACGACGCCACGATCGTTCGCGGCAGGCTTCGTCCCGTCGGCCATGACCCACACGATAGCCGATTCTCCGCTATGCTCAAGGGCATGTCGGTGCGCGGCGCGCTCAGCACGATGCCGGCCGAAGACGTCCTGGAATGGGTCGCCCGGCGGAAGCTGTCTGGACAGCTCACCTGTGAGCGCAAGGACCTCGTGCGCAGCATCGTGGTCGAGGACGGGACCATCGTCTGGGCGAGCTCGAATCGCCGTGACGAGCAGCTCGGGGTGATCCTGGTTCGGTCGGGCCTGGTCGCCGAGCGGGCGCTTGCCGACGCGCTCGGGACCCGCGCAGAGACCGGCGTGCCGCTCGGCAAGGTGCTGCTGATGTCTGGGTTGATCACGGAGATCGATCTCATCGAGATCCTCGCCACGAAGATCCGCGAGGCGGTGACGGACGTCGTGACCTGGACCGACGGCAGCTTCGATATTATTCCCAAGGCGCAATCGCCCGCGACCGGCGTCAATGCGCAGCTCGCCGTCGAGATCTGTCTGACCGTGGCGCGCCGCCGGTCGGCGCGGATGATCGAGATCATGGGCGTGCTCGGTGCCGACGACGTGACGTTCTACGTGCCCCCGAGCGCCACCCCGCCGGTCGCCGACGCCAGCGCGATGATCGACACGGCCAGGATCTGGGCGCTCGCCGGGGACCGCCATACCGCGGCCGATATCGCTGCCGCCTTCTCGGGAGAGCGCTACGGTACCTACGATGCGCTCGCCAAGATGGTGTCGTCGGGGCGGCTCGTCGTCGATCGCCGCCAGCGCGAGCGGACGAACTCCGCCGTCGAGCTCGCCGCGGGCGCGCGCGGCAGGCTGCGCCAGGGAGACCGCGCCGGTGCCTACGCGATGGTGACGCAGGCGCTGCACCAGGATCCGAGCGATCCCGAGGTGCGCAAATCGTTCGCGCAGATCGAGCGAGCTCGCGTGGCCGAGGTCGCGCGGCAGATGCTGTCGCGGCATCGCATTCCGCGGCGGATCAAGGACCTCGGACGCAAGACCGATGATCTCGCGCTGACCGAGGTCGAGCTCGAGCTCGCGAACCGCGTCGACGGACGCTGGGACCTGCTGTCGTTGATTCGCTCCGCGTCCGTCCGCGAAGCCGAGGCGCTGCTCGCCTTCGCGCGCCTCGCCGAGGCCGGCGTCGTCGAGCTCGGTTGATCATGGAATCTGTCGCTTCCACCGCCCTCGACCGCACTCGCCTGCTTCCTCGCAGCGGGATCGGTGTCGACGGTGCGTGGCTCGTGATCGCCCCGCCCGGAAATCCGATCATCCGGCTCGATGCCCGGCTGCTCGACCGCGTCGAGCTGATCGGACGATCACCGACGGCGCCGCTCGTGTGGTCCGGCGTCGCGACGGCGGGCGTCGCGGCGGCCGCCCTCTCGCTGGTGCCCGGTGGGGTGTTCGCCTGCGCCGGGCTTGCCTACCTCGCGCACGAGCGGTTCAGCGAGGCACGCCGCCGGCAGCGCAGCCGAGACCTGCTGCTCGCGCTCGGCGATCTCGAGGTCGCGCTCCACGTCGCGGACGGTCCCGAGGCCGCGAAGGGCATCGCCGATCAACTCGCGCCGTACACGCGCGACGCACCGATCACCCGGCCCGAGGTCTACGAGGACGCGAAGCGCCGGATGCGCGCCCAGGCCGAGGGCAAGGGGGAGGCGAGTGCCAAGCGCGAGCTCGAAAACGCGCTGCTCGTCGGCAGTGACGTCGTGTTCCTGCGCGGAGATTATCTCCAGGTCGGTCAGGTCGCGTTCCGGATCACCGAGGTCCGCGAGTACGCGCTGCGCGGCGCGAATCTCCCGCTGACGGGTGGTCGCCTCCTGCAAGCGGCGATGGGCCTGCTCGTCGTCGCCGCGGACACGCGCGCGGCTGCGGGCGAGGACGTCACGGTGCTGTCGCGCCGGATCGCCGAGTACGAGTCGTGGTCCGGTCACACCGCAGGCCGCTGAGCACCGCGTCTACGCCGGCACGGTGATCAGGCGCAGCTCGAACGCGCAGCCCTGCCCTGCCTCGGAGGCGGCATCGACGGTCGCGCCCCACGGCGCCACGATCTCGCGCGCGAGCTCGCCGAGGGCGGCGACCCGATCGCTGCCTGCCCCGTTGTCGGTGACCAGCACGACGGCATAGGCGCCATCGTTGACCACGCGGACACTGAGCGAGCTGCCCGCGAGGTCGCGCGCCGACGCTGCGCACACGGCGACGAGCTGCGCGACGAGGAGCGCCAGCGTGCCCGGGGTCCCGCGCGCGGCCCGCGTGTTCGCGAGATCGATCAGCAGCTCGATCCCGGGACCGAGGTGGTGACCCGCGAGGCGGAGGCCGAGATCGACGGCGGCGGACAGATCGAACCACCCGGGCGGTGCATCATCGAGGGCGCGGTCGAGCTCGTCGATCCGACGTGCGAGCGTCGTGGCCTCGAGGTACGCGGCCGAGAGATCCTGGCGGAGCGTCTGCAGCGAACGCCACGGGTACGGCGTCGGTCCCGTCGACATCGCGACGTGGCGCTCGAGATGATCGACGACGAGGCCGAGCCGATCGCGCAGGGTCCGCACGGGCTCCGCGATCTGACGCGTGATCTCGACGGCGACCTCGCCCGCGACGCCCTGGTGCGGCTTGCTGGTCACAAGGTCCCCGTCAGCAAGAACCAGGTCTGCCCGATACCGGTGGCCGTCAGCCCACGCGCGTAGCCGAATTCGAACGTACCGGGCACGAAGTAGCCGAAGAACGCGTCGACCCGCAGGGCGGCGCCGACGGCCATGCGCAGGTGGTTGTTCGGGTCGAACTCGGTGTCGAACGCGGTGCCGAGATCGGTCAACAGACCGAGATGCGCGCGCCGGAAGTAGACCGGCAGCGACGAGAGGCCGCGCTCGATCGAGAACAGCTCCTGGCGGTACTCGAGGTTCATCAGATGGAACTGGTTACCGACGACGGTGCGCGCTGGGTACCCGCGGAGATACCCCGTGACGCCGGCGCGCGTGCTGTTGACGACCGCCATCGCGACATCCTGCGGCGGGATCCCGCCGAGCCCGAACGCACCGGTGCGGACCAGATCGCCGGCGCGCAGCGAGCCGCCGAGGCGGATCGCGAGCGTCGGGGACCTGCCCCACAGCTTGCGGAACAGGTTCGTCGAGTAGCTCACCGTCACGTTGCGGTAGGTCGCGCCGAGGGCGGGATGATCGAAGCGCAGCGCGATCGCGGCGTCGAACCCGGTCTGCGGACCGACGCCGTAGATCGTGCTGCGTGTCGTCGAGAAGCCGAGTCGCGTGCCGACCCCGGACTGCACGTAGTCCGTGGGAGGCGCGACCGGGACGCGCTGGTTCGGATCGAGGGTCAGCATCGGCTCGCCGACGAGCCGGAACCAATCGATGTCGTAGTCGAACGACAGCGTCCAGCTCGCCCGCGGGCGTGACTCGAACGGGATGCTCGATGAGATCGTCGCGCTCCAGTCCTCCTCGCGGAAGGTCTTGTTGACGCCATCGACGCGATAGCCGTTGCGCGTCAAGATCGTGCGCGCGGCAGCGATCCGCAGCGACTGGCGGAAGCCGCCGTAGCCGTAGGACGCGCCGATGTTGGTGTCGCCATTGTCGAGGTTCGTGCCGATCGACAGCGAGTAGCCGTGGAGGCCGAACGAGTCCGATCCGCCGGTCTGGAACGACGCGCTCGGGACCGCTCCGAGCTCGAGCGTGCCCGTCCACGCGAGCGGCGCGAGGCTCTCGATCGCCCGGAACGGACGCGGCGGGGTGATCCGGGCGTCCTCGTCACGGATCTGGATCGGGTTCGGTCGATCGTCGAGGTAGTCCCGCGCCGGCAGCCAGCTCTCGCGATCGATCTCGAGCTCGAACAGGTCGGTGCCGCCCTTGGGCACCGCGGCCTCGAACGCCAGGCGCTTGCCGTCCGGCGATGGCGCCGCGTGGAACGCACCACCGAGCACGTTGGTCACCTGCCACAGCGCGCGCTCCTGGACGTCGTACGCGTAGATGTTCTGGATGCCGGTGCGGTCGCTGTCGAAGTAGATCGTGGTGCCGTCCGCCGACCAGCGCGGCGACATGTCGATCGCGCGATCGCGCGTGATCTCCTCGACCTTCCGCGTGGCGAGGTCGATCACGAGGATGTCGCGGAACCCGTTGTGCCGCCACGCAGAGAACGCGATCCGTGTGCCGTCGGGGCTCCACGCCGGCTGATACGCCTGGTCGAAGCGCTGGCCGCGCCAGATCACGGTCCCCGGCGCTTCGGGCACGGCGTCCATCACCTCGAGCACGCTCTCCGATTGCTCGTTGCGCGAGTACGCGATGCGCCGGCCATCCGGCGAGACCGCCGGATCGCGCGCGCGGCGCCCGGTGGTCAACCGGAGCGTCGTTCGCGTCTTCGCATCCCAGCGGAACAGATCCTGGAACGCATAGTCGCGGCGGAACTGGCGGCCCTGCTCGAAGATCACCGAGCCGTCATCGAGCAGATCGTACGGACCGAGCCCATCGACCTCCCAGAGGTCGCGCGCCTTGGCCTCGTCGGCACCGACCGGCATCGAGCGGAGCTGCGGCTGCCGAACACCGTCGTACTGCAGCCAGACCAGCTGCTTGCTGTCGGCCGTGTAGTGCGCGAGGAAGTTGGTCTCCGCCGTCGTCGTCAGCTGCCGCCCGGTGACGAGCCCGCGCCGCTCGGCGGCCATCTCCTGCATGCCGTAGCGGTCGCGGAGATAGAGCTTCCAGTCGTCGTACAGCTCGGTGAACGGCGTGCCCACGACCTTCGCGATCTGGCGGTTGATCGCGAACGGCGGCGCGTAGCCGCCCGACGTGTGGCTCATCTCGCGCACCGTGTCATCGCCGAACCGCTCGAACACGTAGCGCAAGAAGTGCGAACCGTAGACGTAGGCGGCATTGCCGCGCGGGAACTGCCGGGGCGCGCCGCTGACCTGATCGAGCCGGAGATCCTTGTCGGCGTGACGCGCGATCCGGATGAACTGATCGAACCGCGTGCCGCGGTTGCGACCACCGGCCGAGCGCTTCGACTCCTCGTAGACCGCGATGCCCTCGATCACCCAGCGCGGCATCACCTGGTTGGGAGCCCACGTCTTGCCGAAGATCCGGTTGTAGACGTTCGGCAGCCCCGACATCGTGTCGAGGTGGAGGATGTGCGTGTACTCGTGCGCGGTGAGGCCGTACAGCCAGTCGTCGTGGTCGTCGAGCTCGGTGAAGCTCGTCGGTGCGGTCGCGTAGAGCTGGATCGCATTGCGCGGCAGCACGCCGGCGAACCCGTTCGCACTGTCCGTGTCGTCGACGACGGTGATGATCGTCTTCTGCGCCGGCTTGTGATCGAGCGCGGGGACCAGCGTGCGGTGCGCGGCTTCCGCGACCACGGCGATCCGCCGCGCCGTGTCCTCGAGCGGATCGTAGTAATGGATGACGAAGTGATCGGTCTCGAACGTGTGGTGCACGCGGAGCGGATCGCCCGCCGTCGCCGTGCCCACCGCCGTTCCGAGCACCACCATCACCGCAGCTGCCACTCGGCACGCGGTGATCACGTCAAGCCCGCCCCTTGCGCTGTCCTGGGAGACCGAACACGTAATCGCTGACCATCGCGCGGACCTCGGCAGCGGTCGGCAGCTTCTTGACCTTGACCATCAGGTGCTCGGCTTCGCCGACGCTCATCGCGCGGATCGTCGCCTTGACCTCGGGGACGGAGACCGCGCTCATCGACAGCTCGCGGATGCCGAGCCCGAGCAGCACGGGCGCGATCGTCGGCTCGCCGGCCATCTCACCGCACACCGTCACCGGGATCCCCGCATCCTTGGCCGCGGCCGCGACCATGCTGATCAGGCGCATCAGCGACGGATGGAGTGGCTCGTAGAGGTACGAGACGTACTCGTTCACGCGATCGACGGCCATCGTGTACTGGATCAGGTCGTTCGTCCCGATCGAGAAGAAGTCACACTCCTGCGCGAGCAGATCGGAGGTCAGCGCGGCCGACGGCATCTCGATCATGATCCCGAGCTTCACCTGCTCGTCGAACGCGATGCCTTCGGCGGTCAGCTCGGTCTTGACCTCGTCGACGACGAGCTTGGCCGCACGGAGCTCGGCGATGCCGGAGATCATCGGGAACATGATCTTGAGCGGCCCCGATGCGGACGCGCGGAGCAGGCCGCGCAGCTGCGTCTTGAACAACCCACGTCCGAGCTCGGCGAGGCACAGCCGGATCGAGCGCAACCCGAGCGCGGGATTCGCTTCCTGCAGATCCGCTGCCTCGAGGAACGGCGCGAGCTTGTCGGCGCCGAGATCGAACGTGCGGATCGTGGCGGGCAACCCACCGAGCCGCTCGATCACCTCGACGGCGGTCTGGTAGTGCTTCTCCTCGTCGGGCAGCTCGGTGTGCCCCATGAACAGGTACTCGGTGCGGAACAGGCCGACGCCCATCGCGCCGTAGTCGAGCGCGTCGTCGAGCTCGTCGGGCCCGTCGATGTTCGCGAACAGCTGGATGTCGACCTCGTCGCGCGTGCGCGCCGGGAGGTCGCGCATCGAGTGAAGCACCGCGCCGGCGGCGACCTGACGCCGCTGCTCCTCGCGGAACTCGGAGACCGTGGCGGCCGCCGGGTTGACGATCACGATGCCGGCCGCGCCGTCGATCAGCACGAGGTCATCGGTCTCGACCAGCTCGGTGATGTTCTCGAGCCCGACGACCGCCGGGATCTCGTGCGCGCGCGCGATGATCGCGGTGTGCGAGGTCTTGCCGCCCGCGTCGGTGATCAGCCCCGACACGGCCGCCTTGTGCAGCTGCGCGGTGTCGGCCGGCGACAGGTCGTACGCCACGACGATCGCGTCGGGTGGCGGCTGCAGCGGTCCGGTGTCGCGGCCGAGCAGGTTGCGCAGCACGCGCTCGAACACGAACTCGACGTCACTGCGCCGCTCGCGCAGGTACTCGTCCTCGATCTGATCGAACACGCCCGCGATGTCATCGACGGCGCGCCGGAGCCCCCACTCCGCGTTGATCAGCTCCTCGCGGATGTACCCGACCGCCGCACCGACGAGGTGCTCGTCGTGGAGCATCATCTGGTGCGCCGTGATGATGTGGTAGTCGCTCTCGTTCTCCGAGGCGAGCTTCTCCTTGATCTTGGCGAGCTGCTTGTCGGAGGCCGCGATCGCCTTGTAGAGCCGCGCGACCTCGGTATCGACGTCGTCGGCCTCGATGTGGTGGCGCGGTGCGTGGAGCGTGTCCCGACCGATCAGGAACGCGCGCCCGAAGGCAATCCCGGCGGAGACGCCGAGTCCTTGCTTGCGCAGCTCCGGTCGGTGCTCGCTCATCCGCCCCCTACTTTCCCTCGCCGAACTTGTCGTCGATCAGCGCGGCGATCGCGGTGACGGCGTCGGCCGCACGCTCGCCCTTCGCCTTGACCGTGACCATCGTGCCCTTCGACGCCACCAGCATGAGCACGCCCATGATGCTCTTGCCATTGACCTCGTTGCCGTCCTTCGTCACCGTGATCTCGCACGGGAACTTCGATGCCGTCTGGACGAGCTTGGTCGCGGCACGCGCGTGCAAGCCGAGCTCGTTCTGGATCATCAACGTCTTTTCCACCCGGTCCTCTGCCCCCATTAGAGCCCCCGTTCGACGTCGCGGTGACGAACCAGGATGTCCCATTCGCCGCCAAGCCTTCGCCGCAGCTCCTCGACGATCGTCACCGAGCGGTGACGGCCCCCCGTACAGCCGACACAGATGGTGACGTACAGCTTCCCCTCCTTCTGGAAGTGCGGCAGCGTGAATCGCAGCAGCCCTTCCACCTGGCGTGTGAGCTCGAGCCCATCGGGACCGAGAACGAACTTGGCGACCTCCGGATCGCGGCCATCGAGGTGCGTCAGCGATGGCTCGAAGTACGGATTCTGCAGGAACCGGACGTCGAACACGAGGTTGAACTCCAGCGGCAGGCCGTGCTTGAACCCGAACGACACCAGCGTGACCGCGAGCTTCCCGGTCCCGCCGTAGCGGTCCTGGATGATCGACTTCAGCTGATGCATGTTGAGGTTCGACGTATCGACGATCGCCGCACCGGACCGCATGTCCGCCATCAGCTCGCGATCGCGGCGCACGCCGTCGACCAGATCGTCGCCCGACAGCGGGTGGCGACGACGGGTCTCCGAGAACCGGCGGAGCAGCACCTCGTCGCTCGCGTCGAGGAACATCACCTCGAGGCGATGACCCGATCCGCGGAGCTTGGCGAGCTGTGCGTGCCAGTGGCCGAGGTTCCGGCGTTGACGTGAATCGATCGCGAGGGCGAGCTTGTCGCGATCGCCTTCGTGCGCGAGGTGCTCGACCAGCTGCCCGACGAGCGGGACCGGGATGTTGTCGACGCAGGTGAACTCGATGTCCTCGAGGGCGCGAAGCGCCGTGCTCTTGCCGGCGCCCGACAGCCCGGTGACGATCACGATCTGCATCCGCTACTCCACCGTATCCATGCGGCCGGTGACCGCGGACTCGGCGGCCATCGCCAGGTGGAGCTGATCGCGAAACGCTCGCGCGGAGTGCGTGCCCTGCAGCTTGAGCAGCTGGTTGCGGGCGGCGACCTCGGTCAGCGTGGCGAGGTTTCTCCCCGGGCGGACCGGCAGCCGGACCTTGGGAACGAGCACGTCGAGGATGCTCTCGTTCCTGTCGTCGAACCCGAGCCGGTCGTACTCCTCGCCCTCGGCCCACTCGTGGAGCTCGACGACGAGCTCGATCTTCTTGGCGTCGCGCACCGCGGCGATGCCGAACAGATCCTCGATGTTGATGATCCCGAGGCCGCGGATCTCCATGTGGTGGCCGAGGATGCCGGCGCCGCGACCGATCAGAAGGCCGCTCTTGACCCGGATCTTGACCACGTCGTCGGCGACCAGGCGATGGCCGCGCACGACGAGGTCGAGCGCCGTCTCGCTCTTGCCGATGCCGCTCTTGCCGAGCAGCAGCACGCCGATCCCGTTGACGTCCATCAGCACGCCATGGAGCTCGGCTGACGGCGCGAGGCGATCGCTCATCCACACCGTGACGAGCGCGATGAAGTCGGCGGTCGGGAGCTTCGAGACCAGCAGCGGCACACCGCGCGCCTCGGCCATCGTGATCAGCTCGGCCCGTGGCTGGTTACCGCGGCACACGACGATGCACGCCGGATCGCTCGCCATCAGGGTCTCGATGCCGACGGTGCGCGCCGGCTCGTGATCGTTCAGGTAGTCGATCTCCGTGCCGCCCAGCACGAGGACGCGATTCGCATGGAGCTGCTCGGGCCACCCGGTCAGCGCAAGGCCCGGCTTCTGGATCCGCGGCACATTCACGGTGCGGGACAGCCCCGCATGCCCAGCGACCGCGGTCACCTCCAGCTCGCCTCGCTCGAGCAGCTCACCCACCGTGAGCACTCCGCTTCCCGTCGACATTCAGTACTTGGCGTCCTCGTCGGCCACCACGGTGTACATCGCGTCGACGTCGGGCGCGGCGAGCAGGCGGCGGCGGAACTCGGGATCTTTGAACACGCGGCTGATCCGCGCGAGTGCCTTCAGGTGCGCACCGGTCGACGACTCCGGCGCCACGAGCACGAAGAACAGATAGGTCGGCTGGCCGTCCATCGAGTCGAAGTCGACGCCCGCCGGTGCACGACCGAGGCAGGCGACGATCTCGCCGACGGACCCGAGCTTGCCGTGCGGGATGGCGACGCCTTCACCGATCGCGGTGGATGCGAGTTGCTCGCGTTCGATCAACACGCGCGCGAGGGTCGCGCGGTCAATACGCGGATGCCTGCCCGCCATGTAGGTCGCGAGCTCTTCGAGAATGCCGCGCTTCTCGGTCGCCTGCAGCGCGGGTACGACCATGTCGCGCTTGATGAGGTCGACGATCTTCATCTAGCCGCGAATCAAGGTACCACTTCCGGTGGCTGCCGGCGCAACGCGCACCGGGGGAAACTGCCTGACGGGCGTCTCCCGCGGCTAGCGTGCGCGCGTGCCTCTACGGTCGGCTACGCGGGGCCCGCGGGCGTCTCGATCAGGCCATACGCCCCGTCGGGGCGCTTGTACACGACGGCCACCCGACCGTCGGTGTCGTGACGGAACACGAGGAACGGCTCATGCTGGAGGTTGAGCTGGACGATCGCGTCGGCGACCGACAGCGGCTGCGCATGGAACTTCTCGGTCTTCACGACCTTGAACTCCGGCGACATCGTGCGGGCGTGGTCCTCCGCGGCGGCCGGGACGGCGCCCGCCGCCTCGCCGTCCTTGTCGCCGAACGCCTCGGAGACGATCGAGTGAGACCACGGTAGCGCGTGCACGTTGTGCGGCCGCGCCTTCATGCCCTCGAGCTTGCCCTTGTACTTGCGAACCTGGCGCTCGATCTTGGCGATGCAGAGATCGATCGAGCTGTACATGTTCTCGGTCGTCTCGTGCCCCGCTACCGCGAGGCCGTTGTGCAGCTGGAAGGTGACGTCGATGCGATGGTTGTGACGCTCGGTGCTGAGCACGACGTGACAGCTGATCGGATCCGGCAGGTATTTGCGAACTCTCTCCATCCGCTCGCGTGCATAGGACTTCAGAGCTTCGGTCGGTTCCATGTGACGGAACGTCACCGCGAATTGCATCGAGTGCCCTCCAGGAATGGTTCGGGATCGATCCTACGCCTGATCTCCTCGGAGGATCGACTAGATCCTCGACGAGAATTTCGCGCGTGTCGCGAAGTGTACACCTAGCCCGCAGCGAGGTGTGCGAGCTGGGCGACGAGCGTCAGGATCAGCGCGCGCGCAGGTGCGATCAGCTCGGGCTCGCCGGGCCGGGCGCCGCGCCGGCGCGACAGGATGTCGAGCACGGCCGCGCAGTCGGTCGCGGCGCGCCGGGCGACCCGGTACTGGCTCCGGCGCTCGGACTTGCTCGTCTCACCTGCAGCCTGGGCGATCCGAAGAGCGACGACGGTCGCGCTCTTGTCGAGCAGATCCTTGTGATGGAACCGCGCCTCCGTACCCTCGACGATCCGATCGACGAGCTCGGTCAGCTCGAGCGCCTGCTCGTACACGCCCGCGCGCTGATTGGCGTGCGGGTTGTCGGCGCGGAAGGTCACCGCGAACGGATGCGAATCGCCCATCGTCCAGCGATAGCACCTCGCAGGGCTGACATTTGCCCCGGCTGCCCCACCCTCGCCCCAGCGTTACCCGGGGCGGCGCGGTTCAGAACACTTGCTTGCGCTTCGACGAGCTGAGGATGCCGAGCTGCTCGCGATACTTGGCGACGGTGCGGCGGGCGATATCGATCCCGCCCTTCTTCAGCAGCTCGACGATCTTCTGGTCCGAGTGCGGACGCTTCGGCTCTTCGGCGTCGACGAGCTCCTTGATCTTCGACTTCACAGCCTGCGACGCGAGGTCCTCGCCGTTGGTGCGCGAGATGCCGCTGTTGAAGAAGAACTTCAGCTCGTAGATGCCCTGCGGCGTGTGGACGTACTTCGAGGTCGTCACGCGCGAGACCGTCGACTCGTGCATCCCGATATCCTCGGCGACATCGCGAAGGATCAACGGCTTCAGGTGCGCGATGCCCTTGTCGAAGAAGTCGCGCTGGAACTTCAGGATCGACTCGGCGACCTTGATGATCGTGCGCTGGCGCTGCTGGATCGAACGGATCAGCCACTGCGCGCTGCGCAGCTTGTCCTGGACGTAGTCCTTGGAGGCGGCCGAGTTGCCCATCGCGTTCTTGTAGAAGCCGCTGATCTTGAGCTTCGGCAGACCGTCATCGTTGGGGACGACGAAGTACTTGTCGCCGACCTTGTGGATGTAGACGTCGGGCGTGACGTAGTGCGGATCGTCGGTCGAGTACTGCCGACCCGGGCGCGGGTCGAAGTCCATGATGACCTTCGCAGCCTCGTAGATCTCCTCGAGCGGCTGCTTCAGATCGCGCGCGATCGCCTGGTAGTTCTTCTTCTCCAGGTTGCCGAGGTGGCTCTTGATCATCTTCACGCACAGGTCATCGTCCTGACCTGCGGCGACGCACTGGATCAACATGCACTCGGCGAGTGAGCGTGCACCGACGCCGAGCGGATCGAACGTCTGGATCTTCTCGAGCACCTGCTCGCACAGCACCGGGTCAGCGCCGAGGTCGGCGGCGAGCTCGGTCAGCGGCGGGTCCTTGAAGTACCCGTCGGCGTCGATGTTGCCGAGGATCTCCATCCCGATCTCGAGCTGCTCCTGCGGCAGGTTGGTCATCTTGAGCTGCCACGCCAGGTGATCGTGGAGGCTTGCGGGCTTGGTCAGCGTCGCTTCGAGCGACGGCATCTCCTCGCCATCGCCGCGGAACGCCGGCATCGGCGGGCCCATCGAGTAGTTGTCGAGGTAGTTCTCCCAGTCGATCTCGTTGACCGCTGCGGCATCGCCCTTGATCTCGGTCTGGGCCACGCCATCGACGACCGACCCTTCGAGGGTGGTCTCGGTGTTGCCCGCGCCTTCGAGCTGGTGGAGGGCCTGCTCGTCGCCCCCCATCTCGTCCTTCTCTCGGCTGCGCTCGTTGTCGAGGTCCATCTCGTCGTCGAGGATGGGGTTCTCGAGCATCTCGTCGTGCACGAGCTCGGCCAGCTCCATGCGGGACAGCTGCAGGAGCCGGATCGCCTGTTGCAGCTGCGGCGTCATCACCAGCTGCTGCGACAGCTTCAGTTCCTGGCGCATTTCCATGCCCATGGAGGACTCCTTCTGTAATTCGAGTTACTTAGGTGGACACAAGGTCAGACCAAAACGCCGCCGCTCTCGCCTGCTGCGCCCTGGTATGAGGCTTGAAGAGAAGGTACGTTGAAAGCGCTTAGCTGTAAAGGGTCATTGGTCCGGCTCTTGCTTTAGCCTAACGCTGATCCAGGTGACGAGTGCAAGTCATCGATCTGCCCGGGGCATTTCGCCCGCTGAGGATCGTTCGAGTCGCTGCGAGATCGGCTGCCTCGTGCGACTGCCTTCAGCTAGCGTCCGTCCGTCATGTCGATGAGGTGGGTGGTGACTCTCGCAGTCCTGGTGATGACCTTCGAGGCCGCCCCGGCGGAGGCGTTCGGCCGGCGCGGCGGCCTGGTCGTCGTCAACTACGGCGAGGACGTCGAGCTGATCCGGCCCCTCGACAAGCCCTTGCACGGTACGTCGGAGCTCGGCGAGGAGCTTTGGCTCGGCAAGCTCGGCTACAAGTACACGCGGTTTGGCCTGTTCTGGCTCGACCTCTGGCGCTGGGACGGCCGGTTCATCGCGTACGACGGTGAGGACTCGTTCGGCAACGGCGGTTACTACGTCGAGCTCACCGAGGACGAGGTCGAGGAGCTGGGGGGCGCACGCGCGCCGATCGGCTACTGGCTGCCGCCGCTGCTCCTGGTGATCCTCGCCGGCATCGAGCTGCTGATCGTCTCGCGCCGGAAGCGCACGGCCCGGTTCGCACTGATCGCGGGCGTCGTGTTCCTCGTGCTCGGCTTGATCCTGCTGCTGCTCGGGCTCGGCCCCGCCGTGATGATCCCCGGCTTCCTCGGGCTCTATCACATCGCGGCCGCGTTCCTCAGCCCTGCGGTCCCCGCCGCGGACGACCTCGACGCCGAGACGACCGAGCCCGAGGAGCCCCCGACGCCGCGCCCGCGACCGATCGAGCGCGTCCCCGTGCCCCGTGTCGAGACGGATCCGTTCCGCGCACCGCCGCAGCACGCGCCGATCCACGTCGAGCGCCTGAGTCAGCCCGTGGTCGCACCGATCGCGGTCGATCCGAACGCCGCGGCGCCGAAGCTCCTGCGCTGAGTCAGCGAGTCAGCGACGGGTGCCCGGACGCTCGAGCGACGCCTTGATGAACCGCGAGAACAGCGGATGTGGCGCACTCGGACGCGACTTGAACTCGGGATGGAACTGGCAGGCGACGAAGTACGGGTGCTGCGGGATCTCGATCATCTCGACGAGCCGTCCATCCGGCGACAGGCCGGAGAGCACCATGCCGTGGCGCTCGAGCGCGTCGCGATAGTTATTGTTGATCTCCCAGCGGTGGCGGTGACGCTCGCTGATCTCCGTCGAGCCGTACGCCTCGGCCGCGCGCGTGCCGCTCTTGAGCACGCAGGGATACGCGCCGAGCCGCATCGTCGCGCCCTTGTCGGTGACGCCGCGCTGATCGGGCATCAGGTCGACGACCGGATGTGCCGTCGCGGGATCGATCTCGGTGGAGTTCGCGTTCTCGAGGCCGCACACGTGGCGCGCGAACTCGACGCACGCGAGCTGCATGCCGAAGCAGATGCCGAAGAACGGGACCTTGTTCTCGCGCGCATAGCGCACGGCGGCGATCTTGCCCTCGGTGCCGCGTGCACCGAAGCCCGGCGCGACGAGGATGCCGTCGTACTGCGCGAGCGTCTCGACGCCTGACCGCTCGAGCTCCTCGGAATCGATGTGCTTGATCTCGACGCGGCAGTCGTTCGCGATGCCGCCGTGGAGGAGCGCCTCGTTGAGGCTCTTGTACGCCTCGACGAGCTGGACGTACTTGCCGACGAAGCCGACCGTCACCTTGCGCTTGGGCTCGGTGACCCGCTTGACGACCTCTTCCCACGACGACAGCCGCGACGCGCGCGACCAGATGTTGAGCAGCGAGGCGAGCTTCTGATCGAGGCCCTGCTCGCACAGCATCACCGGAAGGCGATAGACCGTGTCGACGTCGACCGACTGGAACACCGCGTCGGCAGCGACCGAGCAGAACATCGCCATCTTCTTGATCGAGCTGTCGTCGAGCAGCTGCTCGCAGCGCACGACCAGCACGTCGCACTGCACACCGATCTCGCGCAGCTTCTGCACCGAGTGCTGCGTCGGCTTGGTCTTGTACTCACCGGCAGCGCGGATGTACGGCACGAGCGTGAGGTGGACGGAGACCGTGTTCTGCGTCCCGAGCTCGACGCGGAGCTGGCGAACGGCCTCGAGGAACGGCAGCGACTCGATGTCGCCGACCGTGCCACCGACCTCGACGACGAGGACATCGAGGCCCTCGGCGCAGCGCAGGATCCGCGCCTTGATCTCGTCGGTGATGTGCGGAATCACCTGCACGGTCGAGCCGAGGTACTCGCCACGACGCTCCTTGCCGATCACGGTCGAGTAGATCTGGCCGGTCGTGATGTTGTTGAGCCGCGACATCTTGGTCGAGACGAAGCGCTCGTAGTGACCGAGGTCGAGGTCGGTCTCTGCGCCATCATCGGTGACGAACACCTCGCCGTGCTGGGTCGGGTTCATCGTGCCGGGATCGACGTTGATGTACGGATCGAGCTTCATGTTCGCGACCTTGAGGCCGCGGTTCTCCATGAGCGCTCCGATCGATGCGGAGACCATGCCCTTGCCGAGCGACGACACCACACCACCGGTGACGAAAACGAACTTGGTCTGCTGCGCCATGGGTTTCCTCTGGGCGCGAGGAACCAGCGCGCCCGGGGCTTTCTACCGAGCGAAAGCGAGGAGCGCAATGCGGGATGAACAGCGACTGGTCCGTGGTGATCGCCAGCGTCGATTCCGCATGGATCATCGCGGCATTGGGCGTATGTTCGCTGATCCCAGCTCTCGTAGTGGCGAGCTCTTCGTAGACGGTCAGCGCCCGATCTCGCACGCGATGTACTGACCGAGCCGAACGCGCTCGTCGTCCGTCGGACGAGGATCGAAGTCGGACGGCGGCATCAACCGGTTGTGTGCCGCAGGCCCGAACGCGGCCTGCCGGTCGATCCGGCTCGTGTTCTCGCGCACCAGGCTCCGTGTGTCGAAGTCGATCGTGGCCGGAGCGTCGTGGCGGTCGGCACCGCGCCGGGTCTCCGAGTGACAGTCGAGGCAATACCTCGTGAAGAAGTC
Source organism: Myxococcales bacterium (assembly GCA_028287135.1). Taxonomy (GTDB): domain Bacteria; phylum Myxococcota_A; class Polyangia; order Haliangiales; family Haliangiaceae; genus JABFXX01. Next base: position 84,890 of record JAQBQE010000026.1, read on the forward strand.
CGCGCCGAAATTCACGTAGGTCGGCGGATCGGTGGGCGGGCACGTCGACCCGGAATCGACGCCCTGCTCGTCCTCGCCACACGCGACGAGCAGCGCGAGCAGGCTCAGGATCCCGCGCGACCTCATGCGCCCAGGAGGATGGGAATGACGCCGAGCGCGATGTAACCTGCGACGCTCAGCCCGAGCCCGATCCTCTGCGGGATGGTCAGCTTCTGGGCCTGGCGGACAGCGTCGGAGCTGAGCGTATCGAGCACGCGCAGGAGCTCGCCTCCATCGAACCAGATTCCGTGCGCGTCGCAGCGATCGATCGTGAGCCCGTGCAGCGTGTGCTTGGTCATCGAGGTCAGGCACGACGGACAGCGAACGGCGGGCTCGTAGACGGATGGCGGCGCGAGCTCGAGGTCGGTCGGCGTGACCGGCACCGCGGGGTTCATCGTTCGCGCCTCCGCGACCAGCACCTTCACGTCGGCTTCGAGGACCAGAACCCCGTTGCACCTCTGACAGCCGAGGCGCTTGCCGATCGGCTCGAGGCCCGCGTCGCAGTGCGGACAGGTCGCGAAGTCGTCACGCATGGTGCGTCGTAGCCTATCAGCGAAGCTGGCGACGCCAGCCGGAGATCTCGGTCGACAGCGGCACGGCCTGCACGACACCCGAGGTGCTCGCGCCATTCGTGCCTTTCGGCGCGTCGTGCAGGTGCGCGCCGTTGTCGAGTGCCGCCGCGATGATCGCCGCCTCGAGCTCCTTCTCGTCGGCCTGCGGCGCGAGCTCCTTGGTGTTGCGACCGATGAAGCCGGTGTCGTAGTCGCCCGCGATGAAGGCCTCGTGGCGGAAGCAGCGCCGGTGGAACGCGAGGTTGGTCTCGATGCCGCGCACCGCATACTCGTCGAGCGCGCGCCGCATCCGGGCGATCGCACGCGGGCGATCCTCGCCCCACACGACGAGCTTCGAGATCATCGGATCGTAGTGGACCGGGATCTCCGAGCCCTCGTAGCAACCGGCGTCGTTACGGATGTAGGGGCCGTCGGGGACCCGCATGTGCGTGATCTTGCCGGGCGACGGCAAGAACTTCACGGGATCCTCGGCGTACACGCGGCACTCGACCGCGTGGCCCTTGCGGCGCGCATCGAGCTCGGCCTGGGTCAGCGGCAGCGGCTTGCCCTCGGCGACATCGAGCTGCCACGCCACCAGATCGAGCCCGTAGATCATCTCGGTGACCGGGTGCTCGACCTGGAGCCGGGTGTTCATCTCGAGGAAGTAGAACCCACCGCCATCGCCCAGCAGGAACTCGCAGGTTCCGGCACCGACGTAGTCGACGGCGCGGGCCGCCGCGATCGCCGCCGCGCCCATCTGCGCGCGCAGCTCGGGAGACACGACGGGAGACGGCGCTTCCTCGATCACCTTCTGATGGCGGCGCTGGATCGAGCAATCCCGCTCGCCGAGGTGGACGAGGTTGCCGTGCTGGTCGCCGAACACCTGGATCTCGATGTGGCGGGGACGGAGGATCGCCTTCTCGAGGTAGACCGTGCCGTCGCCGAACGCCGCGGTCGCCTCGCGCACGGCGCCCTCGAACGCCGGGACCAGCTCCGCCTCGGCGTGCACCATGCGCATGCCCTTGCCACCGCCGCCGGCCGCGGCCTTGATCAGCACCGGAAACCCGATCTTTATGGCCGCGGCGAGCGCGAGCTCGGCGGTCGGAAAGCCTTCGCCGGTCGGCCCGTTATCACCCGGCACGACGGGAGTGCCGGCCGCGGTCACGGTCTTGCGCGCCTCGGTCTTGCTCCCCATCTTGCGCATCGCCTCGGCGGACGGGCCGATGAAGGTGATCCCCGCAGCGATGCAGGCCTCGACGAAGTCCTCGTTCTCCGAGAGGAACCCGTAGCCGGGATGGACGGCGTCTGCGCCGGACTGCTGGCAGGCGGCGATGATCTTCTCGATCACCAGGTAGCTCTGCGCGGCGGGCGCAGGGCCGATGTGCACCGCCATGTCGGCAACCAGGACATGGGGCGCGAGCCGATCCACATCGGAGTACACGGCGACCGTCCCCAGGCCTCGCTCCTTGCACGTCCGCATGACGCGCACGGCAATTTCGCCACGGTTGGCGACGAGAACGCGACGGATCGGGCGGATCGGGGGTGACATCGCCGCACACAATACACAAACCGGTGGCCGCGTTGCATTGCGCACGTCCGCACCATAGAATCGAGCCAAATCCGAGCCTTGCGCTGGTACCGATGAGGGCCGGCCGTAGGCGCGATTGGGAGAACGCCTTGGTCGATCCAAATACCCGACAGGGAAAGCGCACGCCGGTCACGCTCAAGATCAAGTTCAAGAGCGAGACGCTGGAGCAGTTCATCGAGCGCTATGCCGTCGATGTCAGTCAGGGCGGAATCTTCATCCGCACGAAGGAACCGCTCGCGGTCGGAACGCAGATGCGGTTCGAGTTCCAGCTGCGCGATGCCTCACCGCTGATCGCGGGCGAAGGCACCGTGGTGTGGACCCGCGAGAATGATCCGAGCCGACCGGCGATCGCGCCCGGCATGGGGGTTCGCTTCGACCGGCTCGCCGAGGGCAGTCAGGGCGTGCTCGAGCGGATCCTCTCGGAAAAGGCGAAGCAGGCGCCGTCGCGCCCGCACACCGAGCAGACCAAGCCGCCGATGTTCACCGATACGCCGACGCGCGTCGCGCCGCTGCCGGTGCAGGACGCGCTGCTCGGCGCCAATGCCGACAGCTCGCGCAAACACACGGACTCGTTCGGCGACCAGGGCACCCCGCTGCCCCGGCCGATGCCGTTCCACTCCGACGCCGAGGACTTCGACGAGCAGGCGTTCGAGGAAGCCACGAAGGTGCGCTCCCTCGACGAGCTGATCGCGGAGACCCGCGATAGCCCGGCCAAGGCGCAGGAGGCAGCCGCGCGCCGAGGTGGCCGTGGTGATGCCACCGTCTCGGATCCGCCGCGTGCGGAGACCGCGACCGCCGTCGAGGTTCCCCCGGCCGCGGCGGCCCCGGTCGATCGCGACTCGGCGCCCGTGCTGCCGAGCCCGCCCGAAGCGTCCCGCCCGCAGCCGCGTCTGCTCGACACCACGCCCTCGCCGCGTGACGAGGAGGCCGCGCCGGCCGTTGCTGCCGCCGCCGCTGCGAGCGATCGCAAGGCATCGGCTACCACGCCACCGGGCCTGTCTGACGGTGCGGGTGCGAAGACCCAACTCGGCGTCGAGCCGGCAAAGACGCCGGCCCGCGCGTCGACGCCGTCGACGTCGCCGGTCGCCAAGGCCGTTGCGAAGGAGTCGCCGGCGGCCAAGAAGGAGGTGGTCGCGAAGGACGCGCCCACCAAGCCGACCGGGTTGCGCCCCGTCCAGCCGGAGAAGCCGTCGAGCAGCGCGCCGCTGTTCATCCTGCTCCTCCTCCTCGTCGCCGCTGGCGGTGCCGTGGTGTGGTTCTTCGTCCTTCGCGAGAAGGCCGAGGACTCGGTCGCGACGCGTCCGGTCGACACCGGCTCGGGATCGGCGACCACCGGATCGGGCTCCGATTCGATGCTGGTGACGAACGGCAGCAATGATCTGGCGGGCAGCGGCAGCGGCAGCAGTGCCGAGGTCGGCAGCGGCAGTGCTGGCAGTGCCGCCGTCGTGGTCCCCGCAGCGGACCTCGTCGAGACGACGATCGGTGCGAGCGGCGAGAAGGCGACGGTCGAGGTGATCGGTACCGATCAGAGCGGCCCGGCCCCGCTGAAGGCCAAGCTCGAGAAGGGCAAGGCGTACAAGGCTCGCATCCAGGCGCCTGGCTTCCTGATGACCGAGATCGACGTCAAGGGCGGCGAGAAGGCTGCGGCGAAGCTGGTCGCGAAGCCGCGCGTGATCTCGGTGACGAGCGAGCCGCCCGGTGCGGCGATCACGATCGACAACGCGTCGACCGGCAAGACGACGCCGTTCACCGTCGAGCTGACCAAGGCGCAGGCCGCCAAGAAGAGCGTGCGGGTCGGTCTCCGCAAGACGGGGTTCAAGGCGGTCGAGCGCGTCGTCGATGCTGGCAAGTACACCGAGGATGCGGCGCAGATGATCGCGAAGCTCGAGGAGTCGATGGTCGTGCAGGCGCCGCCGGTCACCAACACCAACACCGGTGGCGGCACGACCACCACCGTGAAGCCGCCGACGGGCTCGGGTTCGGGCTCGGCGACCACGACCACCACCCCACCGACGGGTACCGGCTCCGGTTCGGCCACCACCCCGACCGGAACGGGCACCGGCTCGGGCTCCGCGACCCCGCCGACGGGTACGGGCACGGGCACGGGCTCGGCCACGCCGCCGACGGGAACGGGCGCTGGCTCGGGCTCCGCGACGACGACGCCGGTGACGCCGAAGCCGAGCACCGGTACGGGTACGGGCGCGGGATCGGGATCCGCTTCGCCGTCCGCGGTGAAGAGCGAGCCCGAGCCTGACTTCATGAAGAAGCCCTGATGCGGCGCTGGCTCGCGATCATCGGGATCGTGAGCAGCCCTGGCTGCAAGACCGACGACGCGAAGCCCGCGGCGTCGGTCTCGTCGCGTCCTGCGGGTGCCGGCTCAGGATCGGTCCGCACGCCGAGCGCGCGCGTCGACGACGTGTTCGATCTCGCGGCCGTCCAGCGGCTCGAGCCGACGCTCCCCAGCAGCACGCCGCTCGCGCCCCTGAAGCTGGTCGCGGAGCGCGAGCAAGCGCGGCAGAGCTGGTGCATGACCGGCAGCGATGCCCGCACGCTCGCGGACGAGGTCGCACGGGGGCTGACCGCTGCCGGCTGGAACGAGGTCGCCGTGCTCGGCACCTCCGAGCGCGCAGGTGCCTCCGCGATCCAGGATGGCGTCCGGCTGTCGATCACGATCGGAGGCCGCGATGCGACGTGCGCGGGGCTCGTCGCGACCGGCCTCTACACCACGTCGACCGTGATCATCCCGCCGCTCGAGGACGGCGAGCGCGTGCGCTAGCCGAGCCCCATGCCCTTGGCCCACTTCTCGGGATGGCCGACCTTCGGCCGCTCGCCGCCCCGCACGAGGTAGCGCACGGCGTGCGCGAGCCCATCGAGGGTCAGCGGCCACATCCCGAACACGCTCGCGATCACCTCGATCGTCGTGCCGGTCCAGAACCTGTCGGGCTCCGGGTTCAGCCACACCGAGCTGCGAAAGTGCGCTGCCAGCCGGCGCAACCACTCGTGCCCCGAGGCCCTGTTCTGGGCATAGAGGTACATCGAGCCGCCCGGATCGAGCAGCTCCGCCGGGTGCATCAGCGCGTCACCGACGAGCACGAGCTTCTCGTCGCGGTCGCTGTTCGCGAGCAGGTCTGCGACCTGGACGGGCTTTCGGAACTCCGCGTCCTCGTAGATCGTGTTGTAGACGCAGTTGTGGAAGTAGTAGCTGCGGAACTTCGCGAACCGTCCCGCGCGTGACGCCGCCGTGAACAGCTTGCTGACGAGCTCGGAGTGCGGATCCATCGACCCGCCGACATCCATCAGCAGCACCACCTTGACGCGATTGCGCCGCGGTGGCCGGAACACGATGTCGATCTCGCCCGCGTTCTTGCACGTCTTGTCGATCGTCTCGTCGAGATCGAGCTCCTCGATCGCGCCCTCGCGGCCGAGCTTGCGCAGCCCGCGCAGCGCGACATCGATCTGGCGGACATCGAGCACGACGTCGCGCCGGTACTCCTTGAATCGACGCTCGTCGGCGACCGCCATCGCACTGCGACCGCCACCGCCGCCGACCCGCATCCCGTTCGAATTCTTGCCGCCAGTGCCAAACGGGGAGGTCCCGCCGGTGCCGATCCAGCGATTGCCGCCGTCGTGGCGCTCCTTCTGCTCCTTCAGCCGCTGCTCGAACAGCGCGCGCAGCTTCTCGAGATCGAGGCCCTGCATCGCGGCGCGCTGCTCCGCGGTCAGGCCTTCGAGCGCCTTGGGATCGGAGAGCCAGTCGAGCAGGTCCTGCGTCAGCTGGAGCGACGCGACGTGGACGTCCTTGAAGTACGCGAGGAACGCCTCGTCATACGCATCGTAGAGCGCGATGTCCTTGACGCAGATCGTGCGGCACAGCCGGTAGAACCCGTCGAGCGAGCTCTCGTGCAGGCCGAGCGCGAGCCCCTCCATCAGCGCCATCCACTCGTGGGTGGACACCGGCACCTTCTTGGCGCGCAGCTCGAACAGGAAGTCGATCAGCATCGGCCTGGCTCTACGCCTTCGCTCGCTTTCCAACGAGCTCGACGTCCTGCTCGGTCTTGAGCAGCGTCCCGAGGAACGGGATCCCGCCGGAGACCCGCGCGAGATCCACGCCGGCCTTCTTGAGCGCCATGATCCAGTCGATCAGCTCCGAGGTCGACGGCTTCTTGCGGAGCTTCGCCGTCGCGCGCAGCCCGAAGAACACCTCGAGCGCGTTGTCGAGCACGCGGTCTGTGATGTCGGGATGGTGCACGCGCACGATCTCGGCCATCAGCTCGCGCGTCGGGAACTGGATGTAGTGGAACACGCAACGACGAAGGAACGCGTCGGGCAGCTCCTTCTCGTTGTTCGACGTGATGACGACGACCGGGCGCTCGGTCGCCGCGATCTCCTTGCCGGTCTCCTCGACGCGGAACTTCATCGTATCGAGCTCGTGCAGCAGATCGTTCGGGAACTCGAGGTCTGCCTTGTCGATCTCGTCGATCAGCAGCACGACGCGCGTCGGCGACGCGAGCGCTTCGCCGAGGGGGCCGAGCTTGATGTACTTCGCGATATCGCGAACGTTGGCGGCATCGCCGAACCGCGAGTCATGGAGCCGCGCAACCGTATCGTAGACGTAGAGACCATCACGCGCCTTGGTCGTCGACTTCACGTGCCAGCGGATGAGCGGCAGGCCGAGCGAGCTCGCGAGGTTCTCGGCGAGCAGCGTCTTGCCGGTGCCCGGCTCTCCTCGTACGAGCAGCGGCCGTGCGAGCGCGACGGCAACGTTGACCGCGTGACGGAGATCCTCGGATGCGATGTAGCTGGCAGTGCCCTGGAACTGATCGAAGACGTCGGACATCTCGCAGACCTTAGCGCCCCTCGCGCGCTTCCGCGCGTACAATGTCTCTACTTGCGGCCTACTTGCGCCGGCCCTGGACGTAGCCGTCGGCGACCCCGTACAGCCAGGTCGCCCCGGCCACCAGGCCAGCGGCCCAGCCGATGATCGGGATCGCACCGATCACGCCGGCGCCGGCGATCGCGTAGACGGCGAACACACCGACCGCCTTCTCGGTGTCTCCGTTGACGAGCTGACCGACTCCGGGAATCACCGCGCTGCACACGGCGGGCACCACGCCACTTCCACCACCACGCCGAACCAGGGCCTTGCTCATACCTTCGTTATGACACGGAGACCCGTGCGTGATCGGGCTGGTTTTAGCCGACGAGCAGCGTCTGGTTTCCGCAGTTGGGGCACGGAGTGTGCTCCCCACCGCGCTGCTGATTCTCCGCGAGCACCTTCTGCCCGCTGGCGGTCAACACCCACGGATAGCGCGGCGGCTTGCGCTGCGCGACCTCGGTGGTCGTGAAGAACCCGCCGCAGTTGCCGCACTTGATCGCGCTCGCCATACCTTGATCTATGGCACGTCACGACCCGGTTCGTTCTCAGCTTCACGAGGGAAGCACCGAAGTTGCGTTCCCCGAGTGACCTCTGAGAGCCCAGCAGCGCGCAGCGCTGCCGCGAAGACCGAAGGTCGGCGCGAGCCACGAAGTGGCGGGCTCTCAGAACCAGGTCGAGAAGCCGAGCATCAGCAGGACGTAGTGCGACTTGTACGAGCCCTGGTTGTAGGGATTCTCGAACTGGAACGGCGGCTGAAGCAGCGGGTTCGTCGGATCGGGGCCCTGGCGCTGGTCCGGTGGCCGCTGCTCGCCGTCCGCCGCACCGCAGCCGAGATCCGCGAGCGTCGGGTTGCAGTCGGAGCCGTCCGCATTGGCGCCGGGATTCGTGTTCGTGCCCTCGTAGACGAAGCCGCCGCCGACGTTGAGCTCCCATCGCTTCGTGCGATACGCGCCGCCGACCGTCGTCGTCACGCGATCCGCACCATCGAAGTTCGAGCGCAGCCAGCCCGTCTTCGCGGCCGTCGTGTCATAGGCGATGCCGCCGCGCACGATGATCTCGCTGCCACGCGGAGCATTGCCGTCGGTGGTCGGCGCGAGATCGACCGTCCCGAGCGGGATGTGATAGCTGCCGCCGAGGCGGAACGAGAACGTGTCCTTGAGACCGTAGTTGACGTAGTTCTTCTCGAGCGGCTGCTCGAACTGACCGTTGACGTAGAGACCCGAGTCGATCACGACGCGGTACTGGCCCGGGCTCGTGCAGTCGGGATCCGAGAACTGACCATCGGGCCCGACCTCGCACGTCTTGCCCCAGTTCTCCCAGCCGACGTCGAGCTCGATATCCCCGAGCAGCCGATCATTCGCGCCGAGGAACTTGTAGCGGGCACCGATCGTGGCGGTCTGCGGCACCTGGAGCGAGATGCACGCCTTCTGCGCATCGACCGCGTCACCGACGACGATGCCCTTGCCACCGGTCGCGCACGAGACGAGGTCATCGGGGACCGGGCCGATCGCCCGCCCCGCCGAGACGCCGGGCGCCTTGATGCTGCTCGAGTCGCCCTTCGCCTTGACCACGAGCGCCGACGAGTAGTTCGCGGCGATCTCGATGTTCGGCGTCGGCCGGTACGCGACGCCGAGGCCGAACGCGGGGATGAACCCGTCCTTGACCTCGGCAGTGAACAGGCTGTCCTGGCGGATCGATTCCTCGACGTTGCCCGGCGTGCCCCACACTGCCACCTGTGACTTGCTCTGCACGCTGCCGGCCGTGAACCGCGCACCGACGTCGAGCCCCGGCAGGATCCGGTAGCTCGCTGCGAGCGACGGCAGGAGCAGCCGGCTCTCCTGGGTCAGGATGTCGTAGCGCGACGGTGGCGGCGGGGTCGTCAGGTCCGCGTCCGGATCGCTGGCGGCCGGGAACTTGTAGCCAGCGGTCATGTCGCGAAACGGATATCCGCTCGGTGCATACAGGCCCGCCGCGAGCCGCAGGTTGGGCACGCGACCACCGAGGTCGGTGACGACCGCGATCACCGGGATCGGCTGGAACTTCGCGATCCCGAGCGGCGGCTTCGGATCGTTCTCGACGGTCGGATATGCCGCGCCCTCGTACGGCGGATCGAAGTCCGAGGCGACGTCGTAGGTGCCGCGCCGCGAGAACTCCATGAAGTAGCGAATGAATGCGATCGAGATCGTGATCGTCAGCCCGGTGGTCTTCGCGAGCCCGGCAGGATTGATCGACAGCGCCTCACCGTCATCGGCGGAGGCGACGGCTGCACCCGCGCGCGACGTCGATGTCGCCCCCGAGCCCGGCAGGAACAACCCGCCTGCCTCCGCGTGCGACGCGAGCAGCGAACCGACGAGGCCACCGACGACAGCGAGCTTCATATCGCCGTGAAGCTAACCCACAAGACGCTGCCGTGATCAAAACCAGGTCGAGAACCCGAGCATGAACATGACGTAATGCGACTTGAACCTGCCCTGCGTCACCGGGCTCTCCGCCTGCTTGTCTTCCAGCAGCACGGGCGTGATCGGGTCGGGACCGCTGCGCTCGTCGGGCGGATTCTCGGTGTTGTTCGGCCCGCAGCCAAACGTCCCGCCGGCACCCGGCCCCGTCGGGTTGCAGCTGCCGGGGTTGTCGTTGGTCCCCTCGAGGATCGCGCCGCCACCGACGTTGAGCTCCCACCGCTTCGCGCGATAGCCGGCGCCGACCGTGACCGTGGTCCGCGCAGCGCCGTCGACGTCCGCACGCAGCCAACCCTTCTTCGCCGCTGCGGTGTCGTGACCGACGCCGCCGCGCACGATGATCTCGTTGGTGCCCGACGGGATCCGGTAGCTGCCACCGAGCCGCGCGTTGTACGTGTTCTGCAAGCCGTGCTTGACGGCGTTGTCGCGCAGCGAGATCGCATAGTTCTCGTTGCCGTTCGCATCGCGCACGTAGACATCGGCATCGACGACGACGCGGTAGTCGCTCGCCCGCTTGGATCCCCAGTTCTCCCACCCGACATCGAGCTCGATGTCGCCGAGCAGCTTGCCCTCGCGAGACAGGAACTTGTAGCGACCTCCGACCTGCGCGTTCATCGGCAGATCGAACTCGACGCACGCCCTCTGCACGGTGTCGGTGCCACCGGTCTGGCAGCGCGCCGCTGCGTCATCGGTGGCGCGGATCACGAGGGGCAGACCGTTGAGCGATGCGTTCGGTCCGTTCTCGCTGACCGCCGAGCCCTTCGCATTGACCTGGATCGCCGAGTTGAAGTTCGCGGCGAGCTCGATCACGGGCGACGGCCGGAACGTCGCGCCAAGCGCCCAGCCCATGACGAAGCTGTCCTTGCCATCGACGGTGAACTGCGCGTCGTTCTTGACGTACTCGTTGTAGTTGTTGAGGTTGGCCCACAGGTTCACGGTCGACTTGACGCTCGCAAAGCCCGCGGAGAACCGACCGCCGACATCGAGGCTCGGAAGGATCCGGTACGCCGCCGCGACCGACGGCAACACGATCGCGGCCTCCTGGCTGACGATGTCGTAGCGCTGCGGCGGCGGCGGCGCATTGAAGTCGCCGTTGAACGCATACCGCTCGCACCCGGTCGACTGCTCGGTGCACATGTCGCGGAACGGATAGGCGTTCGGCGCGTAGACGCCGGCCGCGAGGGTCAACCCTGGGACCGCGCCGCCGAGATCGGAGACCACGGCGAACACCGGCACCGGCTGGAAGCTACCGATCCCGAGCGGCGGGCTCGCATCGTTGCGCACGGTCGGATACGGCGTGTCCTCGTAGGGCAGTGCCTCCTCCGCGATCGGGTCGTACGAGCCGCGACGCGTGAACTCCATCGCATAGCTGATGATCGCCATCGACAGCGTGATCGTCGTGCCCTTGGACTTCGCGAGGCCCGCGGGGTTGATCCCGAGCGCCTCGCCATCCTCGGCCGACGCCACCGCCGCACCCGCGCGGGACGTCGACACCGCGCCCGACCCGGGCAGCAGCAATCCGCCGGCCTCCGCGTGCTGCGACGCAACGGGCAGCAGGAGACAACCAAGGACCGGGATGGCGCGGAGCTTCATGCTCCCGCGAACGTACCGCGGATCAAAACCAGGTGGACGCACCGAGCATGAACAACACGTAGTGTGACTTGAACACGCCGTGGTTGACGGGAGCCTGGAGCTGCGCATCGGGGTTGTTCAACGGGTTGATCGGATCCGGGCCACGGCGATCCTCGATCGGGTCCTCGACACCGTCGCCGTTGCAGCCGAGCATCGACGGCAGCGATGACGTCGGGTTGCACTCGCCCTCGTTGTCGTTCGTGCCCTCGAGCACCGCACCGCCACCGATGTTGATCTCGAACCGCTTGGTCCGATAGCCGGCCCCGACGGTGACCGTCGTGCGCGCGGCACCATCGATGTCCGCGCGGAGCCACCCGGGCTTGGCGGCCGCGGTGTCGTAGCCGACGCCGCCGCGCGCGATCACCGTGCTCTCCCCGACCGGGAACCGGTAGCTGCCGCCGAGCCGTGCGCTGAACGTGTCCTGGAAGCCGTGAGACACGATGTTGTCCTTGAGCGACAGCGACGGCGTGCCGTTGACCAGGAGCTGCGCGTCGATGACCACCAGGAAGTCGGTCGCGCGCTCGGCGCCCCAGTTCTCCCAGCCGAGGTTGAGCTCGATGTCGCCCTTCTCCACGCCCGCCGCATCGAGGAACTTGTAGCGCGCACCGATCGTCGCGGTCTGCGGGATCTCGAGGGTGACGCAGGCCGCCTGCCGCGCGGTGGTCCCACCCGGCGCGCAGCGCGCGGCCTCGTCGTCGACCGGCCCGACCTCGACGTCGACGCCGGTCGCGCCGGCCTCGGACCCGAGCTCGGCGTGCGCGTTCCCCTTCGCGTCGAGCGTGAGCGACGACGTGTAGTTCGCGCCGATCTCGAGATACGGCGTCGGGCGATACGCCACACCGAAGCCGAAGCCCGGCACGAAGTTGTCCTTCACGTCGACGCTGAACAACCCATCCTTCTTGACGTTCTCGACGACGTTTCCCGGCGAGCTCCACACGTTGATCTCGGACTTGAGGTGCGCGAACCCGATGCCGACCCGCGCTCCGATGTCGAGCTCGGGCACCACCCGGTACGACGCCGCGAACGACGGCATGAACAGGACCGCGTCCTGACTGACGATGTCGTAACGCGCTGGCGACGGCGCCTGGTCGACGTCGACGTTGAACTCGTACCTCTCGCAGCCGTTCGAGGTGCGCGTGCACAGCTCGCGAAACGGATACGAGTTGGGCGCATAGACCCCTGCACCGATCGTCAACCCGGGGACGGCGCCGCCCAGATCGGTCGTGATCGCGAACACCGGGACCGGCTGGTAGGAGCCGAGCGCGAGCGGCGGTTTGGCATCCTGCTCGACCACCGGATACGCGCGGCCTTCCCACGCCTGATCGTCGTTGTCGATGTAGTCGTACTGACCGCGCCGCGAGAACCGCATCGCGTAGTCGATGATCGCCATCGACAGCGTGATCGTCGTGCCGGTCGACTTCGCGAGTCCCGCGGGGTTGAGCCCGAGCGCCTCGCCGTCGCTCGTCGAGGCGACGGCAGCCCCCGCGCGTGACGTCGAGACCGCGCCGGAACCGGGGAGGAACAAGCCACCCGCGGTCGCGTCATCGATCGATCCCACGGCCCCGCACAGCGCGGCCATTGCCATCCAAGCACCCAGCTTCATCGTGCCGGCGAGGCTACCCGATTGCGCCGCTCGATCAGTCCGATGTGCGTCAACAAGATCGCGACGGCCGCGGGCGTGATGCCGCTGATCCGCGATGCCTGCCCCACCGACCGCGGCCGGATCGCCGAGAGCTTCTCGACCGCCTCGTTCGAGAGGCCCGCGATCTCGCGATAGTCGACGTCGTCGGGGACGCGGACGCCGTCGGCGCGCGCCACCCGGGCCGCGTCGGCCTCCTGTCGGCGGAGATAGCCCTCGTAGGTGATCTCGACCTCGATCCGCTCGAGCGCTGCGGGGCTGGCTTCGCTCGGTGCGACGCCACCCGCAACGGCGATCTGCTCGACGGCCGCCCAGTCGAGCTCGGGCCGCTTCAACAGCTCGGCGAGCGTGGCCCGACGAGCAACGATCGGCGACGACCCGAACCGGGCGAGCGCAGCATTGACGGCGTCGCTGCCGACCACCGACGCGCGCTCGGTCCGCTCGCGCACGCCGTCGAGCTCGCGCCCCCACGCCTCGAACTCGCGCCAGCGATCGTCGCTGATCAGACCGAGGGCACGGCCCACCGGCATCAGGCGATCGACCGAGTTGTCCTCGCGGAGCAGGAGCCGGAACTCCGCGCGCGACGTCATCATCCGGTACGGCTCCTTGGTCCCCTGCGTCGTCAGATCGTCGACGAGCACACCGCCGTACGCCTGATCACGACGCAGGATCATCGGCTCGCGATCGGCGGCACCGAACCCGAGCGCGATCGCGGCATTGATCCCGGCAAACAGGCCCTGGATCGCCGCCTCCTCGTAGCCGCTCGTGCCGTTGATCTGTCCCGCGTGATAGAGGCCGGCGACCCGGCGGGTCTCGAGCGTCGGGAGGACCTCGCGTGGATCGATGAAGTCGTACTCGACCGCGTAGCCAGGGCGCGTCATCTCCGCGCGCTCGAGCCCGGGGATCGTGCGCAGGAACGCGAGCTGGACGTCGAACGGCAGCGAGGTCGAGATCCCGTTCGGATAGACCTCGGCGGAGTCGATGCCCTCGGGCTCGAGGTAGATCTGATGACGGTCCTTGTCCGCAAAGCGGACGACCTTGTCCTCGATGCTCGGGCAGTACCGCGGGCCGGTGCCCTGGATGTCCTTGCGATAGAGCGGCGAGCGCGGCAGGCCGTCGCGGATCAACGCGTGCGTGCGCTCGTTCGTGTACGTGACCCAGCACGGGATCTGCGGCAACGGAGGCCGCTGGGGCGTCCGCGTCCAGCGGAACATGGGCGGTGGATCGTCGCCATGCTGGAGCTCGAGCGCGTCGACGTCGAGCGTCTTGCGATCGAGGCGGCACGGCGTCCCGGTCTTCAGCCGGGCGAGCGGGAACCCGAGCGCATCGAGCGAGTGCGACAGCCCGATCGAGGGGGCCTCCCCGGCGCGGCCGCCGGCACCCTTCGCCTCACCGACGAAGATCGCACCGCGGAGGAACGTGCCGGTCGTCAGGATCACGGCGCGTGCGCGGTAGCGAACGCCCATCGTGGTCGTCACACCGACGACGCGCTGGCGCCCACGGCTGCACGACGCCGGCAGTCCGTGAAAGCTGGTTGCCTGCGGATCGTCCTCGACACCGAGCTGGGCGACCTCGCCTTGCCGCAGCGCGAGGTTCGCCTGCTGCTCGAGCCGGCCGCGCATCTCGTCACGGTAGCGGCGCTTGTCGGCCTGTGCGCGGGTCGAGCGCACGGCGGGTCCCTTCGAGGCGTTGAGACGGCGAAACTGGATCCCGGTCGCGTCGATCACGCTCGCCATCTCGCCGCCGAGCGCGTCCATCTCCTTGACGAGGTGGCCCTTCGCGACGCCGCCGATGGCCGGGTTGCACGACATCTGCGCGACCATCTCGAGGCTGCCGGTCAGCACGAGCACCCGCGCTCCCATCCGCGCCGCCGCCAGTGAGGCCTCGCAGCCGGCATGGCCGGCGCCGACGACGATCACGTCGTAGGCATCTGGATAGTCGTATGGAGTCACGCCCCCGGTGTTTCGCACCCGCAGCGTCGGGACGCAACCACAAGACCTCGGTCAGCGTCCCGAGCCACCACAACCCACCGGTGGTCTGGGTTGCTGATCACGTGGGTGGAGTCGACCTCCATGCCTGCCTGACGCACGTGACGGTGGTTTCTTGCATGCCGCTCGTCACGCGTCGGGATCGACGCCGACGCGGCGCAGCGCCCGGCGGGTATCCATCAGGTTCGACTGCACGCGACCGAGCGGCTTGTCGGCGTAGACGATCACCTCGCTGGTGATCCGGTCGCACTCGAGGGCGCGGAGGTACTCGCCCTCGACCATCATCAGGAACGCCGCCTGGAGCTCGGGATCGGCGCTGGCGACCGTCGCGTCGATCGCGACCAGGTGTCCGCGCGCCGGGATCCCGACGAGCAACAGCTCCGGTCCACCTAGCTCGGAGCGGACGCGCTCCATCGTGGCGCGGTCGAGGATCGATTCGGCGGCATAGAACCCGCCGGTGACGACCACGACCTTGCCGATCAGCACGTCCATCGGAGTCAGCTCGACCGGCTGCACCGCGAGATTCGCGAGCGCGGTCCGGCGCAGCGCCGCGGTGGGTGCACCGAGATCCTGGGGCCACGCGACCGCATCGTCGCGATCGTCGACGTAGACGATCACCGGCACGTCCGGGGTATCGACCTCGTCGCCGAGCAGCAGCTCGTGGGTCAGCCGCTCGATCGGCACGGTGCGCCGATCACACAGCAGGGGCAGTGGATGCGAGTACGCGGCGCTGACGGGATCGGCGGCTCGCACCGTCGACGCCGGAGCGACCGGGACCGCCATCGGTGGGCTGGCGATCGCGACCAGCGACCGGAGGCTGCCCGCCGCACCCTCGACGATCGCCTGCGCGAGCTTGCCGGGGAACGCGATCTCGCCCTTGCCGAGATCCAGCGCGAGCGGGAACCGCTCGTTGCCTGCCGCCCTCCAGCGAGCCGGCCGATCCGCACGGATCAGCTCGCCCGCGAGCGCCGCCAGCTCGCTGACCGCGGTCCACGTGGCGACGGCGTCGTCCTTCGGGATCGCGCGGCGGCGAACGTGGTGCTCGAGCACGTCGAGCGCGTCCCCGATGCTGCCGACCTTGAGCCGCCGCCGCACCGCCGAGGCGAGATCGCTGAACGCAGCGTCGAGCTGCACGGTGGTCGCGAGCGGCGACCGGGTCGTGTGTTCGCGCGAACCGTCGAACACGACGCCGCCCGCGGCGCTCACCGCATCGACGAGGAAGGCGGGTGGGTGCTCGCGCACGCTGTAGATCACGAGCCCGTGGCCGCCATGGCGCTCCTCGATCGCGAACGTGCCGCGCACCACCCGCGCGATCGCGATCACCGTCGACAGATGACGCGCCTCGGTGATCGCCTCCGCGGACCGATCGTCACGCGCGATCAACGTCGCGCGACCATCCGGCCGCGGCCTGGCGAGCGCGAGCTTGTCGAGATCAGCCCAGGCGGTCGCCACCATCACGGCTACGGTGCAGGCGCGTCGGCTGCCGGCTCGTCCGCAGGCGCGGCCTCTTCGCCCGGACCGCGACCGCCACCCTCGCCGCAGGTCTCGTCGCCGTGCATCTTCCACGCGGCGAACTTGTAGACATCGAGGGTCGCGCGGACGAGCAGCTCGCTCGGGTGCGTCCCGTCGGGCGCCTTGCCGTGATCCCAGGCGATGCCCTTGATCCGGGTCGTGCCGCACGCATCGTGGAGCCCGCGCTTGTACTGCGCGTACTCCGTCCTCATCCCATCGAGCTCCTCGAACGAGCACGCGCCGGGGTGGCCGCACTCGAACCGGAACGTGTCGTAGAAGCTCTTTGTCCTGGTGCCGAGCTCGCGGACGACCACCTCGGCCGAGACCCCACCCTTGTTCGACGCCCGCAGCTCGACCGGATGCTCGCCGGGAGCGAGGTCGACGTAGAAGCAGACCTCGGGCTTCTCGACGGTCTTGTAGAGCATGGTGTCGCCGGGCATCTTGAACCACAGCTCCTGGGCGCTCCTGAGCCGGATCTCGAACCGCTTGCGTACGCTGTCGCCATCGGGCACGCCGGCGTCAGCCTCGGTCTTCGCGCACGTGCAGCTGTCGTACTGGCACAGCGGCCCCGACAGCGTGCCCGTGGTCCGCTTCGCCGGTGCCGGTCCAATCTCGATCTGGTGCCCGCCTCCCGAGCAACCGATGGCAAGCGCCAGGATCCAGATGTGTGCTCCCCGTGGGCTCATGCCCCCTTATCGCACGAGGCAACTGCGGACGTGCGATCGCGGTCCAACGCTCGCCGTTGATCCCGATCGCGCTACGGTGTATCAACCCTGACCGACGGATTTCCTGATGAGCCTCAAGAACTTACTCACTGCCTCCCTCCTCGCCACGGCGGTCGTCCTCACCGGGCTCACCGCCGCCTGCGGTGGCAAGAGCGGTAGCGGAGCGGTCGAGTACTCGGTCTCCGCGCAGAAGAACTACGAAAAGGGGCTGAAGCAGCTCGAGAGCAAGGACTGGGTCGCCGCGTCGAAGTACTTCGGCTTCATCAAGAGCCGGTTCCCGTACTCGAAGTACGCGGTGCTCGCCGAGCTCCGGCTCGCCGACGCCGAGTTCGGCGCCGAGCAGTACCTCGAGGCGATCGACTCGTATCGCCTGTTCATCAAGTTCCACCCGACCCACGAGATGGTCGCCAACGGCTACGCCTCGTACCGAATCGGCGAGGCGTACTACAAGCAGCTCCCCGGCGACTTCTGGATGTTCCCGCCGTCGTTCGAGAAGGACCAGTCGTCGACCGAGGACGCCGGCAACGAGCTGAAGACGTTCCTCGACAAGTACCCGGACTCGCCATACCGGGCGAAGGCCAAGGAGATCATCGTCGCGGTCGGCAAGAAGCTGGCCGACCACGAGTGGTACGTCGCCCGCTACTACTGGGATCGCGGGAAGCCGATGGGCACCGTGATCCGGCTGCGTCGCCTGCTCGAGAGGTACCGCGGTGTCGGATACGACGAGGAGGCGCTGTGGCTCCTCGGCCGCGCGTACGTCGCCGTGGCGATGCCCGACCGGGCGCGCAACGTCTGGCAGGAGCTCGTCGACAAGCATCCGCGCAGCGAGCGCGCCGGAGATGCGAAGTCCGCTCTCGCCGACCTGCGTCCTGCACCGAAGCGGTGATACCGTCATCTACGATGAGTGCTGACCGGGTCGAGCAGCTGATCGCGCTCGGGCGCGATCACTACAACGCAGGCGAGCTCGACCAGGCGGAGCCCTTCCTCGCGGAGGCGGCCTCGGCCCGGCCGGGCTTCCCGGATCTCTACAACATGCTCGGCGTGGTCTATCACTCGCAGGGTCGGTTCCAGGACGCCGAGGAAGCGTTCGAGAACGCGCTGCGCCTGAACCCGCGCTACACGGAAGCCGCGCTCAACCTGTCGGTCACGTACAACGATCGCGGCAAGTACGACCGAGCACGCGAGGTCTACACCCGCGCGGTGTCCGCGAGCGTCGGGCAGCCCAACGCGCTCGATCGATTCGCGCGCGGCAAGCTCGCGAACATGCATGCCGACCTCGCGTCCTCGTACGCGGGGCTCGCGATGTTCGACGAGAGCGTGCGCGAATACTCCAAGGCACTCGACCTGTGTCCCGAGTTCGCCGATCTGCGCGTCCGCCTCGGCAACGTCTATCGCGACATGGGCGTCCACCACGCGGCGATCGCGGAGTTCGAGCACGCCAAGCGCCTGCGCCCTGACTTCATCCCCGCGCGGATTCACCTCGGCGTCACGCTGTTCTCCCTCGGGCGCAAGGAAGCCGCGCTCGCGGAGTGGGAGCACGTGCTGAAGGTCGATCCGAACAACAAGAGCGCGAAGCTCTACATCCGCATGGTCAACGACGAGCACGGCCCCAAGGCCGGTAGCGCCCTGCCCCGTTAGGGCGCCGGGCGCGGCATCTGCAGCACGAGCACGAAGTCGTTCATCGGCTTCGCGAGGACCTCGGCGACGCCGCCGTCGGCGTCGATCACGGGCCGCACCGAGACGACCTTGCCGACGCCGCGTCGCTCCAGCCGCTTGACGATCGCGGAGTCGTGGCAGTGGCCGTTTCCGGCGAGGATGATCGCGCGGCCAGCCGGGGTCGCGGCCAGCCACCTCGCCGCGCCGTCCGCCATCGTCTCGTCCCAGATCACCTGCACGGTGTAGATCCGCTCCGCGCTCGGCATCGCCGGCGCATCCGGCGGTGCCGCCTCGTGCGGATTCGCGGGCGCGTCGTCGTCCTTCGGCGTCGAGTGACCATGGGCGCCGCCCATCGACTCCATCAGGTCGTCGAACCAGGCGCGATGGGCTGGATCATCGAGCACGAGCTCGGGAACCTGGGCTCGCTCCTCGGGCGTGAGCCCGTCGAGCCCCTTCTTCGAGACCCGCTTCGTGATCTCGCGCGCAGCGTTCAGCGCGAGCAGCTTCGCACCCGCTGCGACGGCCGCATCGATCGTCGGGCCGTAGAACCCCCAGTCGTAGCCCCAGCGCTCCTCCCAGCCAACGCGCGAGCGCAGGGCAGCGGCATCGATCCGCTTCGCGCCGTAATCGTCGAGCACGCCCTGGAACGGTCGCTGGATCATCTCGAGACCGAGCGCGAGCGGTGCGCCCGCCGACCGCTTCACGAGCTGGTTCACGATCTCGAGCTGCGCCCAGTGATGGTGCGGGTTCGTGTGATCCTCGCCGACGCAGACCGCGCGTGCCGCGAGCAGCGAGGCCCAGAACGCACCGTCATCGAGCTGACGCCCGGTGCGCGCATCGAGCACCTGGTACGGCAGCGCAGCGTTGACGATGCTGCCCATCGGTCGCTTCGTCGGGGGCGTGGTGGGCCGCGTCCCGTAGTGGCCGCCGCAGCCCAGGGTGAACACCGCGAGCGCGGTCAGCACGCGATACATCATGCCGCGATGGTAGCACCGCCGCCGTGTGGCACAGTGCCGCGCGTGGACCTGCCCTACCTGACCGCGGACATCGCTGGGATCGGTGGCGCACTGCGCACCACCGACGAGGACTTCGTCGTTGATGAAGAACCCGCGTACCTGCCGTCGGGCAGCGGCGATCACGTCTACGTCCGGATCGAGAAGCGCGGCCTGACCACACGTCATGCGGCCGCGGCGATCGCGCGTGCGCTCGGCGTGTCGGAGCGCGATGTCGGGATCGCCGGCATGAAGGATCGCCACGCGGTGACGAGGCAGTGGCTCAGCCTGCCGCCACCGCTCACTCCCGAGGCCGCGCAGGCGATCAGCGTCGAAGGCGTGACGATCCTCGAGGCCTCGCGCCACACCAACAAGCTGCGCACCGGTCACGTCCGGGCGAACCGGTTCCGCCTCGTCGTCCGCGGCATCGACGACGCAACGGCCGGCGACCGAGCACGTCAGATCCTGAGCCGGCTCGCCGAGCCGCCGGGTGCGCCCAACTGGTACGGCGAGCAGCGGTTTGGTCGCGACGGTGACAACGCCGCGCGCGGACGCGAGCTCGTGCTCGGAACCCGCAAGACGACACGCGACCGCAAGCTCGATCGCCTGCTGGTCTCGTCGCTGCAGTCCGAGCTGTTCAACGCGTGGCTGCGTGCGCGGATCGAGGACGGTCTCTATCGCAAGGTCCTCGCCGGCGACGTCCTCCACAAGACCAACGGCGGGATGTTCACCTGCGAGGACGCCGCGACCGACGAGGCGCGACTGCTCGCCGGTGAGCTCGTGGTGACCGGCCCGATGTTCGGCGACAAGATGCGCCGCGCGACCGACGGCTCCCCGGCCGCCGAGCGCGAGCTCCAGATCCTGACCGCCGCGGGCCTCGATCCCGGGTCGTTCGCGAGCGTGCGTGCGATCGCGGAGGGAACCCGCCGCGACGCGAGCATCGAGGTCCGCGAGGTCGCGGTCACAGTCACGGGCGAGCCTTCGACTCTCGAAGTCGGATTCGCGTTGCCTGGCGGAGCGTACGCCACCGCGGTCATGCGGGAGGTCATGAAATCCGAGGCGGCCGTGGACAAGACCGTGGCCCAGCGAGTCGACGACACCCCCGAAGGCGCGTAACACTTCGCGCGATGGACCTGTCCAGCGCGTTTGTCGATTTTGCTCAGCTCGGCGCGAACTGGGTACTCTGGCTCCTGATCGGGCTGTCGGTCCTGTCGATCGGCGTGATGATCGATCGCTACCTCTGGTTCAAGAATCGCGACACCGATACCGAGGTGTTCGCGCGCGAGCTTCGCGGCGCGTTCGATCGCGACGAGCTCGAGCGGTTCGAGACCAAGTACAAGGACGATCCGGCGATCCCGGTGCAGGTCGCCCTGCGCGGCCTGGCCGAGCGCAACCGCGGTCCCGAAGCGGTGGCGGAAGCGATGCACGGCGAGCGCGCCCGCTGGCGCCGCGGCGCCGATCGCAACCTCATGGTCCTCGGTACGCTCGGCAACAACGTCCCGTTCATCGGCCTGTTCGGCACGGTGCTCGGCGTCATCAACGCGTTCCAGAACCTGACGCAGAAGACGACGGAGGCCGAGCAGCAGACACTCGCTGCGATCGCCGAGGCGCTCGTCGCGACCGCGGTCGGTCTGCTCGTCGCAATTCCCGCCGTGATCGCGTTCAACTACTTCACGCGCAAGCTCAAGATCGTGATGGGTGGAGCCGACGAGGTCGCCCACACCGTCCTGTCGCTGGTCCATGGCGCCGAGCACGGCGACATGTCGCCGGAGCCGCGCAAGAAGCGAGACGCCTGATGGCGGGCGGCAGCCTCTACAACGACGACGAAGGCGGCGGCATCACCGACATCAACGTGACGCCGTTCGTCGACGTCGTCCTCGTCATCCTCGTCGTGTTCATCGTGACCGCGAAGCTGATCGTCGCGCGCGGGGTCGAGGTCGACAAGCCCAAGGCGGCGACCGGTGGCGAGATCACCGCGCCGATGAAGATCTCGGTGACCGAGAAGGGCGAGCTCTACGTCAACAGCGACAAGTTCACCGATGACCGCGCGGCGGTGGAGCAGATCAAGAAGCTGGTGGCGTCGTCGACCAAGCCCAAGGCGATCATCGCCGGGAGTCGGGTCGGCCCGTACGGCAACGTCATGCGCGCGATCGACCTCGCCCAGGCGGGCGGCGTCACCTCGATCGCACTCGAGAACGTCCCCCTCGGACCCTGACCTGGTCTGCTAGGCTAGCTGACGTGCGCTGGGATTCGCCGTTCGTCCTCGCCACCGCAGGCACGATCGCGATCCACGTGATCCTGTTCGTGCTCGGCGATGCGATCGTCGTCTACAACCCGTACCGCCCTCCGAAGCCCGCGCCGCGGATCGAGATGTTCGAGATCGAGGTGCCTCCGCCCAAGGCCTTGCCTCCACCTCCGGCTCCGGTCGCGGAGCCCGAGCCGGTCAAGCAGCCCGAGCCGACGCCGCAACGCGTGGTCGCGCGCACCCAGACCCGGACCCAGACCCGGGCGAGCGAGCCGCCGCCCACGACGGAGCCCGTGGTCACGGATCCCCAGGCCGCCGGCGGCGACCCGGTGGTCACGCTCGACAGCGCGGCGACCGGCGGCGTGGGCGTCCCGGTCGCGGTGGGTAAGAGAACGTCCCAGCGGGTCGGCCGTGGTGGCGGGGGCGGCGGGACCGGGACCGGCAGCGGTTCGGGAGCCGCGCCGGTCACGGTGGCGCCGATGTCGGTCGCCACGATCAAGAAGCGCGCCCTCCCGAAGGGCGATTACGGCTACTTCGACGCCGGCAAGGACTACCCGCCGGAAGCCCGGCAGCTCGCGATCGAGGGTCCGATCCGGGTCCGGCTGGTCGTCGACGATACCGGCAAGGTGACCTCGAGCGTCCTGCTCAACCGGCTCGGTCATGGCCTCGACGAGCTCGCGATGCGACGCGCGTCCCAGATCCAGTTCGAACCGGCGCGCGACACCGATGATCGTCCGGTCGCGTCGGTGGTGGTCTGGACCTTCAACATGACCTTACCGAAGTGATCGGCGATCTCGCCTAACCGGGCCCTACCCCACGAGCACATGTAGGTCCGCGCGGCGTCGACTTCCGTCGACGACGACAACGGGCGTAGAATGTCCGCAATGCGCAATCCATGGGGGATCGGCGCTGTACTCGGTGTCGCGCTCGTCGCGACCACCGGTACGGCCGTCGCTCAGTCGTCGCCGCCCTTCGACCCTTCGATCGACGTCCAGACGTTCGAATATGCGGTCGGGCCCAAGACCTTCTTCACGGTCAGCAACGCGGACGTTGCCGAGAAGAAGCAGCTCGCGGTCGATGCGATCGTCACGTACCTGACGCGGCCGTTCACGGTCTACAACGTCGACCCGAGCATGCCCGACCAGGTCGGCAGCGAGCGGACCCAGGTCGTCAAGAGTCTCGCCGCCGCGCAGATCACGGTCGCCTACGGCGTCAACGAACGCCTGCAGATCGGCGCGAACCTGCCGCTGATCTTCCAGCTCACCGGCGATGGCCTGATGCCTTCGACCGGCAACGGAGATCCGAACGGCCTCAACGTCACCGGGCTCGGCGACCTGATGGTGGAGGGCAAGTACCGGCTCTACAAGAAGGGCTCGCTCAAGCTCGGCGGGATCGGCGGCGTCACGCTGCCGTCGTCGTTCGGAAGCGACGGCTCGCAGTTCATCGGCGACGACCTGCCCACGCTCCGCGGCAAGCTCGCGATCCAGTACGACACCGGCAAGCTCTCGCTCGGTGCCAATGGCGGATTCGTGCTGCGCAAGCCCCGCACGATCTACGACAGCACGATCGGTCAGCAGCTCACGTGGGGCGTCGCCGCGGCGGTGCGCATCACGGATCGGTTCTCGCTGATCGGCGAGAGCTACGGTCGCGCCGGACTGCCCGACTTCAGCCTCGACGCGAGCCCGCTCGAGGCCGAGGCCGGAATCCGCGTCTACGTCACGAACGCCGTCGCGGTCGTGATCGGTGGCGGCGCGGGCCTGGTCAAGGGCATCGGCTCGCCGCAGTCGCGGTTCTTCCTCTCCGTCGGGTACTCGCCCGACGTGCGTGACAGCGACGGCGACGGCATCGCCAACGTTCGCGACAAGTGCCCGCTCGTTGCCGAGGATCGCGATGGATCGCAGGACGAGGACGGCTGCCCCGACGACGACACCGACGGTGATCGCCGCGCAGACGCCGAGGACAAGTGCCCGACCCAGGCCGAGGATCTCGACGGCTTCGACGACGAGGACGGCTGCCCCGAGCTCGACAACGACATGGACAAGCTCGCCGACAACGTCGACAAGTGCCCGAACGACGCCGAGGACGGCAAGGCACCGATGCCGAACGACGGCTGCCCGGCGAACAAGCGCGACTCCGATGGCGATGGCATGTTCGATGACACCGACAAGTGTCCGTCCGAGGAAGAGGACGTCGATGCGTTCGAGGACGGCGATGGCTGCCCCGAGGCCGACAACGACAAGGACGGCGTGACCGACGAGGCCGACAAGTGCCCCGTGTGCCCAGGCGTCGCCGCCTCGGGTGGCTGCCCCGCGATCGTCGCGATCCAGGGCGCTGGCGTGAAGGTCGACGGCGACCGGCTGATCGTCGACAAGATGCCGACCCTCGAGAAGAATGCCCTGTCGAAGTCGGGCCAGCAGATCGTCGATCAGATGGCGCTCGTCATGGTGTCGAACTACAACGTCACGAAGTGGCTGATCGCGCTCGCGCTGCCGAAGGCGCCGGATGCCGCCAAGCTCGCCGGGGCGGTCAAGGCTCGCCTGATCGCGAAGGGCGTTCCGGCCGCGTACCTCCAGGTGCTCGGTGCGGCAGGCCCCGCGAAGATCGGTGGCATCGTGCAGGAGCGCGGCGACGACGCGGTGCCGATCTGCCCGGCTGGCCAGGAAATCCAGCAGCGCCCGGACACGATCAAGAAGGCTGATCCGAACGCCAAGCCCGAGGTGAAGCCCGAGCCCAAGCAGCCGGAGCCGCAGCCCGAGCCCGACATCGACTTCGACGAGTAAGGTCGACTAGGCGCGATGCCGCTCACATGGCGTGCACGTGCACGTGCACGTGCACGTCACGTCACGTCCACGATCCGCTGCGTAGGTTGGATCCCGTGCCGTCTGCCGCCGGCGAAACGCGAGGGGTCTGGATGCGCAGCAGCCAGAATCCCGAGCAGCGTACGTGCCGTGGGCCCATCCACCGATCCGGCTACGAACAGCGTACGCGCACCCCAGCCGCAGCGGATCGTGGACGTGGACCTACGTGCACGTACACGACGACGGAACCCGCTAACTGACCAGCATTGCGACTAGGCGCGGATCGCGCGGAGGAGCTCTCCCTCCGCGAACGGCTTCTGCAGGAAGCGAACGTGGTCGAGGATCGGCATCTCGAGCTCGTTGTAGCCGCTCATCAGCACGATCCGGGAGGTTGGCGCGACCCCGCGAATCAGCCGTGCGAGCTCCGGTCCGCTGATCCCGGGCACCGTGACATCGACGAGGAACGTCTCCACGGTGCCGGTCCGCGCAACCGCGAGCGTCTCGTTGACCGTCGTGGCGAGCACCACGTCGTAACCGGCGTCGCTCAGCTGGCGCTCGATCGTCGAGCGCAGGAGCTGATCGTCATCGACGACCACGATCTGCCCACGGACCGGCGGCACCGGCGCCATCGAGCGTGGACGGGTAGCGGCGACCTCGACGAGAGGCAGGAAGATCTGGAACCGCGTCCCCTGCCCCGGGTGGCTATCGACGCGCATCGTCCCGTGATGGCCACGCACGATGCCGAGCACAGCCGCGAGCCCGAGCCCGCGACCGGTCGCCTTCGTCGTGAAGAACGGATCGAAGATCCGGGCGAGCACGTCCGCGGTCATCCCGCTGCCGTCGTCGGCCACCTCGAGCTCGACGTAGGTCCCGGGCTTGGCGTCGGGATGGAGCGTCGACGCGATCTCGTTCGCAGCGAGCGCGCGCACGGACGTCGTGATCGAGATCGTGCCATGGCGCTCCACCAGGGACTCGCCGGCATTGATCACGAGGTTCATCAGGACCTGCCGGATCTGGGTCGCATCGACCTCGACGTGCGTGTTCGAGCGGGCGAGCTGCAATGAGACCTTGGCGTCCTTGCCGACATTGACCTCGAGCACATCGACCATCTCGGCGACCAGGTCGTCGAGATCGAGCACCTCGATCTGGAACTTGCCGCGGCCCGAGTACGCGAGCAGCTGGCGACAGAGGTCCGCCGCGCGTGCCGACGCGACGAGCACGTTGTTCAGCGAGCTGACCGCGGTAGGCACTGCCTCGGCATAGCGAAGCGCGAGCTGCGTGTTACCGACGACGCTCGCGAGCAGATTGTTGAAGTCGTGCGCGATGTTTCCGGCCATCAGGCCGAGGCTCTCGAGCTTCTGCGCCGCGAACATCTTGCGCTCGAGCGCGCGCTGCTCGGTCAGGTCTTCGATCACGGCGATCGAACGAACGAATACGCCGCTCTCGCTGCGCACGGCGACGCCACGCAGCCGCACCGGAAACAACACGCCGTCCTTGCGGCGCATGTCGTACTCGACCTCGCACGCGCCGGTTTGATAGAACATCGGCAGCACGACCTCGCGCGCATACCGGGCACTCTCCTCGCTGAGGAAGTCCGTCGACTCCCGGCCGATGACCTCGTTCCAGGTGTAGCCGAGCCGGGTCAGCCACAGATCGCTGACCTCCTCGATCCGGCCCTGGTGATCGATGCTGTGCAGCATCGTCGGCGTCAGCCGGAGCGAGAACATGGGTCTATCCTAGCGCGAGGACAGCGTTCATCGAGTGCTTCGCAGCACGCGCGGGGTCGGGAGTACTTCGAGGACCTCGATCGGCCCGCCGTAGTTCCTCGCAAGCCCGACATCGATCCGCCACACCGCACCGTCACACGCAGCGTTGATCGTCTTCTGCACGGTGTGGCCCACGACCATTCGACGTGCGCCGAGGGCAGCGAGCGTTGAGGTCAGCTGCCCGCAATCGACCTCGTCCTGCCCATACGCGCGGGTCCACACCGGGCTGTCCTGCGAGGTCAGTGCAGGCGGCGGGTCGGCAGGCCCCTGACCATCCAGCCAGCACCGCGAGGTCCCGTTGATCGCCGCGACCTGCGTCGCCCACTCGCCGATGACACCTGCGTGCGAGAACACGGTATCGCCGATGATCACGACGACGTTGTGCGCCGCGAGCTTCTTCGCGTAGACGCCGCCCGGACCGAGGGCCGCGAGCCTTCTGCGGATGCCCTCGGGCGCGCGCGCCCAGCGCTCGACCGAGAGTCCCGGGACATCGTCGAAGTCCGTCATCGCGCCTGGCGTGACGTAGCGGAAATCACCGGCCGCATTCATCAGCTCGTGATTGCCCATCAACAGGACGAGAGCACCGCCCGCGGCCCTTGCCTCTGCCTCGAGCCGAAACAGCAGATCGAAGACCGCCTGCTCGTCATCACCGCGATCGAGAACGTCGCCGGTCTGCACGACGACCAGGTCGCCACCACTCCAGCGGTCGGACGCGTCGATCGCGCCCGCCGCGCGCAGCGCACTCTTCGTCGCGGCCAGATCGCCGTGGAGGTCTCCGATCGCGACGAGGCGATTCGGCGCCGGCATCCGCTCCGGTACCGCCGGCAGACCACAGCCATCGCTGGCTGGCGCGGACGGCGCCACCGGCGGTGTCGACGAGGCCGCTGGCACCGGGGTCGTGGTCGGCGGAGGCGTCCCGTCACGCGGGTGTCCCCGATCACATCCGAGCGCGATGAGGAGGATCGCGCAGAAGGTGGCACGCATCGGCACGAGCCTACTCCATGGGCTCCGCGATGTAAGGCAGTACGTCGGGGGTCGTTCGCTGGGTATATGCGAATCCTCCTGTGGCTTGTTCCACTTCACGCCCTGGCCGGCTGTGCGGGCGGTGCGCTGAGGCAGGCGACCCTCGTCGGGGCTCAGGCCGCAGGCGGCGCGGGCGGCGTGTTCGAGACGAGACCGACCACGACCGTGATGTTGTCGTCACCGCCGCGGCTGTTCGCGAGATCGATCAGCGTCGCCGGCAGCTTGCGGTACCAGGTCATCGCGATGATCCGCTCGAGCTCGCCATGCTCGACGTAGTTCGACATGCCGTCGGAGCACAGCAGGAAGCAATCCCCGGCGGACACCGGGACGCTCTTGATGTCGGCCTCGATGTCGCGCTCGAACCCGATCGACTTCGTGATCACGTGGCGAAACTTGCTGCTCTTCGCCTCGGCCTCGCTGATCGTGCCGGAGCGAAGCTGCTCGGCGATCCAGGAGTGATCGTCGGTGATCTGCTGGAGCCGACCGTCGCGAAACATGTACGCACGGGAATCGCCGGCGTGAACGAGATGGGCGCGTCCGCCGTGGACGAGCATCGCCGTCAACGTCGTGCCCATGCCGCGAAGCTCGGGCTTGGCCCACGCCGCCTCGAAGATCGCCGAGCTCGCGCGCCGCACGACGCCGCGCATCAGCTCGAGCGCCGGCGAGAACGCATGCATCGCACCGGCGGGCAGCGTCGGTTCGTGGCCCATGTTCGGGGTCACACCGATGTTCGACAGCCGGCGTGGCGAGGTCGGGACCTGACCGGAGTCCGGGAGGTCGACCGCGGCCATCTCCTGGGTGACGCGAACGCTCGCCTGGATCTGCGCGACCAGCGCCTTCTCGAAGTTGCCGCGCGCTTCCCCGAGCTCGCGCCCGAGGAACTCGACCGCCATCCGGCTCGCGGTCGCGCCGCCCTGATGACCGCCCATCCCGTCGGCGACCGCCATCACGCCGGTCTCGGGATCGACGAGATAGCTATCCTCGTTGCGCTCGCGCTTGCGCCCCGGGTCGCTCTGTCCCCACGCCCACAACCTCATGCTCATAGGTACTCTGCACTTCTCTCGCTGAGGTTTCCGTCCTCGCAGCGCAACAGCTTGCCCTTGCCCTCGACCTTGGTCAGGAGGTTCACGGGGCGCGTCCACACCCGGCTCGCGTTGCGCAGCGTGTCCCGCGCCTGTCCCGAATCGAGGTCGGTGCCCTCGTGGATGTGGCGCAGCAGCAGCTCGCTCTTGTTCTCGAAGTTGCCGTCCTCGACGACGATCACCGGCTGACCGCGGTTGGTCAGCTGCTTCAGCATCTGGTCCTTCACCTTCTTGAAGTCGCGGCTCATGATCTCCCAGCTGCCGCTGCGCTCGGAGAACCCGAACGAATAGAACTTCTGCTCGACGCAGAACTCGAGCGTGAAGAACTCATCGATGAACGTGATGTCGTTGTAGAGCTTGCGGACCTCGAAGATGCGGTTCGCGCCGAACCCGGTGCGCCGATCCCAGTTCCGCTTCTGCTCCATCGACTCGCACTCGTCCCATTCCTTGCCGTACTGGCCCTTGTTCCAGCGCTCCTCGATGCTGCGGAACAGCTCGACACCGAGCTTGTACGGGTTGAGCCGGCCGGGCGACGTGGCGAGCACGCCGGCATTCGCGTCGGCGTAGTCGATGACCTCGGCGGCCGTCAGTGCCTTCTCCGTGAGGATCTTCGAGTGCCAGTAGCTCGCCCAGCCCTCGTTCATGATCTTCGTCATCGCCTGCGGCGCGAAGTAGTACGCCTCGTCACGGACGATCTCGAGGACGTCACGCTGCCAGTGCTCGAGCGGTGCGTGCTCGATCAGGAACGCGAGCACGTCGCGTTGCGGTGACTCCGGGAACCGGCGCCTGGCCTTCTTGACCTCTTCTTCCTTCTTCTTCTTCTGCGCCTCGATGTACTCGGGCGGGTTGATGAAGGAATCCATGTAGCCCTTGGAGCGCAACCGCCCGACCTGACCGGTCTCCTCGTCCTCGATCTGCTCCGGCGTGCGCGGCTTGGCCGTGCGCGTGATGTACGCGGACATCGGATCGATCAGGTTCTCGAGCGACAGGCAGACGTCGATGTAGTCCTCGACGACGTCCTGGCCCTGACGCTCCATGTGGCGCCGCACACGCGCCGCGTGGTTCGCCATCCCGTCGATCATCTTTCGATTGGTCTTCGAGAAGAAGTAGTTGTTCTTGAAGAAGTCGACGTGCGCGCAGACGTGCGCCATCACGATCTTCTGATCGGTGAGCGAGTTGCCCTCGAGCAGGTACGCGTACGCGGGATTGGTGTTGATCACCATCTCGTAGATCTTCGACAGGCCCCACTCGTAGCTCTTCGAGAGCTGCTCGTAGTCCATGCCGAACCGCCAGTGCGGATAGCGCGTGGGGAAGCCGCCATACGCGGCGACCTCGTTCATCGTCTTGTAGTCGAGGACCTCGTACAGGATCGGATAGAAATCCAGCCCGTAGTTCTTGGCGTAGCCCTCGACCTCTTCCTGCATGTCACGCAGGTACGCCGGGAACCGCTTGATCGTCACGACTACCGACCCTTCCCGAGGAACTCTTTGATCGAGTCCATGATCGCGTCCTTGCCCTTGATCTCCGAGGTCACGACTCGCTCGTCCTCGTCGAAGTGTTCGGTCAGATCCTTGATGAATTGACCCGAGCCGTACGGTGACTCGACCTGACCGTACGCGAACAGATTCACGAACGGCAGGACCTCCTTCTTCAGGAGCTCGACGCAGGTGTGCGTGTCATCGACCGACCAGTTGTCGCCATCGGAGAAGTGAAACGGATAGATGTTCCACAGCTCGGACGGGTACTCGTCCGCGATCATCTTCGCGCACAGCTTGTACGCAGAGCTGATCATCGTGCCGCCGGACTCGCGCGTCTTGAAGAACGTATCGCGGTCGACCTCCTTCGCCATCGCGTCGTGGATGATGAAGCGGCTCTCGACACCGTGGTACTGCGAGGTCAGCCAGGTATCGATCCAGAAGCTCTCGATCCGGACGATCTCCTTCTGCTCGTCACCCATCGAGCCCGACACGTCCATCATGTAGATGATGACGGCGTTGCTCTGGGGCAGCGGCTCCTTCTTCCACGACCGGTAGCGCTTGTCGTCCTTGATCGGGACGATCACCGGGTTCTTGGGATCGTACGTCCCCATCGCGATCTGCCGGCGGATCGCCTGCTTGTACGTGCGACGGAAGTGGCGCAGCGACTCGGGGCCGGTGGTCCGGATGCCCGAGTACTTGTCCTTCCACGCGACGATCTTCTCGGTGCCCTTGGGCTGGATCCGGGGGAGCTCGAGCTCCTCGCCCATGATCTCCGCGAGCTCCTGGATCGAGATCTCGATGTCGAGCAGGTGATCGCCCGGGCGATCGCCCGCCTCTCCGGCACCCGGCTGCTCCTCGCCGTCCTGACCGAGCGAATCACCGACGTCGCCTTCGCCCTGGCCGACGCCACCCTGCTGCTTGTCACCGTGCTTGAAGTGCGGGATGTCGACGGACGGCAACGGAATCGAGACCGTGTCCTTCCCCTTCTTCGCGATCATCTCGCCCTGCGAGATGTACTTGCGGAGGTTCTGTTTGATCTTCCCGCGGATGATCTGGCGGAACCGGCCGTGGTCGAGATCGATCTTCTGCGACATGGCGAAGGCTCCTTAGAACACTACGTCGGCGATCTCGCCGCGCTCGTTGACGAAGCACAGGCGTCCACCCTGTCGTTTCGTACGTTGCACCATCTCGAGCAGGCCGAGCGCCCGCGACATCACGCCGGTCGCGTCGTCCGTCTCGAGCTCCACACACAGCCTCGCCAGCAGCTCGGCCAGGGTGTGGTTGAGCTCGACGGTGACCGGCCCCTTCCCGAGCGGGTCGCTCATGCCTAGCTCTTGACGTCTCCGCGCGCGAAGATCGACGCAACGAAGTTGAGAACGTCGGTGGCAGACACCTCGTCGTACCCGAAGTTCTTGATCAGTCGCTGCTTGACCACGTCGATCTTGGCCTGCGTATCGCGGTCGACGACGCTCGACACGAGCGACGTCAGCTTGATCGAGTCCTTCTGATCCTCGAACAGCTTGCCCTCGAGCGCCTTGTGGAGCCGCTCGTTGGTCTTGTAGTCGAACTGCCGGCCCTCGATCGCGAGCGCGCCGATGTAGTTCATGATCTCGCGGCGGAAGTCGTCCTTGCGGCTCTCGGGGATATCGATCTTGTCCTCGATCGACCGCATCAGGCGCTCGTCCGGCTCCTCGTCCTGGCCCGTGTACGGGTTCTTGACCTTCTCCTTCTGCGTGTACGCCTTGATGTTGTCGATGTAGTTGGCGCACAGCTTCGCGATCATGTCCTCGTCGGCGCTGATCGCACGCTGGACCTCGTTCTTGACGATGTCCTCGTACTCCTGCTTGACCACCGAGAGCATCTCGCCAAACCGCTTGCGCTGCTCGTCGCTCGAGATCAGCGAGTGGTTGCGCAGTCCGCTCTCGAGCTCGTTGAGCACCATGAACGGATTGATCGCGCCGTCCGCCTTGTCGCTGACGAGCGCGTTCGCGATCTTGTCCTGGATGTAGCGCGGGGAGATGCCGTCGAGGCCTTCGCGCTGCGCCTCCTTGCGGAGCTCCTTGATGTTGTCCTGCGTGAAGCCGGGCAACGTCTTGCCGTCGTACAGCTTGGCCTTCTGGATCAGCGAGAGCGAGTGCTTCTTCGGATCCTCGAGGCGCGTCAGCACGGCCCACAGCGCCGCGACATAGAGCGTGTGCGGCGCGACGTGCTTGCCGACACGCTCGGTCGTGAAGTCCTTCGTGTAGATCTTCACTTCCTCGGACACCTTCGTGATGTACGGGATGTCGACCTTCACCGTGCGATCGCGGAGGGCCTCCATGAACTCGTTGTTCAGGAGCTTCTTGTACTCGGCCTCGTTGGTGTGGCCGAGGATCACCTCGTCGATGTCGGTCTGCGCGAACTTCTTCGGCTTGATCTTGCGCTCCTGGGTCGCGCCGAGGAGGTCGTAGAGGAACGCGACGTCGAGCTTCAGGATCTCGACGAACTCGAGGATGCCGCGGTTGGCGATGTTGAACTCGCCATCGAAGTTGAACGCGCGAGGATCCGAGTCGGAGCCAAACGTCGCGATCTTCCGGTAGTTGATGTCGCCGGTGAGCTCGGTCGAGTCCTGGTTCTTCTCGTCCTTGGGCTGGAACGTGCCGATGCCGATCCGGTCCTGCTCGGAGAGCACGAGGCGCTTGACCCTGACGTGGCCCATCACCTTCTCGAAGTTGCCGGCGTAGTGCCGCATCAGCTCCTTGAAGATCAGGCGGCACGCCGGGTTCACATCGCCGTCGACCTTGACGGTGTGATCGTCATTGCCGAGCTTCAGCCCATCGATCGTCGCCTTGCGCCACTCGCGCGGGATCAGGCGCAGGGGCTCGTCGTGCATCGGCGACGGGAACGTCTCGGACCCACCGGCGTGCTCGCTGAGCTCGCCCGGGAGCGTCCAGTAATAGGTGTACAGCGCGCCGTCCGGCGTCTTGCTGTACTCCTCCATGCCCTTCTTGAGCTGGCGCGCGATCGTCGACTTCGCCGATCCGACCGGGCCATGAAGCAGGATGATGCGGCGCTCGGTACCGTAGCCATGCGCCGCGCTCTTCAGCACGTTCATCAAGCGCATCAGCGGAACGTCGAGGCCGAACACGGCATCGCGTCCACCATGCTGCTCGTCGCGGAAGAACTTGTAGCGCACAAGCTTCTTCTTGTTGTCGATGTACTCCTCGACGCCGTGCGACAGCACCATGTCGTAGAGCCGCTGGTACGCGTTGCGCGTGACCTGCGGCGTCTTACGCACCAGGTTGAGGTAATCCTCGAAGCTGCCCTCCCACGACAGCTCCTTGTACGTGGCGTAATTCTGGAGCTCCGCGATCTGTCCCACGAGACTCATGGGATCGACCGTACCACAGGGTGGTTCTCCCGTCTGGCCGACCGCCGCCCGCTCGATCTCGGCTTCATCGTCGACGCAAAATCGCCTCACCTGGATCTCGCGGTCTCGCGATAGCGCCGATGTGGGTTCGTGATCGCCGCCGCTGTGCAAACAACGTGCGTTGACCCTCGAACGACGTGCATTCCAAGATGGTCCGCAAAGGAGACTATCGATGAAACTCTTACTCGCGACGTTGCTGTTCGGAACCGTGGCCTGTGGTGGTGGTTCGGACCTCGATCCCGGTTCCGGGAGCGATCCGGGCGGCGGCACCGGCACGCTCCAGCTCGAGGGCAGCGTCCGCGCGACGCCGAGACTGGCGAATGCACGCGCCGCGCTCGACTTCGACACCGAGATCTCGGTCCGCGTCCTGCTCGGCAGCGTCCCGGTCACGACCGGAACCGTGCAGCTGACGAGCGCGGGCGGCACCCTCGACCTCGCCTACGACAACAACAACGGCAACAACGGTTCGTGGCGAGGGACCGCCATCGGCTACGACGAGGTGTACGTGCTCGATATCGAGAGCGGCCCCGATACCGTGACCGGGGTCCGGGTCGACGGTCCCGACATCCACACGTTCTCGGCGCCGACCGCCGGTGCGACGGTCGATTCGAGCATGACCATGTCGGTGACCTGGGATCGCGCCGTCGAGGCGGAGACCGCGACGCTGCGCACCGACATGCTCGACAACATCGCGATCCCCGACCTCGGCATGTATTCGATGAGTGCCGGGGCCCTCCAGGCCGACCGCAGCCAGCCGAACGAGAACGAGATCCGGCTGACCCGCGCGAACCGGATCGTCCCCGCGGGCGGCGCCGTGGGCTCGCTGTTCACGGTGTCGGTGCGCAACGAGATCGTCGTGATCGCGGCTCCCAACCCGGCTCTATAAGTCCGGACGCCGGGCGTACGGCAGCCTGGGCGCGAAGTTGTTTGGCGATCTCAAGTGTGTGCACGATCGACGAATGGGGTTCCTCGACGTGTTCAAGCGCGGGCGTAGCAGCGTCATCATCGGCTCGCGCCAGTTCTCGATGACGATCGCCGGCTTCGGCGTCGAGGTGAAGCCGAAGCTGCCGGCCGCCGCCGCGCACCTCGCCGACGGCACGCTCGTGTTCGGTCCGTACAACGTCGCGGCGGCCCGCGCGCTCGGGCCGATCAAGAATGTCCTGATCCGACCCGGCACCCCGCCGATCGGATTGCTCGCGAAGCACGCGATGTCCGAGAGCAGCATCGTCACGTACTCGACGGCACAGCGCGGCACCACGCAGCTCGTGCTCGGCACCGGGATGCACGACTACGACGACGTGCTCGAGACCGTGAAGACTGCGCCTCACAACGCGCAGTGGCGGATCATCACCGACGATCACGAGATCGTGTGGCCCGCGACGCTGTTGCTCCGGGTCGACGGCAACCTCAGCACGAGGAGTGGCTACGAGCTCGCGCTCGATGGCTCGATGGACAAGGTGATCACCTTCCACGGACCGTACATCGGGGAGCGGATCCCGCGCCCGGAGCAGCTGCTGTCCCCTGGCCAGTCGTGGGGCGAGTCGGGCTCGTTCGAGGGCACGGTCAAGGAGGTGAAGTGGTTCACCGTCGGGCACACGCTCGACGGTGTCGCCTCGCTTGCGCGCTACTACTTCGTCCACCTCGACAGCACCGCCGTCTATCTCGTGCGCGCGCAGACGACCGAGAACGCTGCGCCCGCGATGTTCGGGGCTGCAGACTTCGTCGCGCGTTCGCTGCGTCCCCGGTTCTAGCGGCAATGCCACTCGGTTAAGGTCGTTCGTGCACGTGCACGTGCACGTGCACGATCATCGGCAGAGCTTGCTCAGCATTCCGACCACGCGGACCAAGAGCTGCTGCCCGCCGACAGGTCCGACTCAGGCACAGCGCCGACCAGCCGGACGACGTCGATGATTGCGCCGCATTCCATCGCCTCGCCCCGTGCGATCGCGTACCGGTTGTGTCGATCGGCTTCGCTCGTTTTCCCGACATGTTCAACGGCACCGACATCGC
>JAQBQE010000053.1 GCA_028287135.1 Myxococcales bacterium
AGCGCAGCGCGGGATCGGTGACTCCTGCGATCGCATCGGCGGCAAGCGGTGACGGCGACGGTGATGCGGCGTGCGTCATGGGGCTCCTCGGAGACGATGAACCACAGGCGAGCGCGAGACACGCGAGTGCGACGCAGCTCCTGGGCATGTTCGGGGTTGTACCGTGCTATCCACCCTCGGTGCAGGTCCACCTGTTCGACGGGACATACGAGCTGTTTCGAGCGTGGTTTGGTGCCCCGCCGGCGCAGCACAACGGGCGCGAGGTCGGCGCCGCGCGGACCGTGCTGCGCAGCCTCGCGGGCCTGCTCGCGTCGGGCAAGGTCACCCACGCGGGCGTCGCCTACGATCACGTGATCGAGTCGTTCCGCAACGACCTGTTCCCTGGCTACAAGACCGGCGAGGGCGTCCCCGAGCAACTGTTCGCGCAGTTCGAGCTCGCCGAGCGTGCCGCAGCGTCGCTCGGTCTGCTGGTCTGGCCGATGGTCGAGTTCGAGGCCGACGATGCGATCGGCACGGCGGCTGCGCGCAACGCGGCCGACCCGACGGTCGACAAGGTCGTGATCGCCGCGGTCGACAAGGACATGTGCCAGTGCGTGATCGGCCAGCGCGTCGTGTGCTGGGATCGCTGGAAGGACGTCACGCTCGACGAGGCTGGCGTGATCGCCAAGCACGGCGTCTCGCCTGAGTCGATTCCCGATCTGCTCGCGCTCGTCGGCGACACCGCGGATGGCATCCCGGGACTCGCCGGCTGGGGCAAGAGCTCGGCAGCGAAGGTGCTGACGGTGTGGAAGCACATCGACGCGATCCCCGATGATCCCGCGGCGTGGAACGTGCCCGGGCTGCGCGGCATCGATCGCCTCGCGCTGTCACTGCGCGAGGCACGCGCCGAGGCCAAGCTCTATCGCACGCTCGCGACGCTGCGGGTCGACTGCCCGATCCCGTGTGACGTCGAGGCGATGCGATGGCGCGGGCCCGATCGTCCGGCCCTCGACGCGATGTGCATCGAGCTCGGGCTCGAACGCAGCGTGATCCGGCTCTAGCTACTTCGCGAGCTGCAGCTTCACGGTGACCGCCGCGTTGCCGCTCGCCGTGAGCTTCCACCGTGCGCTGATCGCGCGGAAGCACGCGCGCGTCTTGTCGGTGATCGCCGCATCGGTGCCGTCGATCCGCGCGATGCCGCTGGTCACCGTGACGGTGATGCTCGCCTGCGCTCCGTCGAGGCACGCAGCGAGCGCCTTGCGATCACGCGCCCACAGCGTGCGCACCTGCTGATCGATCGACGGCGGGGCGCTGCTCGTCTCGAGCGCGCCGCCACCACCACCACCAGCACCACCACCACGGCCACTCGCACCCGCTCCGTGGCCGGTCGTGCCCACGGCGCCGAGCGAGGTGCCACCACTGCGCCCGGGCGCTGTTGAACCGGCGCCCTTGTCGGCGGCATCGCGATCGTCGGCTTTGCGCTTGCTGCTCGCCGTCACCGCACGTTGCGCCTTCTGCGGCGCCTGCTTCGCGTCCTCGTTCTTGGCCGGCGGAGGAGGTGGCGGAGTGCGCGGGAGCTCCGGCTCGGCTGCGGCGCGCGGGCGCGTGACGATCGGCGCCGCCTCGACGGCCGGCGCTGCCGCGGCCGGCGCCTCGGCGGCAGGATCCGTCAGCAACGGAGCTGCTCTGGTCGGCCCCGGCGGGCTCTCTCGGTCCTGGCCCGCCTGCTCGTCGCGGGCGACGTGCGTGTTGGTCGCGGACGTCGCTGCCGTCTTCTCGCCGTGACGGCCGGCAGCGCTGGTCTCCTCATCGACGATCTTCGACGGCTTCTCCTGGCGGGCCAGGGTCCACGCCATCGACGTCCCGACCTGGGCCTTGCGGCTCGGCCCGATCTCCCACCGCACGTTGTTATGCGTCAGCACGATCGCGACGCGACTGTCGGCCGACGTGTCGATCACGTCGTCGCCCGAGATCACGGCTCCGAGCTCGAGGGGACGCACCGCGGTACCGCGGGTTGCGGTCACGGTCCCCGAGATGTCGATGATCGAGCCGGCCGGCGCACCGGGCTGGAACGTGGGCGCGTCACCACCGCCCTTGCACGAGGCGGCCGCTGATACGGCAAGGATCCCGGCGAGTAGCGCGCGCAGCATCAGTGGATTCTACGCACATGCGACGCCATGGGTCTGTCTTGTGATGCGTTCGACATCCGAGCGGTTGGACACTGCCATGTCTCGCGGGCTTGGCTGTGGCACGCGAACCCCGCATCCTCCCGGAGGTGCGCATCGCCGTCCTGCTCGTCGTGCTCGTCGCCTGTGGTGGTGGCGCCGCCCGCCCTCGACCCGTTCATGGAGCGCTGATCGGCCTGACGCGCGACCAGGACAGCGGTGATCCGATCGCCAGGGCCGAGATCATCCTCCGGGCCGCGGGCGGGACCCGCTCGTTCAAGACGGCCTCGAACAACCACGGCCTCTACGACATCGATCACCTGCCGCCGGGCCGCTATCACCTGAAGGCGACGTTTGCCGGTCAGCCGATCGAGGTGACGAACATCGAGATCAGCGCGGGCCAGGCGTCCTACGTGGACCTCGTGTTCACGCTGGGCCGACCGGATGCCAAGCAGGTGGTCTACGGCGACCACGCCGGCGAGATCGAGCGGTACCGCCCCGCCAACCTCGACGCGTCGCTCGCGATCATCGAGGGCACCGTCAGCGACACCTCGACGCGTGGTCGGGTCCCGGGTGCGGTGGTCACCGCGATCGCCGGCGGGGAGACCCTGCAGACGATCAGCGACGACCACGGCCGGTTCCGGTTCGACAGCCTGCCGCCGGGCACCTACTCGGTCAGCGCGTACTACAGCGTCGGCGGCCGCGGCCAGATCGAGGTTCGCCGCAGCGAGATCACCGTGGCTGGATCCGAGGGGGTGAGCGTCCCGCTGTGGATCGAGCTCGGTCGCTAGATCAGTCGAACCAGTAACGGATACCGAACGAGCCGTTGACGTCACCGTAGACGTTGCGGTCGTAGTCGCCGGTGTAGAAGTCGAGCACGAACGCGAGCTGGATGAAGATATCGAGCGGCACGTTGTTGAAGTCGAACGCGATGCCGACCGGAACGCGCAGGCCGATCCCGAGCACGTCGTTGAAGCGATCGTCGCGGAACCGGTAGTCGTCGACGTCCCAGATGCGTCCGCCAAACCCGAAGTACAGCGGGAGCTCGAAGGTCGCGTTCGAGGTCAGCGACAGCGGGTGAAACAGGTAGTCGAGATAGATGTTCAGGCCGTCACGATCACGCCAGTGATAGATCGTGCCGAGACCGAACTGCAGCGCACGGTCCTGAGACAGGAAGTACTTGCCGGTGAGGCCGGTCGGAGCACCGAGCTCGAGGCCGAGGCCGAACGTCTTGTTGGCTTCGAACGTCTTGCCGCGCTGCGGGCGGGGCCGGGCGTCGGCCACCTCGGGAGCAACGGCTGAAAGGCCCAGGACAACTGCCAGAGTGGCGAGCAACGTGTTGCGCGTCATATGCCGCCAGGGTAACGCCGGTTCGCGCAGCCCGATGTGATCGTGCAACACTATCGCTGTGCATAGTTTGTACAGGCACGCGATCGCCTTGACGATCGTGGGTGCTTGTGGCCAGGGACCCGCTGGCCCGAACACGGCACCAGCGGCGCCCCCGGCGGTCGTAGCCGCCCAGGTGGTCCTCGACGCGCCCGCACTGGACGCACCACCGCCACCACGCCTTACATGTGAGACCGGCATCACGGCGCGGCTCGCACCGGCGCACGAACCGACCTGGGCGTGCACCCGTCCCGATGGCACGCGCCACGGGCCGTTCATCACGGTGTTCCCCGATGACTCGATCGAGATCGCGGGGACGTACAAGGACGGCGTGCTCGACGGTGCGTGGACGCGTCACGACGCGGAGGGCTCGCTGGTCGAACGCGGCGTCTATGTCGCCGGCCAGAAGGATGGGCGGTGGACGCAGTCGAGTCCCACCGGTGCGGTGCTCGGCGAGTACGAGCTCGTGAAGGGCAGCGGTGTCGAGAAGGCGTGGACCGAGTCTGGCGCGCTGTACAGCGAGCGCTCGTTCGAGAGCGGTGTAGCGCACGGCGATCACAAGCTGTTCGCGATCGACGGCACCGTCATCGCGTCGGCGCGCTACGACCGCGGCAAGCTCGACGGTCCGCACACGTTCGGCTCGCGCGGCATGATGCGCATCGAGGAGACCTTCGCAGCCGGCGTGCGGCGCGGGAAGCGGTTGATCTACCTGATGGGCACGCTGATCGCCGACGAGCTCTACGATCGCGAGGGCCGGCTCGACGGCAAGTACACGCTGTGGCGCCGCGCGCGCGTGAAGCGGCTCGAAGGGCAGTTCAAGAATGGCCGGCGGATCGGCGCGTGGTCGTGGTGGGACCGCGGCAACAACAAGGACAAGGAAGGCCACTACGTCGACGGCAAGCGCGACGGCACGTGGATGGAGTGGTCCGATCGCAAGCTCGTGTTCTCCGGCAGCTACAAGACCGGCAAGCCCGACGGCGAGTTCGTCTACTTCGATCGCGCCGGTCGCGAGCTCGGTCGGTTCTCGATCGTCGGCGGGACCGGGACGATGCAGACGTTCCACGGCAACAAGAAGCCGTCGACGAAGCAGGCACTCGTCAACGGCGCGATGTCGGGCATCTATCAGGAGCTCACGCCGACCGGCAAGCTCGTGGTCGATGGCCGCTATCGCAACGACGCTCGTCACGGAACGTGGAAGGAGTGGCGGGCCGACGGCACACCGGCCGTCGAGCGGATCTACGATCACGGCGCGCTTGATGGCGTGGTGAAGAAGTACGTCGCGGGCAAGCTCGCGATGGAAGCCACGTATGTCGCGGGCAAGCCGGTCGGGCCGTACGCCGAGTATCGCGATGGCAAGCCGGCGATCACGGGGCAGTACCTCGATGACCAGAAGCACGGGACGTGGACGACGTTCGATCGCGAAGGCTCCGTCGTGCTGACGGCGACCTACCACCGCGGCGTGCTGGAAGGCCCGTGGCGCCAGCTCGTCGATGGCGCCGTTCTCGAAGGCCTGATGCTCGGAGGACGTCGCAGTGGCGTCTGGACTCGAACAGAGCGCGGCGGAGCTGTATCCAGGCTCACCTACACGACACCGTGACGCTGCGTCGGTAGCGAAGAAAACCGTCGAGCGACCCAAGATATTCCCACGCGCGATTCGCGTGAGTTTGGTGCAACCACTGGGCTTCTCGCGCGTTCATACGGTGGAGAGACACCGCCGTGAACCCTGACGTGAAGACCCCGTCTGCGTTGATCGCCCTCGCCCGCTCGCGTCGTATGCAGCGTGCACTTGCTCACGCGGTTCTGCATCGCAATGCGCCGATGCCGACCCTCAGGAGCTCGCTCGGGTACATGACGACGACCGCCTGCGTGACCGAGGACGCGTCGTCGCTGGCGCACCGGATGTCGCTGCTCGGCGTCGCGCGCAACGAAGGCGTTGCGTACGTCGTCGAGGACGTCGGCGGCGACGAGATGCCGATCGTTTACCGGCTGTGGCTCCGCGGCCCGCGCCAGGGGCACCTCGTCCCGATCCATGCGTGGTACGAGCGCTGCGAGGATCCGGCGGAGATTCGCGCGAAGATCGCCGAGCTCGCGCCCACGCTCGAGGTAGCGATCCCGACGACGCCCGAAGCCTGGATGCTGTCGACGCGGATCGTCGCTCGCCGCGCGCTCCGGGTGGCCGGTCCGACGTCGTGCGCCGACCAGCCGATCCGCAAGTTCGCGCTGCAGCTGCTCGTCGAGCCGGTGAGCGGCCTCGGGCCGAGCGGCAAGACCACGGTGACCGCGTTCCTCCGTCCGCACGCCCAGCTCGTCGAGGTCTGGTCGCTGCCCGGCGGCGATGCGGCCGTGGCGCGCGTGTCCTAC
Source organism: Myxococcales bacterium (assembly GCA_028287135.1). Taxonomy (GTDB): domain Bacteria; phylum Myxococcota_A; class Polyangia; order Haliangiales; family Haliangiaceae; genus JABFXX01. Next base: position 5,892 of record JAQBQE010000053.1, read on the forward strand.
ACCGGCATCCCGAGCGGCCTGGGCCTCGACAAGGACACGTTCATCCTGCTGACGGCAGGGATCTACGGCGTCGACGATCCCGACGAAATGTGAGACACGCAGCGACGCGCGTGATTCTCAGGTGTTAGCTGACGTGATCGATCCGCCCTGCCTCGGCGGTCGTAGACGAGTAACCTACCGGGACCTCTCCTCGTAGGAACCCTCATGCGCACCACCTCGCTCCTCGGATTCACCGTGCTTTCCCTCGCTGCCTGCGGCGGGGGCGAAGCCGGTCCCGATGCCGATGACGGCTCGGTCAACTGCGCTGTCGAGACCACCGCCGACACGTTCGTCGCCCCTCTCGACAAGATGGGCACCGACGGCAAGCTCAGCTTCCGCCTGCTGTCGGCCACGCCTGCGCCGCCGGCTCGGTACGACAACGAGTGGACGCTCCAGATCACGCAGCTCGCCAACGGCGTCGCCGGCGCGCCGGTCACCGGGGCGACGATCACGGTGTCGCCGTTCATGCCGAAGCACGGTCACGGCTCGCCGAAGGACGCCGTGATCACCGAGCTGTCGACCGCGGGCGAGTACAAGCTGACGCCGGTCTACCTGTCGATGCCCGGCCTGTGGGAGACGACGATCAACGTCACCACCGCGAGCGGCAGCGACAGCGCGATCTTCCGGTTCTGCATCCCGTCGGGCTAGCTCGTCGAGCTCGGGCCCCTACTTCGGATTGCACTTCGTGGTCGGGATCTGGGTCGCCTTGAGCCACGTGCTGGTCGCGACCTCGAGGGTCTTGAGCTGATTCTTGATCGAGGGATCGAGATCGCCGGACTGCTCGAGCAGCCGCAGGGTCGCGAACGGTAGAGCGCGCATCATCACCCGGGCGGTGATCTTCTCGATCGCCCCGATGTTCGTGACCGCGTACGTCTTCATGCGCGAGTGATCGACGCGCGGGTCATTGGGATCCAGCGTGACCGGCCCCGGCAAGTAGTGGAGGGGATTCGGATCGATCGTCGCCACCTCGTGGAAGAAGTGCGCGGGCGAGCCGTCTTCCTTGGACGTTCGCTCCCACAACCCGAACAGGTTGGGGTCGCCGATCTCCTCGGGGTCCATCCCGTTCGGCACCACGCCACTCTGGAACACGATCTGGTTGTTGACGTCGTAGGCGATCACCTCGAGCCACACGCGGCGATCGTGACTGACACCGCTCGGGAACGAGTGACCGACCGTGAACGAGTCCACACGGACCGTCAGGTCGCCGTTCGGGTTCAGGCAGATGCCGCCGGGCGCGGGTCCGATGAGCGGCCGCGGGCTCTTGATGCCGATCGACGGGAGGATGTCGGCGATCGCCTGCGCCTGCTCCGCCTGCTGCGGGAACGGCGTCAGCGCCTGGTCGATGCCCGCCATCGTGTGATCGTGGAAGCCGTTCGGCCGGCTCACGACGCCCGGCGCGTCGGCGATCACGTCGGTGACCGGCTCGAGGTGGCAGCCACCGCATGTCAGCTTGACCGCGGGATCCTCGGTCGTGCCGTAGATCGTCTCCTTCCACTCCATGAACGTGCGCTCGAGCGCAACGCCGTTGGGCATCACGACGTCGTGACACGACCCGCACATCTCCGACTTGTTGCGCTCGGAGTCCATCAGCACGTCGTACTTGCTGTGGTGGGCGGTGCTGTCGATCGGGTTCTGCAGCCCGCCGCGCATCGTCTGATCGTTCGCGAGGACGAGGCCGTTGTTGTGGTCGGTCGTGACCTTCTCGACGTTGTGACAGAAATAGCAGGTGACGCCGTCCTCGGTCGGCGGCAGCGTCGAGAAGTCGAAGTCCTTGACGTTGGCCAGGGTGATCGTGCCGTTCTCGACCGCCATCGGCGCGTGGCAGCTCACGCACAGCAGGCCGATCGAGTCATCCTCGCGCTGACCGCGCTTGTGCATCGCGCGGAACACCGGGTCCGTCGACGCGTACGCGTGCATCGAGCCCGACCACTGATCGTGGTGCGTCTTGTGACACGACAGGCAGGTGTTCGGATCCTGGAGCTCTTCGCGGGACAGCTTGGGTTCGTCACCGCAGCCAGCGGAGAGCAGCACAACGAACGATCCGAGCAAGGCAAACGTGACTGACTTCATCGTGCGGTCCCCGTCATCGGTAGTGGCTCACCCGGTCCGGGCGCGCCGGCGGCGACCCACTTCACGAGCGCGCAGCGCTCGACCGCCGACAGCGGATTGCCCGGCGGCATCTGGTAGTCGGTGCCGAGGTCATGCGTGCGCACGATCAGCTCGCTGCAAGTCGGGTCGCCCGGCGTGACGTGACCCGCGAGCAGGGACGCGTACGCGGTCGCGGGATCCGCGAGCGACATCTCGCCATCACCGGAGTCGGAGTGACACGAACCGCGGCCCGACCCACAATCGATCTTCAGCGTGTTCTCGTACACGTTGTCGAACGTCGGCACGTAGCCAGGGGCGCAGCTGGTGTCGATGATCTCGGTGGTGCATGCCGGCGGTGGCTCGGACGGGCAGCCCGCAAGGAGTGCCACCGCGGCGAGGTACATCCGTCGCATTGCCCGCAACTCTACCTGCGTTTGGCCGTGGCGGAAGTGTCGGATCCCACAACGCCTGACACCCCGAGGTCACAGCATCGCGAGGTGCGCGCCGAGCACCTGGTAGCGGCGATATGCCTCATCGAGCGCGTCGCGCGGACCGGGCGTGAACGTTTCGGTCGCCGGCGGCGCGAACGCCGCCGCGGTGACGAGGTCGGGGACCAGCCCGGCGGCGACCGCCGCGATCATGGCCGCGCCGATCGGACATGTGTCGGTGTTCGCGGCCACCCGGTGAACGAGACCCAGCGTATCCGCACGGAGCTGCGACCAGACCCGGCTGCGCGCTCCACCACCGAGCAGCAGGACATCGCGGGCGGGCAGCCCGAGGGCGACCAGCCGGTCGGCGACATCACGCGATGCGAACGCGAGCCCCTCGAGCACGGCGCGCGCGAGATGCGACTGATCGTGAGCCGCGGACAGGCCGTGGAACGTGCCGCGGACCGCGGGGCGCCACACCGGTGTCATCGCGCCCGCGAGTGCGGGGAGGAACGTGATCCCGCCGGCGCCCGCGGGTGCGGTGGCAGCGAGCGCATCGAGGGCGGCATCGTCGGGCAGCCCGAGCATCTGCACCGCCCAGCGCACCGCGCCGCCCGACAGCCAGCCAGGATGCTCGATGAAGAACGCGCCGGTCGGATAGACGTGGGTCTCGACCATCGGCTCGGCGGTGATCCGATCGAGGACGGGCGTCATGGACAGCGTGCCGACCACCTCGGCGGTCCCGATCGCGCAGACGATCGATCCGGGCGCGACGACACCGGCACCGAGCGGATTGGCGAAGTCATCACCGGTGCCGACCGCCACCCGGGTTCCGGCTCGCAGCCCGGTGAGCCGCGCACCGTCGGCGGTCAGCACGCCGGCGACGGCACACGTCGGGCGGATCTCCGGCAGCTCCTCGGGTGTGATCCCGAACGCCTCCAGCAGCGCAGGTGCCCAGCGCGCGGTCGAGAGCTCGGTCAGCATGGACGTCGACGCGAGCGCGGGATCGATCACCGCCTCGCCGGTCAGGCGCTGGACCAGGTAGCTCACCGGCTGGTGGAACTTCGCGGCCATGATCCCGTGATCCCGGAGCCAGCAGATCTTCGGCGCCATGTGGCTCGCGTCGGCGACCTGTCCCGCGATCACGAACACGGTCCGCGCCTCGGCACGTGCGGCCTGTGCGACGGCGCGACGGTCCTGCCAGATCAACGCGGGATGCAGCGGCGCGCCGTTCGCATCCACCGGGATGCAGCCGTCGAGCTGTCCCGCGATGGCGATGCCACCGACGTCCTCGGGCCGCACCCCGGCAGCCGCGAGCGCGCCCGCGATCGCAGGGGCGAGCGCGTCCTCCCACACGCGTGGATCCTGTTCAGCGTGGCCCGGGGAGGGGTGCTGGGTCGCATAGGAGACCGCGTGCTGGCCTCGCAGAGCGAGGTGCTCATCACAGACGACCGCCTTGAGGCTCTGAGTACCGAGATCGAGACCGAGGACGACCACGCCCGTGCGATGCTAAACCATCCCGTGAACTTCTTCGGCCATGCAGCGGTCGCGAGCTGGCGGATCGGTCGTGGCGGACTCCCGCTCGGCGCGATGCTCCCCGACTTCTCGACGATGTGTGGTGCACGGATCGTCAGCGCCCCGGATCCCGAGGTCGCGGACGGCATCGCGCTCCATCACGCGACCGACAAGGCGTTCCATACGCTCCCGGTCGTCACCGGGCTGATGCGCGAGCTTGACCAGCGGCTCGAGCGCGGTGGCTGCGCGCGAGGTCCGCGCCGCGCCGTCGCGCACATCGGTGTCGAGCTGCTGATCGACGGTGTGTTGATCGACAACGCGGACTACCGCGAGTCGTACATCCTCGGCCTCGAGTACGACACCGAGATCGTCTGGCGCGACGAGGGCGACGATCTGCGGTTCGCCGCCCTGCTCGCTCGGCTCCGCGCGCACGGCGTTCCCGTCGACCTCAAGAAGCCGGAAGCGATCACGCATCGGATGCAGCGGATGCTCGGGCATCGCCCGCTGCTGGCTCCGACCTCCTCGGACCTCGCGACGATCACCGTCGCGCTGATCGAGCACAAGCCGCGGGTCCAGGTCGCGGTCGATACCGTGCTCCGCGCGCTGCGCGCGACCTTGATCCCGAAGCTCGACGCCGCCAGCTAGCGCGAGATCCGGTACGCGTAGTGCGCCTTGGCGTCCTTGAAGTCGAGGGGCGTCGTCGCGTGGGTCTGATCGGAAATGTCGACGTCGGCGCGCTCGTACTGCAGCCTGAACCGGCGCTTGTTGGTCGAGAACCAGACCGCGCCGGTGCGTGACCACACGTCGAGCACGTCATCCAGTAGCGACGCGTGATCGCGCTGGACATCCCAGGTGTAGTCCATCCGCTTGGAGTTCGAGAACGTCGGTGGATCCACGACGATGACGTCCCAGGTCCGGCCGGCGCGCTTGGCCTCGGTGAGAAACTCGCGAACGTCGGCGTGGATGATCTCGCTCGTCAGCCCGTTGAGCGCGAGGTTCTCGTTCGCCCATTCCAGGTAGGTCTTCGAGAGATCCACGGTCGTCGTCTGCTTGCCGGCCGCGGCTGCATAGACCGAGAACGAGCCGGTGTACGCGAACAGGTTGAGCATCCGCGCGCCCGGCTCGGCCGCCACCTTCGCGCGCGTGATCCGGTGATCGAGGAACAACCCGGTATCGACGTAGCCACTGAGGTTGACGCGAAACTGGTGACCGCCTTCGCGGACGGTGCGCCAGGTCCCGCTGTCCTCGAGTCGCTCGTACTGCCGGCCATCGCGATGCGTGAACGACTCGCGCCGCTTGATGAACACGTCGGTCGCATCGAGCGCTCGCTTGGCGGCGAGCGACGCTTCCTCGAGCCACTCGTCACCGCCACCGCGCTCACCGGCCTCGTCGAGGTGACGATAGTCGTTGATCACGAGCGCGCCCTCGTAGGTGTCGATCGTGATCGGCAGCTCGGGGATGTCGCGGTCGTAGACCCGCCAGCACGTGACGTTCTCGCGCTTGGCCCACTTGGCGAGATGGCGCGCGTTCTTGCGCACGCGGTTCTCGAGCATCTCGAACTTGGGAGCTGTCATCACATACCTGCGACGCCGCGCTGCGTCTTGACCTTGTACTCGAGCGTGATAGCGCGCCGACCGAGCGGTGGCAGCTCGACGCCCCAGGTGACGAGCCCACGGTCGTCGAGCGCACGCGCCGTGACCTGCGTGATCTCCTCACCGCCGGGCTGGTCGTCGGCACCGAGCAGGAACGCGTCCGGCGAGGAGATCTGGACCTCGACCTGCTGGACCTCGGAGATCGGGATCCGCTCGGTGACGTTGATCTCGCGACGTTCGGTGCCGAGGTTCGACAGCCGCACGGCGACCCGCACGGTCTGCACGTTCCAGCCGCCGAGTAGACCGGCGTCATCGCGCTCGCGAGTCTCGGTCCGGTGGACGCGGACGTCGGCATCGGGGCCGAAGCCTAGATAGAACTTCTCGCCGGCAGCGACGAACCCGACCTCGGCGCGACCGACGTAGCCCGACGCCATGATCAGGTCGACCGGCCCCGCGAGCAGCGGCACCGTACCCGAATTGACGATCCGCGCGCGGATGTGGACCCACGGCGAGCGCAGCGGGATCGCGACGAGCGAGAGCTGCACCGGCGCGGTGAACCCACCGACCGGGACCCGGTGCGGCATGCCATCGCGCTTGATCGTGGTGCGGGCGGCGCTCAGCGTCAGCCCGAGTCCGCCGTCGTCGATGCCGGGCACCTGGAGCGGTCCACCACCGAGCCCGGTCGATTGCTGGTCGTGCTCGCGCGCCTCGATCGCGACGGTGTCGGGACGGCGTCGCGTCCTCACCTCGTCATCGGCGAGGTCGGGCGGCTCGGTCCCCAGCGATGCGCGCTCGAGCGAGAACGTGATCGCGACATCGTTCCAGTCCTCGCCGGTCGCCTGCCAGACGCAGGCGGTCGTCGTCCAGTCGACGCGGCCGGCGGCACGCGCGAGCACGGCGCGGTGATACGGGCGCCACGCTGCACCGGGAACGACGTATCCGATCGTGAGCACGAGGTCGGTCGCGGTGTCCGCGATCACATCGACGATCAACCGCGCGGCATCCTCGCCGGCTTCGGCCTCGGCACGCTGGATCCGCGCCTCGAGTCGCGTCAGCGCATTCGTCGCGAGCTGCGCCTCGAGCTCGGCATCGACCCGCCGCGCGTGCGCACGTGATTCCTGGGCGTCGAGCTCGCTGAGCAAGGCGGCAGCGGTCGGCGCCGCCTGGCCCCGACTCGCGGCGGTCGCGAGATCGTGGTGGGCGGCCTCGACGAGCTGACGCAGCGCCTCGATCTCGGTCTGGGCCGCGCTGACCCGCGCGAGCGCAGCATCGCGAGCATCCTCGAGCCTCGCACGCTCGGCGCGCAACACCGCGGGCTCGTCGACCGAGCCGAGCGCCGGGTCGCGCCACGGCGCGAGGTAACGCTCGCAGCGAACATCGAGGACGCGGGCCCCGTTACCGCTCGCGGTCAGGGTCTTGTCGACGAGGACGGGCGACACACCTTCGATCGTGAGCCGGTGCTGCCCGGCAGCGAGGTGCGTGGAGCCCCGCCGCGTGACGGCCGCCCGATCCTCGAGCACGGTGACGGCGATGATCGGCGCCTTCACGCGTCCCTCCGGTTACCGCCGACGAGCTCGAGCTTGCCCGCGATCTTGATCTCGTACGCAGCGCGCAGGGTGCGCTTGGCGCCGGCCGGGACCGTCAGCTTCCAGCGATGACCGCCGCGCAGACGCTGCTCGCGCGGTGCACCCGCATCGGGGGTCCAGCGCTCCCAGGCCGGTTCGATCTTGCCCGCCGTGATCTCGACCTCGTCATCGCCGTCGCGTTTCACCGGCAGGCGCTCGCGAACCTCGAGCTCGATCGCGCGACCCGACAGGTTATCGACGTCGATCGTGATCGCGTGCACGAGTCGAAGCGCTCCGCGAAGCATGCCGGCTGCCTCCTCGTGGAACTCGACGTTGCGCGCGACCTTGACCGCCGCATCGACCCCGAGCCCGATCTCGACGGGGGCGCCCGGTGGCGTGTACTCGACCGTGCTGGTCACGAGGAACCGCCCGCGATCGTAGACGTCGATCGGTCCCGGAAGCAGCGGGCCAACGAACGGATTCGTGATCGCAGCGACGCGGAACACATCGGCCTGCTCGCGCGGCACGGTGACGTGGCGCAGCTTCGCCGCGCTCGGCTTCTGGGTGACGGCGATCGAATGCCACGCACCGTCGGCGCGAACATCGACCGCGCCGTCGGTCGTGAACGCGTAGTCGTAGGTGTGAGCCCACGCGGCCAAGCACCCGGGGGGCAACGTCAGTGCGGCGAGCCTGGCCCGCGCCGACGCGAGCTCCTGGGCGACCGCACCTGCGTGACGATCCGCCGTCGCCGCGATCAACGTGCCGCGCGCCGACGAGGACGCGGGCGCCATTCGCAGATTGCCGTAATCGAGCCGCGGAACGGCCTGCACCGGTGCGGGCGGCAGCTCGCCCGGAGCCTCGTCGCGGCGATCGCCGAGATCGCCTCCGCCGCCGCGGCTCATCGACTTCTTCGGCGCGGGCACCGACATCCGCACCGGCACGCCCGACGGCGGCGTGGAGAACGACTCCTTGGCGTGCGACGACTCGTCGTCCCAGTTCTCCTGGGCGAGCTCGCCAAACGTCTGCTGCTGCGGCTGCGCGAACGATGGAGGGGGGAGCGGCGCACCCGGGCGCGCACCCTCGAACGTCGAGTCCTCGAGAACGCTCTTGCTGCCGAACACGCGCGCGTCTTCGATGTGCTGCGGCTTCAGCGTCCGCACGTAGTCGGCGTACAGCGCATCCGCGCCGGTCGGCGGCGCACGGAACCCCGGTCGCGCGGGCTCCTGCTGGCGACGGCCGATCTTCTGCGCAGTGAGCTCGGGAAGCAGCGAGAACCGCTCGGGCTCGGCCGTCGACAGCTTGAGCGGCACGCCCGTCCAGTCCTCGCCTGCATCCTGCGCGACGACCGCGCGGACCTCGACCATCACCTGCTCTCCCTCGATCCGCGCGACGTAGCTCGGTGCCCAGCGCGCGGCATCGACGTGGTACTCGAGGTGGATCGCGATCTCGCTCGCCGCGGTCGCCGTCAGCTCGACCTCGACGTACTTGCGAAGCTCGTGCAGCTTCGCGCCGCGCGCGGTCCCCGACCGGCGATCGCGATCGACCGCTGCGTCGAGCGCGCGCTGTGCTTCGGCGAGCTCGCGACGCGCGGTGACCAGCTGCTCGCGCAGGGTGAGCTCACGTGCCGCGCGAAACGCGACGAGGCTGCGGCGTGCCTCGACCACGAGGCTCCACGCCGCCGGGGGATCGTCGCTGGGATCGGGCGCGACCACGGTCGCCGCGGCGATCACGCCGAGCGCCACCGTGATCCGTTCGACCTCGGCGTCGGCGATCGAGACCCGGCGTCGCGCTGCGCGAAGCTCCGGCGTGTCCTCGGCAGCGGCATCGCTCGCGACCGGCGCATCGACGCCGGCACGCACCGCGGTCGCGATCGCCGGACCGCCGACCTCGACGCGAACGGTGTCGTCGATCACAGAGAGCGGCAATCCAACGATCCGCACACGAGATGGCAATGGAGCGGGGATCGTCATGACCCGCCGCACACGCGCACCCGTGGCGTAGACGGTGATCTGCTCGATGCGGGCGTCGACCGCTGCCACCTCCATGCGAGCAGGGTCGACTCTGCCCGCAATGACTGTCAATTGGTTCGGGCATGTTGCCCGCCCCCTTCCGCCTGTACTACTGTCTCGATTGCTAGTTACGGCCGTCACACCGAGAAGGGAATTTATGCTTCGGAAGGTCTCGTTAGGTTTGTTTGTCGTCTTGGCAGCGTGCGGCAGCGCGCGTGTCATCCAGCGCAACCAGAACGGCGGCGTGATCGAGCTCCAGGGCGATCGCGGCAAGGCGATGGAGGATGCGAACGGGCAGATGGCCTCCCATTGCGGCCCGAACAACTGGCAGATCACGCAGGAAGGTGAGGAGGCGATCGGCACCGACACCTTCGTGCGCGAAGACACCACGACCGACTCCGCGACCTCGCGCAACGGCCGTCGCTCGGCCAGCGACTCGACCACGACGGGCCAGCAGAGCACGCGCACTGCGACGGCGTGGCGGATCCACTACCAGTGCAACGGCGCTGCTGGCGGCCCGCCGCCCGGTGGTCCCGGTGGTCCGCCGCCTGGCCCGCAGCCCGGCGCTCCGCCGCCCGGCTACTGAGCTAGCTCCGCGCTGAACAGAACCGACGAGGGTCATGCCTTCGTCGGTTTTTTCGTTTCCTACGCGAGGAGCTTCGAGTCTTCGAGCGAGGCGTCGTTGATCTGATCGACGCCGTTGAGCAGGAAGCGACGGGCCGCGGCGGCCGTTCGCGGTCCGTGGCCATGATCGAGGCACCACTGCGCATGCCCGATCAGCAGCGCGAGCTCGAGGCTGCGGCCGAGTGTCATCGCGAACCGACGCGCACCGGCCTCGAGTCGATCGGGTTGTGACATCGCCTCGGCCACCCACGCTGCCGCATGACGGACGGCCGCACGTGCTGCTTCGCCGGGCTTCGCGAGACCTGGATCGGTCGCAGCAGCGACGTTCGCATCGACCTCCGCGATGATCGCCTCGAGCGCGCCGCCCTTGCCGAGCGCACGCAGCGTATCGAGCGAGAGCACGTTGGTCGTGCCCTCCCAGATCGGCAGGACCTGGGCATCCGCGAGCAGTCGCGGCAATCCGGTGTCCTCGATATAGCCTGCACCGCCACAGGCTTCGATCGCCTCGGAGGCCACCGCGACGGCTTGCTTGCCGGTCGTGAGCTTCGCGATCGGAACGAGCGCGCGTGCGAGGCGCTCCTCTGCGTCGGTTCCGCCGTGCTCGAGCGCGCCGAGCAGCTGCACACTCTTGAACGCGAGGCAGAACGCGCCTGCGTACTCGGCCTCGATCCCGGCGAGCGTGTCCGCATGCAGTGGCTTGTCGACGAGCAACGCGCCGAACGCCTTGCGGCGGCGCGCGTAGTCTCCCGCGAGGGCGAGCGCACGACGCATGCCGCTGACCGCGCACACCGCATTCCACGTGCGCGTCACGCTGAGCATCGGCGTGATCGCGCGGACGCCGTCACCGGCGGAACCGACGAGCGTCGCCGGTGCTCCATCGAGCGTCAGCTCGGCGGTCGGGACCTTGCGGGTGCCGAGCTTGTCCTTGAGGCGGTTGACCGCGATGTTGCGCAACCGGCCGTTCGCGTCGCGGAGCTCGACGAGGAACAGCGCGAGACCGCGACTGCCGTCCGGGTTCCCCTCGGGCCGGGCCAGCGTCAGGGCCATCTGCGCGGTGGTGGCCGAGGTGAACCACTTGGTGCCGTAGAGCCGCCACTGGTCGCCGTCCTTGCGCGCGACCGTCTCGCTCTGCGACACATCCGATCCGCCGGTCCGCTCGGTCATCCACTGACCGCTCGTCCACATCACGCTCGGATCGCGGCTCGTCAGCAGCGGGACATACCTGTCGATCAGTGCCTGGTTGCCGCTGCCGAGCAGCGTGCGGACGGCGCCGTCGGTCATCGCCAGAGGGCACGAATAAACGTCGAGCGACGGGCTCAGAACATGAACGATCGCGAACTGGTGCGTGCGCGCCTTCGCCCCGAGGGTCGTCTCGTAGCCGGCTGCGACCATGCCGTGCTTCGCGGCGAGCCCCTCGGCCTCGCGCCACAGTGGCGAGACCTCGATCTTGTCGATCCGGTTTCCCCACGCATCCCACTGAGTCAGGACCGGATCGTTCAGCCGATCAGCGAGTTGCTTGCCGTAGTACTCGACGGCGATGTCGCCGAGGGCGTGCAGCTCGCGAGCGACCTCGTCGCCACCGATGTGGCGCGCGATCCACGACGGCAGCATCGGATCGTCGTCAAACTGGTTGCCGAGGCGGGGTGGCTCCTGGAAGAACGCCATGTCGGGAACGTACCGCGGTAACCTGGCCGCGTGAACCTGCTACTCGTCGAGCCCGGCGAGCTCGCCATCGATGGTACCTGCACCCTCGCGGACCGCCGCGCCGAGCACCTGCGCCGGGTCCTCGGGGTCACGGTGGGGTCGACCGTACGAGCCGGCGTGATCGCCGGTGGGATCGGTACCGCCGAGGTCACGGCGGACGACGGCACCGCGATCACGCTGCGCCTCGCGATCACGGGCCCGGCCCCTGCCCCGCTGCCGATCGAGCTCGTGCTCGCGATGCCCCGCCCCAAGGTGCTGACCCGCGTGATCGAGACCGCGGCGGCGTTCGGCGTGGCGCGGATCGACCTCACCAACGCGTGGCGGGTCGACAAGAGCTACCTCGCCTCGCCGCGCCTCGCGCAGGCCGCCCTCGACTACGCGCTGCGATTCGGCGCCGAGCAGGGTGCCACGACGCACATCCCGCCGCTGGCGATCCACGATCGGTTGATGGGCCTCCTCGATGCGCGGTGGCCGGGGCCACCGACGACCAAGCTGCTGCTGCATCCGGGCGCACCGTCGATCGAGACCGCGACGCTGACGTGGCCGCTGGTGATCGCGATCGGACCGGAAGGCGGCTGGATCCAGCGCGAGATCGACACGTTCGTCGAGCGCGGGTTCACACCGGTGTCGATCGGCGGGCCGATCCTCCGCGTCGAGCCGGCGCTCGCGGCGACCCTCGGGCAGCTGCTCGTGCTCGAGCGCCTTCACGACCGCAGGATCAAGCACGCATCACCGAGCTCGTGACTCGACAGGCCGCTGGTCGTCGCGAGCTCGAGCGCGTGCTCGAGGACACCGCGCCGTGCGAACGCCTGCAGTAGCTCGAAGTGGCTCTCGCCCGGCGCGTGCATGGCGGTGTCCATCTCGCCCGGATCGACGGCGAGGATGCGAACGCCGGTGTCGGCGAGCTCCGCGGCGAGGATGCGGCTCAGGTGGTCCTGCGCGGCCTTCGACGCGCCGTACGCGCCCCACCGCGGATACGGCTCGATGGCGGCATCGGAGCTGATGTGCACGATCACACCGGCGCCACGAAGGGCCATCGCACCCGCGAGGATCCTGGTCAGCCGGAACGGCCCGACGAGGTTGGTCTCGAGCACCGTGGCCAGATCCTCGCACTCGGTATCGAGCAGCAAGCGCAGCGGCGTCGGGCCGAGCGTGCTCGCGTTGTGGATCGCGATGCTGATCTCGCCGAGGAGGCCCTGCGCCTGTCCCGCGATCCTGTGGATCGCGTCCTTGGCGCCGATGTCGCCGACGATCGCGTGCGCGACGCCCCCGCGTGCGCGAATCGTGGCGACCGCGTCGTGCAACGGCCCGCCTTCGCGCGCGACCATCGCGACCCGTGCGCCGCGCAATGCGAGCGCCTCTGCCAGCGCGCGACCAAGTCCCCGACTTGCGCCCGTGATCAGCGCGCCCTGTCCCTGGATGTTCATGTCTTCACCATGGACACCCGCCGCCAACATGTCATCCAGTGCGCTAATGTGTTGGCAGGAGATCATCCGATGAGCGGCGAGCACGAACACCTGTCGGACAACATCAAGGCGCTGCGCGAGGCACGCGGACTCTCGCAGCAGCAGATCGCGAAGGCCGCGGGGATCCCGCGGGCGACCTGGACGAACATGGAGTCCGGCGCGGCCAATCCAACACTCACCGTGCTGATCAAGGTCGCGAACGCGCTGCAGGTCCGGCTCGACGAGCTACTCGCGGCGGCGCATCCGCCGGCCCGCCACCTCCGCGCGGACGAGCTACCGGTGCGCGTGCGGGGGCACGTCACGGTGCGCCGTCTGCTGCCCGAGTCGCTGCCCGGGCTCGATCTCGAGCGCATGGTCCTCCCACCGTCGGCCCGGATGGCCGGCGTCCCGCACACTCCCGGCACCCGCGAGTACCTGACGTGCGAGCGCGGCACCGTCGAGCTCGCGGTCGCCGGGGAGCGCTACACGCTCGCCGCGGGTGATGTCGTGACGTTTCGCGGCGATCAACGCCACGGCTATCACAACCCCGGCAAGGTGGTCGCGGTCGCCTACTCCGTGATCGCCTTCGCCCCGATGTCGTAGAATAAATCGCGCGTTCGCGCGTGTAACCTCGGATGCGCATGCACAAGCTCGCCCTCGCCGCCGTGACGATCGGCGCGACGATCGCGGCGGCAGCACCTGTCAGGACACCGAAGGCGCTCGCGCGTCCGCTCGTGTTCCGCATCTTCGATCCAGGCGCGCTGCCCGGCCCGCATGGCCGGACCACGCTACGCCTCACGACCACCGGCGATCACGCCTCGCTCGCGATCACGACCGAGCGCCCGCCACAGAACCAGCGTGGCCAGCAGAACCCCACCGAGTGGGTGGCCGATCCGGACGCGACCGCGCAGCTCGACGGCGTGGTCAAGACGCGCCGCAACGGCTTCACGTTCTGGCTCAAGCAGGCGGGCCACGACAAGGTCGTCCTCGTCTGCACGAACGCAAGCGCCGACGTCCACGCCGCCGGCGCGACCGTCCAGCCGGCGCTCTGTTCGCCCTGCTACGACAGCTGCCCCGCGGGCGCAGCAGGTCCGATCTGGAAACCCGCGAGGACGCGCCGCACGAGCGGACTCCAGTGCATCGTGCGCAGCCCCGACGACGTCGACGCGGACGGCACGGCGATCGCCCGCGAGGACGCCGCGGCACCCTCGCTTCCGACCCTCGGTGTCGCGACGCCTCGCCTGTTCTTCCTGCCCGCCCCTGGCGTCGAGCACCTCTACGGCCCGACCGACTGCCCGCCCGAGGGCCTGCGCGCCGCGCGCCGGCCTCGCTAGAACTTGTAAGAGACGCCGAGGCGCAGATACAGCATGTAGTCGGTCTCCGCCTGGGAGCCTGAGAACAGGGACGTGAACAGTGCCCGCTCGTCCTGGAACGGGGCGCCCTCGAGGATGCCGTAGATGTTCCAGCGCTGGTACGCCGCAATCTCCGCGGCGACGCTCAGCATGAACCGCGCGCCACCGTCGCGACCGAAGAAGTCACTTCCCGTGTTGCCGGTCAGTTCCTCGGCTCGGGTCTGGTCCTCGGCGGTGAAGTTGGCCGGATCCTGCCCGTCCTGGCGCGCCTTGTAACCGACGCACGCGTCGGTGGGATCCTTGGTCTCGAATTCGGTCCCGGATCCCGTGGTGGATGGCTTGAGTCCCGGGCAATGACGATCGCTCCAGAACTGGAGGTACGCACGACCGGTGATCGTCACGTGCGAGAGCGCCGTCAGCGAGGCCGAGGCACCGGCGTCGAACGTCACGCCATTTCGCGCGGAATCGTCAAGCAGCTTGCTGCCCCACCAGAACTGCGAGAACAGCGCCGCCGAGAACGGTTCGTTGTCCGCGAGCATCATCCGGCCGCCGAGGCCGAGCTCGGTGCGCGACAGCATCGTCCGCACGGCGACGTTGGCGTCGAAGCCAAACGTCTTGGCGACCTTGCCCGCGCCCACCGTGATCCGCGCGTTGATGAAGTACGGATAGCCGGCATCGAAGTCGACGGTCGACCGACCGCGCGGCAGCGTGCGCGCACCGAACGACGACAGACCACGCTGCTCGGCCACCAGCTCGGACTCGCTCTTGCCGGCAACCGCGAGCTCGCGCGAGACCGTCTGCGTCTTGCCGCCTTCGATCGTCAGCGTCTGCTCGAACGGCTGGAAGCCCGCCGACTCGATGCGGACGACCGTCTCGCCGACCTCGACCTCGATGTCGATCGGCGTCTTGGTCTCGTTGCCCTCGGCGTTCTTCGCCGGCAGGCCGTTGATGAGCACGGTCGCCTGGCTCGGCGTCGACAGGATGCGCAGGCGACCGACCGCCTTGAGATCCGCCTGCACCGTGACGGACTGACCCGCCTCGATGCGGACCTTCTGCTCGAACTGCTTGAAGCCGGGGAGCCGCACGACGACCGGGTGCTCACCTGCGGCGATCTTCTTCTCCTGCGGGACCTTGCCGACCGCCGCACCATCGATGAACACCTCGGCCTCGGGCACCGTCGAGACGACCTTGAGGATGCCCTGATCGCCGGCGGCCTCCGGGTTGAGATCGAACTTCACGATCTGCGAGCCACCGGTGGTGACCTGGACCTTCTTCTCACCGGCCTGGAATCCCGGTGCCTTGACCTGGACGATGTGCTCGCCGGCCTTGATGTCCTTGATGTCGACCGGGACGGGACCCATGTCCGTCCCGTCGATGAACGCCCGCGCGCCCTGCGCATCCGAGAGCACGCGCACGACGCCGACGCCGCCGTTCATCAGCGCGGCAAGCTCGGCGCGAACCTTGGTCTGCTGGCTCGCGGTGACCTGCACGGTCTGCTTCCACGGCAGGCCTGGCGCCTTGCGAACCTCGACGACGTGCACGCCTTCGATCACGTTGTTGACGACCGCGGGCGTGTTGTCGGGGTGCTTGTTGCCATCGACGTAGACCTCGGCGTCCGCGACATCCGCGTCGACGATGATCGTGCCGTACTTCGGCTTCGCGATCTCCTTGAGCGAAGGAACGATCGTCTGCGTCTGGTTGTTCTGGACCTCGACCCACTGCGACAGCGGCTCGAAGCCATCCTTCTTGATCTCGAGGAGGTGGCGGCCCGGCGTCGTCGACACCACGACCGGGACCTGCCCCTGGGGCTGGCCATCGAGCGTGACGGTCGCACCGAACACGTTCTTGTCGGCGTCGGCGCGGACGTCGATCCGAGGCGGCTCCTGCTTCTTCACGAGCGGAACGAACAGCTCCTGCGTCTTGCGGACCTTCGCGACCGCGAACGTCTTGATCGCCGGGTCGTACCCTGCGGCCTCGATCGTCACGGTGAAGCTTCCGTTGATCAGCTTGCCGGTCCATGGCGTGACGCCGATGGCGCCGCACGCCTTGTCACCGATGAAGATCGTGGCGCCTTGCGGAGCCGAGTCGATCTTGACCGCATACTTGCCGGTCTTCTGGGCGGGACAGCTCTGCGCGCTCGCATCACGGGACAGGCCCAGGAACGCGAGCAGCAGCACCACGGCGAATGGGCAAACAGATGCCCAGAACGAGCGAATCATCGTCATCGGGTCCCCTCGGTAAACGGACGCGTCGAAGGTAACAGAGTCGGGAGCGCGCGCGGCCAGGCGTGCGCACTTTCACGGGATCTGGGGACCCCGCTGCGCGTCAGATCACAGCCGGCCGGTCACGGATCGAAGGCGGATCACTGGATGAGACGCGACGCGAGCGCGCCGAGCACCGCGAGCCCGGCGATGATCCGGTAGATCGCGAACCCGATCAGATCATGTGATCCGAGCCACTTGATCAGCCACGCGATCGCCGCGTAGCCGCTGATGAACGCGACACCGGTGCCCATGGCGAGCGCTGGCAGCGCGTCGCGGCCGAGGACACGGAACGCTTCGCGGGCCTCGAAGATCCCGGCGCCGGCGATCGCCGGGATCGAGAGCAGGAACGAGAACCGCGCCGAATCGCTGCGCGAGAAGCCGAGGAGCAGCGCCATGCAGATCGTGGCGCCCGACCGCGAGACACCCGGAACCAGCGCCAGGGTCTGCGCGAGCCCGACCACCATCGCGTCGGTAAACGTGATCTGTGCGAGCGGCCGGTGCTCCGTGCGCCCGTTGGCGATCCGGTCGACGATGATCAGCACGATGCCAACCCCGACCAGCGCCGCGGCGATCACGTAGAGCGAACGGAGGTCGCCCTCGATATGCTTCTTGAGCGCGAGCCCGGCGATCACGATCGGCACGGTGCCCGCCGCGAGCAGCCAGGGCAGTCGACCGTCGGGACTGCCCGGATCCCGCACCATCGCGACCGGGAGGTTGACCAGGTCCTTGGCGAAGTACGCGAGCACGGCGAGCAGGGTGCCGAGCTGGATCACCGCCGTGTAGGCCGCGCCCGGATCCGGCTGCCCGAACAACGACGGCACGATCCGGAGGTGGGCCGTCGACGAGACGGGGATGAACTCCGTCAGTCCCTGGACCAGCCCGAGCAAGGCGGCAAACCACAGCGCCATCGCGACACGCTAACATCACCGGCGTGTCGATACGGCCGCGCTACCATATGAACGAAGTGAGATGGACCCTGTGGCTGGTCGTCGCAGCATGCTCGGGCGGATCGGCCCCGCCGGCGCGTGCCACCACGCCGGCCGGTGCAGGGTCCGGCGACGCCTCGGTGCCGGCCGCCACCGCTCCGGGCGAGCGCGAGTGCGCCGAGCTCGTGGACCACGCCGTCACGCTCGGGGCCGCGGAGCGCGCACGCCGGCCCACCGATCAGCAGTCCACCGAGGCTGATCAGGAACAGCTCGAGATCCGGTTACGCCCGTTCATCGACGAATGCCGCGCCCTCCCTCGCGAGCACGTTCGATGTGGGATCGCGGCGACCACGCTCGCCGAGCTAGCCGCGTGTCACTCGACGCCGAGTAGCTCGACCTCGAACAGCAGCGTCGCGCCTGGCGGGATCACCCCACCCGCACCACGCTCGCCGTAACCGAGGCTCGGCGGGATCAGCAGGGTCCGCTTGCCGCCGACCTTCATCGTGGCGACGCCCTCGTCCCACCCCTGGATCACCCGGCCCATGCCGAGCGGGAAGTCGAACGGACGCCCGCGATCATGCGAGCTGTCGAACTTCGATCCCTTGGCTCCGTTCTCCCAGAGCCACCCCGTGTAGTGCATGACGCACTTCTGGCCCTTGGCCGGGGTGGCGCCGGTTCCGACGACAACATCGTCGTACTTCAGTCCGCTTGGCGTCTCGGTCATAGAGCGACATCCTATCGCCTAGTACGTCCGATTGTGAGGCGCTCGGCTCCGACAAAATGACGATTCACACTGCGTAACGTACGCGACGGTTTCTCGGTGGTCGTCACCCGGGAGCAGACGATGCCCGTGCGAGCGCGACGCCGAACACCGCCGTCGCACCCGCCGCACGGAGTGGTCGGGCGCACGCCGCGAGGGTCGAGCCGGTCGTCACGACATCGTCGACGAGAACGATCGCGCGACCAGCAATCAACCGCGGATCGCGAACGCTGAACGCGCCGAGGAGATTGTCGCGGCGTGCGGCAGCGGGCAGCGTGCTCTGTGGGGGCGCGCCACGGATCCGGCGCAGCAAATTCCGCGGGGGTGCGATGCCAGCCGCGGCGCAGCCGTGCAGCGCGAGCAGCCACGCATGGTCATAGCCGCGGACCCAGCGACGTCGCCAGTGCAGCGGGACCGGGACGACGATCGCGTCGTTCACCCCGACGACCGCGGCGAGCAACGGCGCCCACAGTGGCGCGAGGTCACGCGCGATGTGCGTCGCGTTCGCGAACTTGAGGCGGCGAATCGCCGATGCGAGCTGACCACCGAACCGCCACGGTGCGAGGATCCGATCGAGCGGCAACGGCTCACGGGTGCAGCGCCGGCAGATCGCTGAGTCGGTCGGTTCGGCGCACCGCGAGCACGCCGCACCGAGCTCGAGCAGCGAGGCCGCACATGGCTCGCACAGGGTCGTCGCGCGACTCGAACATGCGGCGCACTGGGGGCTGAACAGCCAGTCGAGGAGCATGCAGCCGTTTCGATCCGGCGCGGGAACGGTTGCGTGCTAAGAGGCGGTTCCGCGTGATCGACAAGAGTTACGTCTACGACCCGGGCTTCATCGACGATGCCGCGAACGCCGAAATCATGGCGTGGCTCGCGACGTTACGTCCGCTCTGGGAGATGCGTTACTCGACGCGCCGACCACCCCCGGCGGGCAAGCAGCAGAAGCCCCTGCTCCGCCCCGTGTACTGGCTCGGCAACTGGCAGTTCGCCTGCCTCGGTTACTACGAGCCTCCGAAGCGGACGTTCAACGCCGCGATCGCCGCCGAGCCGTTTCCACCCGTGCTCGCGCGCCTGGTCGCGACGATCGAGAAACGCGTGCGAGCGGGGTTTCCACCGCCGTTCGTGCCGCGCCGCTGGCACCTCAACACCTGCCTCGTCAACTTCTACGGTGACCGCGACGTCGGCGGCAAGAAGGTCGATGTCGCGCGCGTCGGTGAGCATCGCGACTTCGAGCCCGGCCCGGTCGCATCGCTCTCGCTCGGCGAGCGTGCGCGGTTCCAGTTCGTGCGCCGCGGTGCGCGCGATGCTCCGCCGGTCCGGACCCAGTGGCTGGAGGATCGATCGCTGCAGGTGTTCGGTGGTCCACACTGGAAGGACGACCTGCTGCATCGCGTGCAGCGCGTCGACGACAAGCAGAAGCTAGACCTGCCTCCGTCGATCGAGGGCTTCCGCTCCCGGCGCGTCAACTTCACGTTCCGCTACGTGCCCGACGAGCACGTGATCCCGTTCGCTCAGCTCCCGCTACGCGAACGCGATGACGTGCGCGAGTACGTCACGACGCTCGCCAACAGCTCGGCGTTCTTCAAGGCCGCGCTGGCGAGCGAGCGCGCAGACCGAACAGCGGCTTCGCGGTAGCCGCGGGCGGCGCCGAGATCCCGAGGAGCGCCGCGACGGTCGGTGCGATCTGGAGCTGTGATCCCGGTGTGCCGGTCTGAGCAGCGACGCCCGCTCCCATCACGATCATCGGGACCTGGCGGTTGTCGGCGTTCGGTCCGTCGTGGTGCGTGCCCGTCTTGTACTCGGTGATCAGAAAGCCGCGGGTCGGCACGAGGAACAGCACGCCCGCAGCATCGGGGACGACCGCATGACAGATCGCCCGCTCGATGTCCTCTCGCTGATCGCAGCGCGCACCGACCATCGGCGCGGTCAGGTACGCGCCGTCGATGCCGGCGACCGCGCGAGCCGGAACCGCCATGGCCTCGAGCATCCGGGTCCGGACGTCGGGTGCAAGGCTCTCGAACCGGTCGGTCATGTAGACCTGGTTCGAGGTGACCGTCGCGACCCACGGCCCTGGTCCGAGCGTGGCAGCGAGCGAACGCTCGAGCGCCGCGGCGATCTCCATCGGCGGGATCCGACGCGAGCCGGCGACCTTGCTGCGCTCGACGACCGGGGTCGCGCCGTGATCGCTCGTCATCACCACGGCCCAGCCATCCTTGCCGAACCTGCGATCGAGATCCTCGAACAACGCGCCGAGCGCACGATCGATGCGAAGCGTCAGATCCAGGCTCTCCCAGGAATCGGGCCCCCAGGTATGGCCGGCGTAGTCGTGGGCATTGAGGCTGATCGCGAGCAAGTCCGGAACGTCGTCCTCGCCGAGGTGCATCGCGGTGATCGCGGCACGCGCCGCATCGAGGACGAGATCATCGCCGAACGGTGTGTTCGTCAGCGCCTCGAGCTCGCTGATCGGATGCGGGAACGTCGTGCCGAGGCCGTGCACGTCGCCTTCCCCGGGGCCGTCGTCGGGGATCCCGGTGTGCTTCGCGAGCAACGCGGCATCGAGCGGCGTCCATTGGGTGCCGAGGAAGCGCTGCGGGGGGTTCGCGCGCTGGAGCTCGGCGAGCCATGCTGGCATCTGCGGTGCGTAGGCGGTGCTCGTCGTCATGCCGCCGGCCTCGGCTTCGAACCAGACCGCAAGGTCGGGCTTGCGGCCGGCGACCAGGGTGGCCGCGCGGGGCTTGAGCGCGACGGTGACCGAGTGCGCACGACCCTGCGACTCGCGACGCAGGACGTCGGCGATGCCATCGACGCGTAGCGCGTGGGACGACGCGGTATCCTTGATCTGTTCGCCGGGCCTGACCGCGGAGAACATCGGCGCATCGGCGTCGTACTCGGCGGCGCGGTCGCGGTGCTCGGCGCGCCGGTACCAGTTGTTGCCGACGATGCCATTGACGCTCGGAGGTGCTCCGGTGCCGATCGTCGCGTGGCCCGGCGCCGTGAACGTGTTCGCGTGCGGTAGCTCGCCGGCAGCGTAGGCACCGTCGCGCAGCAGCCGCGCGAAGCCACCGCGAAACAGCCCGCGGTCGCGCTCGAACGCGTAGACCGGGAGTTGATCGATCACGAGCAGCACGACGAGCTTGGGCTGCGCGCGCACCGTCGGAACGGACGTCGGTGTCATGACACCCGGGCCACAGCTGGCCACGCCGGCGACGACGACGGCCAGAACGCCCGATAGCACGGCGGCAAAAGCTCGATCCACGCGCGCACATCCTACACGGCGGAGCGTATGTTCGCCGCATGTCGCTGACCGACCGGATCGTTCCGCTATGTGACCTGCTGCTCGGCGCTGCGTATGCCGACAAGCAGTTCAAGGCGCGCGAGCGCGAGGAGGTCCGCGAGATGCTCGCAGACCTCTCGGGCGCGAAGCTGACCGCGGACCTCGAGGATCAGATCGCGACGTTCGATCCCAAGGCATTCGACCTGAAGAAGACCGCCGGCGCGTTCGCCAGCGACACCGACGACGAGCGGCGCCGCCTGCTGTTCCTGGTCGCCGCGGTCAACGATGCCGACGACGAGGTCGACTTCGCCGAGGACGAATACCTGCGCGATCTCGCCAACGCGCTGTTCCTCCCGGCCGATGCCCTGAAGGGGCTCACGATCGAGATGGAGGTCGCGCAGAAGCGCGAGACCTTTCAGCAGATCCGTAAGGGCCCGCCACCGCCGCCGGGCGCGAAGAAGATCGAATCCGTCGACGTCGATCTCGACTGATCAGGAGCGGTGCTTGAGCGCGCTCATCACGGCGTGCGAATGCTTCTGCATCGGGAGGAGCTTGTCGGTGACCAGGCTCCGGGTCTGGGCATCGAGCTCGTTCTGATCGCCGCGATACTCCTTCATGCCGTGGTCCTCGCCTTCCTCCAGCGCGGCGATCGTCGCCTTCTCGCCAAGCACCTTCGCGGTGCCCTCGACGGCCTTCGCGAACACGCCCCACGGGCCCGAGCTCTTGGCCGGCTCGCCGCCCAGCGCGACGATCGCGTCGGTCAGCATCATCACGCGATCCTGGTGTGACTTGAGGCAGACCAGCACCTCGTCGCGAGCGGTGCTGATGTGGTCGAGCTTGTCGAGCGCCATCTGGTAGGTCTCGACGGCAGAGATTTCCCCACGCAGAAAGCTGTTCAGCTGCTCGACACTGGATTTTGTAGCCATGACGCGCCTCCTTGTTGTTGGTGTCTCAAGGAGGGTGCAGTCGTGGTGCCACCGCGCGCGCGAGCTTTCCGCAGACGCGAGGAGTTACGCGCCGAAGATGAAGCGGTGCCACCGGATGGAATCGCACCATCTCGCCGGGATTCGGAAACCCAGCGGGTTGCAGCCGCGTGCCTGAGGCCCAGACGCGCCCCTGACGAGAATCGAACTCGCCTGCTTCGGATAGACAATCCGATGACGTCACCAGACGCCTACAGGGGCAAACACCATGAGTGGACCACGCAGGGGTTTGACCTCGAGGAAGCGGCGCAAGCCGCGTCCCCCGAAGAGGCCGCCACCGGCCACACGCGAAGCGTGTCGAGATCGCGAAGCGAGCGAGGTGCCGCAGGGCACGGCCCGGGGAGAACCCTGATCTCTGCGTTGCAAGCGCAGCGTCTTCCCGTTAGACGACGAGCCCAGGCCCGGTTCGCGAGCGATCGACGATGAGAAACGTTCGTGCACCAAACAAGAAGTCCCAACCTGGATGCGGCGGCCACACGCTTGCCGGCGAATGGCCGCCGCGATCACTCCCACCCGTCGTCAGACGATCTCCGTGCCCTCGTCGTGATCGATCTCGCCCGCCCAGTACACGTAGTCACGCCACGCGTCCGGGACCGACGCCGTGCTCACACGGATCTGCACCGCCGGCATCCACGTCGGACGCGCGGGGGTCGATCGCAGCACCATCTTCGCCTCGGCCGGCGTGCGGTTCGCCTTGCGCGCGTTGCACGCATAGCAGCACGACACGATGTTCTCCCACGACGTGCGGCCACCGCGCGAACGCGGGGTCACGTGGTCGTAGGTCAGCTCGGAGATCGAGCACTTCGTGGCGCAATACTGGCACCGGTAGCCGTCACGCGCGTAGATGTTCACGCGCGAGAACTTCACCGGCTTGGCGTGCCGGCGGTACGCCTTGCGCAGGCGCACGATCGACGGGACCTTGATCACCATCGACGTCGCGCGGATCTCCGCGTCGTACTCCTCGACGATGTCGACCTTGTCGAGCGTCATCAGGACGATTGCCCGTTGCCAGGAGATGATCTTGATCGGCTCGTAGCCCTGGGACAGCAGCAGCGTACGCGTGGACTGGACGTGCATCATGGCGCGCCTTCTTTCAGCTCCGGAACGTGACGTGATGTGCGCGCCGGATCGCTGCGCATCACCGGCCCGCAACACGCGGGCAAGATGTTCGAGAGCAACTACTCTCCGGGAGCTCGTGCTCCCTGGTGCCGCCGCAACCGAGGTCGGGACACGGCG
>JAQBQE010000013.1 GCA_028287135.1 Myxococcales bacterium
ACGTCGTCCGGCTGGTCGGCGCTGTGCCTGAGTCGGACCTGTCGGCGGGCAAGCAGCTCTTGGTCCGCGTGGTCGGAATGCTGAGCAAGCTCTGCCGATGATCGTGGACGTGAACGAGCACGTGGCAGGTGCACGTGCACGTGGCACGAACGACCTTAACCGAGTGGCATTGGATCTAGACCCGCATCTCGGGGACGTCGGTGCCGGCGCGCAGCGGGGCTGCCGTCGCCTGGACGACCTCCTCGGTGGTCACCCCCGGCGCGCGTTCGCGCAGCACCAGCGCGCCATCGACGACATCGATCACGGCGATGTCGGTGACGATCGTGTGCACGCAGGCGACGCCGGTGAGCGGCAGCGTGCACTCCGGCAGGATCTTCGACGTCCCGTCCTTGGCCGTGTGATCCATCATCACGATCACGCGGCGGCTCCCGGCGACAAGATCCATCGCGCCGCCCATGCCCTTGATCATCTTGCCGGGGATCATCCAGTTGGCGAGGTCGCCCTTGGCGGACACCTCCATCGCACCGAGGACGCTGACGTCGACGTGGCCTCCGCGGATCATCGCGAACGACTGCGCAGAATCGAAGAACGCCGATCCGGAGATCGTCGTCACCGTCTGCTTGCCGGCGTTGATGAGGTCCGGATCCTCGTCGCCCTCGTAGGGGAACGGGCCGATGCCGAGCATGCCGTTCTCGCTCTGCAGCACGACATCCATCCCGGCGGGGATGAAGTTCGCCACGAGCGTCGGCATCCCGATGCCGAGGTTGACGTAGAAGCCGTCGCGCAGCTCGGCGGCGACACGGCGGGCCATCTGATCACGATCGAGACGCTTCATGGCTAGCTCCTCTTCCTGGTCGTGCGCTGTTCGATCGGCTTCTCGTAGCTGGTGCCCTGGAAGATCCGCTGCACGTAGATCGAGGGCAGGTGGACCTGATCGGGCTCGATCGAGCCGACGTCGACGAGCTCCTCGACCTCGACGATCGTGATCTTGCCGGCCTGCGCGCACAGCGGGTTGAAGTTGCGCGACGTCTTGCGGAACACCAGGTTGCCCCAGCGGTCGCCCTTCCACGCCTTGACGATCGCGAAGTCGCCGCGGATCGCGTGCTCGAGGACGCAGTGCTTGCCGCCGATCTCGCGGGTCTCCTTGCCGTCGGCGACCTTGGTGCCAAACCCGGTGGGCGTGTAGAACGCCTCGATCCCGGCGCCACCGGCGCGAAGCCGTTCGGCGAGCGTGCCTTGCGGACACAGCTCGACCTCGAGCTGCCCCGACAGGAACTGCTTCTCGAACACCTTGTTCTCGCCGACGTACGAGCTGACCATCTTCTTGACCTGGTCCTGCGCGAGCAGCACGCCGAGGCCCTTTTCGGTGGTCCCGCAGTTGTTCGAGACGATCGTCAGCTGCCTGACCTTGCGGCGCGCCAGCTCGGCGATGCAGTTCTCCGGGTTGCCAGACAGGCCGAAGCCGCCGGCGAGGATCGTCGCACCGTCGTGCACATCGTGCAGCGCGGCCTGCGCGTCCGGGTAGACCTTGTTCATCGGGGTATGCTTACCCGTAGAAGCGATGGCGATCATCACGTTGACCACCGATTTCGGTACCAGCGACGGGTATGTCGGCTCGATCAAGGGCGTGATCGCGAGCCTGGCGCCCGACGCGAACGTCGTCGATATCGCTCACGACATCCCGCGCGGAGATATCGCCCACGCGGCGTGGGTGCTGGCGACCACCGCCCACGAGTTCCCCTACGGCAGCATCCACGTCGTCGTGGTCGATCCCGGCGTCGGCGGAACGCGGCGCGAGGTGATCATCCGCGGCGACGGGCAGTGGTACATCGGCCCCGACAATGGCGTGTTCACCTATGTGTTTCGCCCGCAGTGGGATGCGTGGGCGATCGAGGACGCGGACGTGCGCGCCAAGCACGTCAGCAAGACCTTCCACGGCCGTGACGTGTTCGCGCGCGCTGCCGCGATGATCGCGCGCGTCCGCAGCAAGACGCTGCCCGTCGATCCTGGGTTCGGCCCGGCGGTGAAGCTGGTCGGCACGTTGCCGTGGGGGCCGCGGTCGCGAGGCACCGGGCGGATCGTCCACATCGATCGGTTCGGAAACCTGATCTCGGATCTGCCTCCCGCCGAAGCCGGCCGCAGCGTCACCGTCGCGGGCCAGTCGCTGGCGGTGGTCGGCACCTACGAGGACGTCGCACCCGGGCAGCTGCTCGCCTATGTCGGCTCCGCGGCGACGATCGAGATTGCCGTCCGCGATGGTCGCGCCGACACCCGGCTCGGCGTCGAGCGTGGCGCCCAGGTGCTTCCCGCAGCCGCGAGTACTCCCTACCGATGAGCGAACCACGCAAGATCAAACGTCACGGCGTGTCGTCGCGCCAGAACATCGTCGTCCGCGATCCCGGACCCGCGGTCGAGATCACGATCGCGTCGCTCGCCGCGGGGGGTGACGGGGTCGGTCGCGATGCCACCGGGCGCGTCACGTTCATCCCGCGGACCGCGCCGGGCGATGTGGTGCGCGCGAGGATCACGCAGGCGACGTCATCGTTCGCACGCGCGGAGCTCGTCGAGGTCGTGACGCCGTCACCGGATCGCGTCGAGCCGCCGTGTCCGCACTTCCAGCGCGGCTGCGGTGGCTGTCAGTGGCAGCACGTCTCGCGCACCGCGCAGCTCGCGGCGAAGCAGGCGATCGTGGCGGGCGCACTGCGCAAGCTCGAGGGTCTGAACGTTCACCCGATCGCGGATCCCGCCCCGGAGCTCCACTGGCGGCGGCGAGCGCGGTTCCACGTCGTCGGTGGCAAGGTCGGGCTGTATCAGCTCGATTCGCATCGCGTGCTCGACATCGATCACTGCCCGCAGCTCGAGGACAAGCTCGATACCGCGCTCGGCCAGGTCGCCGCATCGTCGCCACCGGACGGCGAGCTCGCGCTGGTCGTCGGTCATCGCGGCGATGTCGCGATCGGCGTCGGCAGGCCGTGGCGCGGAGCCGAGCGGCTCGTCGGCCGCGCGGCGATCCGTGGCGTGACCGCCGATCGCCAGACCGTCGGCGATCCGGTGATCGAGATCGAGCCCGGGCTGTGGGGCGGACCGTGGATGTTCGCGCAGGCGAGCGCCGCCGGGAACGCCGCGTTGATCGCGCGGGTGCGCGACGTGGTGGGGAAGGGAACGGGCAAGCTGCTCGAGCTCTATGCAGGCTCGGGCAACTTCACCCGCTCGTTCATCGCCGATGGGTGGAAGGTGCTCGCCACCGACGGCGTGGCCCCGGATCGGCCGATCGGGTTCGAGTACCGCGTCGGTCCGGTCGCCGAGGTGCTGTCCGCACTCGAGGGACCGTTCGAGGTGATCATCCTCGATCCGCCGCGGGCCGGTGCGGCCGAGGCGATCGACGGCATCGTCCGACTCGCCCCGCAGACGATCGTCTACATCTCGTGTGATCCGGCGACCCTCGCGCGCGACGCCGGCAAGCTCGCCGCGGCGGGTTATGGCGCGACGGATGCGTGGCCGTTCGATCTGATGCCGCAGACCTCCCACCTCGAGGTCGTGATGCGGTTCGTGCGCGCCGACGGCGTGCCTACGGCGTGAACGAGGCAGCGATCGCGCGCGCGGGGGCGATGTCACCCGAGCGTGGGATCTCGAGCGCGAGTGCGAGCGCGTAGGTCCGGTACAGGACGAAGCGGAGGACGACCGTGGTCCCGTCGGGGCGTCGCCCCTCGAGATCGAGCACCGGGACGCCGCGGACCTCGGTGAGCGTGCGCGAGGTCCGGCGGTAGCCGGTGATCGCAGCGGAGATCCCACGCTCGATGTCGTCGGCGTAGGCCTCGCGCTTCCGGGCGCGCCACGCATCGAGGTTCGGCACCTGCGCGCGAGTGACCGCGAGGACGAGGCCGCGCTCGCTCCGCGAGCCAACCACGATGCCGGCGGCGGTGACCGGCGTCCAGCCCGTGCCGAGCTCGAGCGTGGCGGTCGAGCTCGGGATCGCGATCAGCTCGGCTGCCGCGGGCGCGGCCGCAGCGACGACGGTCGCGACTACCAGCGCGTGAAGCCGCGCCACAGGAGCAGGAATCCAGCGACGATCGGGATGACGAACAGCGCGTAGTTGCCGCCGGTGCTGAGCTCGGTCTCGCTCGCGATGAACGCGGTGAGCCCGGCACCCATGAGGACGGCACCGACCGCCATCTGGATCCATCCGGTGCGGCTCGCGTCGTCGATCGCGACCTTCTCGCGCTGCGTTCCGGGTGTTTCGGCTGCCTCGCCGGCGATCGTTCCGCCGCGCAGCAGGGCGTGCACGATGTGGCGCTGATCGGCCTCGGAGGCAAACCAGTCGCGCGGGAACGCCATCGCCTTGTCACCGATCTCGACGACGAGCACCGGCGCGGAGCGATTCCATGGGACCGAGCGGCGCAGGAAGTAGACCGCCGTGACATCGGCTGGCGTGACCTTGACCGGGCGCGACATGCACAGCCCGCGCGGCAGCACGACCTGTGACTCGCTGACGACGATCGTGCCGGGCGGGTGGAGGAACGTCTGGATGAGCTCCCACGCGTTGAACGCGCCGTAGACGATCAGGAGGACGCCGACCCAGACCGCGACGGTGCCGAGCTTCCACACGAGCAGCGCGCCAAACAGCACGCCGAACAGCGTCCAGCCAGCCGCGTGCTGACGGGAGATCTCGAGCTCGACCTCCAGAGGGCCAGAGGACCGCGCCTCGCCGCCCTTGTCCTCCTCGCTACGCTCGACGCCAGTCTCGGGTGAGCGCTCCGACGCGGGCTTGGATCTCGTCGAGGGGGACATGGCTAAGCCGGCGGTTTACGACGACTTCTTGACCATCTACCACGACGTCGGTGATGGCGCGAGGCGACAGCGCATACACCACGTTCTTTTCCAGGGCCTGGGTCGGCCACAGCGATGGATCGTCGAGATCGAGCGCGACCAGGTCGCAGCGATACCCCGGCGCGATCTTACCGACCGGCAGGCGTAGGGTCTCCCCGGCGGTGCTCGTCCCGAGCCGGAAGCAGGTCTCGGCATCGATCGCCTGGCCATCGATGCGGTGGACCTTCTGGAGCAGCGCCGCCATCCGCATCTCGTCGAACACGCTGACGCG
Source organism: Myxococcales bacterium (assembly GCA_028287135.1). Lineage (GTDB taxonomy): Bacteria > Myxococcota_A > Polyangia > Haliangiales > Haliangiaceae > JABFXX01. The sequence continues at coordinate 5,099 of JAQBQE010000013.1, forward strand.
GTTGTTCGAGCAGCCACCGTCGGTACCGAGCCCGACGCGTACACCCCGCGCACACAGGTCGACGAGATCGGTGACGCCGTCGCCGAGGAACATGTTCGAGCCCGGGCAGTAGGCGAGGGACCCACCGCGCTCCGCGAGCAGGGCGCGCTCGCTGTCATCGAACCAGCAGCCGTGGACCGCGATCATGTTCGACATGTCGACCGGGAGCGACGCGACCGCATGGAGTGGCCGTCGGCCGAACCGCTCGAGCGACTGCGCTACCTGGTACTGCTCCTCGGCGAGGTGGATGTGCCACGGGACTCCCGCATCGCGTGCGCACCCGGCGCCCGCCTCGATCATCGCTGGCGTCGCGCCGTGCTGGCTGTGCGGAGCGGGCTGGATCGAGACGAGGTACCGATCGGTGTCGTGGTACGTGCGTGACAGCGCCTCGAAGTTCGCGATCGCCTGCGGGATGGTCTCGCGATAGGCCGCGGGCGCGCCGTCCCAGTCGTAGAAGCAACGCGCGAGGACGATCCGGATCCCGAGGCGCCGCGCGGCGTCGATCGTCGCGGACGCGTTGTCGTTGCCTTGCGCGTTGAGATAGTAGAAGTCGCACACCGTCGTCACGCCGTGGAGCAACATCTCGCCGAACGCGAACAGCGCGGCGGTGCCCATGTCGTCCGCCGTCAGCCTTGGCGAGTACTTGTAGAGCGCCTTGTCGCGCCACTCGAGGAACGGCAGGTCATCGCCGATGCCCCGCAGCAGCGACTGGAAGCTGTGGTTGTGCGTGTTGACCGTGCCGGGCACCATCGCGCGGCGACTCCAGTCGACCCTGCGTGCACCCGCGGCACGCGGATCGGCGAGCACGGTCGCCGGATCTCCGACGGCGGCGATCGCACCATCGAGCGACAGCACGGCCGTCGCCTCACGAGCACGGTCGGTGATCGCGCGATCCGCGATGATGACGACTGCCTGAGAATCGTGGTGTCCCGTCATACGGCCTCGGAGAGTGATGCCAGGTTGAAGTCGTGCGTGCGCAGCGCGGGCGCGCGCATGCCTTCGACGACCGTCGTTGCGGTGAGCCCGTCACAGCGCGCGAGCATGTGGACCGGCGATTCGTTGAACCGGAAGTTCATCACGGGCGCGACGATCGCGCCGTTCTCGATCAGGAACGTGCCGTCACGCGTCAGTCCGGTCAGCAGGATTCCCTGAGGATCGAGCATGCGGATGTAGAACAGGTGGGTGACCAGCACGCCACGCTTGACGCCCTTGATCAGCTCGTCGCGGGTCGCGGTGCCGCCTTCAAGGATCCATCCGGCGGGTGTTCCGGTGACCGGCTTGCCTTGCTTCTTGGCCCAGTAGCGGCCGTAGCTGAGCGCGCGGAGGCTCCCCTTGTCGATCCAGCGCGTCGGCGCGAGCGGGACGCCATCGCCATCGAACGGCGGCGTGGTCAGCGCGGTATCGGTCGGATCGCTGCGCAGCGTGATGGTCTCGGGGAACAGCTTGTCGCCGATCCGGGTGCCGCCGCCCGGCTTCGCGAAGAACGAGCGACCCTCCTCGGCGCGCCTCGCTCCGAGCTGGGCCGCGAGGACCAACGTCATGCTGGCCACCGCGGCGGGCTCGAGCACGACCGTGTAGCGCCCCGGAGCGAGCTTGCGCGGGCGGGCCGACGCGACCGCCTTGTCGACCGCGGCCTTCGCCATCGCAGCGGCATCCAGATCGCCGGCACGATTGGACGACGCGCCGGCCCAGCCCGAGCCCGTGCCATCCGGGGTGCGTGCCGTGCACGACAGCGCGCACGAGGTCCATGCGTGATGCGCCCACAGCCCCTCGGTCGAGGCCAGCGCGAACGTCTCCGCCGCGTGCTCGTAGAACCCTGCGATCTGGACCTTGGTCGCATCTCCGGCCTGGATCACCGCGGCGGCGGCTTTCGCACGCTCGGCGGGGGTGAGCTCGGCGGTCTTGCTGTCGCGCGCCGCCTTGACCGCCGCATACCGCTGGCGCGCGAGGGGCGGCAGCTCCTCGACGTTCTCGGGTGCGAGCCGCGCCATCCGGGTCGCGCGCGCGACCACATCGTCGATCGAACGATCATCGAGCTGGTTGGTACTCGCGGTGGCCGAGCGCAGCCCGAACTGCACGGTCACGGACAGGGACAGCCGCTCGACATCCCCGGAGGACGTGATCTCGTTGACCGCGAACCGCGTGTTGCCGCCGTCGGTGCCGCGTAGCGATGCCGTGGCGACCGCACCCTTCGCGGACTTCGCGAGCATCAGGACCCGGTCGAGGAGCCGCTGGGCTTGGGCTGCGGTCTGCATCACTGCCCTCCCTTGCGGTCGCTGGCCTGAGCCGCCCGCTGGTTGGTCGACAGGATGTTGATCTTCTTGAAGCGCGCGGGCGGGCAGCCGTGGCTCACCGCATTGGATTGCGCGGGCTCTCCCTTGCCGTCGGTCATCGCGCCTCCCAGTTGCCACGAGCTCGGACCGCCGATCTGATCACACGCCGACCAGAACTCGAGCGTGTTCGCCTGGTACGCGACATCGCGCAGCATGCGGGTCTTCTTGCCGTGCTTGACCTCCCAGAACGCCTGGCCGCCGAACTGGAAGTTGAACCGCTGCTGATCGATCGACCACGAGCCATTGCCGACGATGACGATGCCGTCCTCGGTCGCGGCGATCAGATCATCGATCGAGCGCTCCTTCGCCGCCGGCGCGAGCGAGATGTTGGGCATGCGCTGGAACGGGAACGACGCATAGCTGTCGGCGTAGCTCGTGCCCCGTGATGCCTTCTCGCCGATCCATGCGGCCTGCTCGCGGGTGGTCTGGTAGCCGACGAACACGCCCTTGTCGACGAGGTTCCACCGCTGCGTCGCGACGCCGTCGTCATCGTAGCCGCAGGTGGCGAGACCGCCGGGCGTGGTCTTGTCGGCATAGAACGTGAGGATCGGTGTTCCGATCCGCAGCTTGCCGAGCTTGTCGGTCGTGGCGAACGAGGTGCCCGCGTAGTTGGCCTCGTAGCCCATCGCGCGATCGAGCTCGGTGGGATGGCCGATCGATTCGTGGATCGTCAGCCACAGGTTGCTCGGATCGAGGATCAGGTCCCGCTTGCCAGGCGTGACCGACGGCGCCTTGAGCTTCTCGACGGCCTGCTCGGCGATCATCCGCGCATCGGCGAGCAGCGACGACTGCTCGACGTACTCCCAGCCGGCCTGCATCGGCGCGAGCGTGTGAGCGCGGGTCTCGAACTCGCCGCGCTTGTCATCGACAGCGGTGACCGAGTAGCCCGGTGCGAGCCGCACGATCTCCTGCTCGAGGTACGCGCCGTCGGTCGAGGCGAACAGCTTCCACTCGGCGTTGCCGGCATACCGGGCGCTGACGAACTTGACGCCCTTGACCTTCATCGCCTCGCGGTTGATCGCGAGCAGCAGCTCGGCCTTGTCCTCGAGCGGGATCTTGAACGGGTCCTTGATCAACGCGGTCTGCCAGACATCGACGTTCGGCGGCACCGGCGCGAGCACCACCGGCCGCTTCAGCTGCGACGCGTTGGCCTTGGCGATCGCGACGGCCCGGCGTGCGATCCGTTCCCCCTCGCCAACGGTCACCGCCGGTGTCGCGGCAAAGCCCCAGGCCCCACCGGCGATCACGCGGACGCCGATGCCGTACTCCTCGGTCGACGAGATGCTCTCGATCCGGTCCTCGCGGGTCTGCAGTCCCTCGTTGCGCCGGCGCACGATGCGGACATCGGCATAGCTCGCACCTGCCTTGGTCGCGGCGCTCAGCGCGCGCTTGATCACGTCATCGAGCGCGGGATCGGTCAGCAGGCCGCGCGCCGAGATCAGCCGAGGGCTCGCGAGTGCCGCGAGCACCCCCGCCGACCCACCCACGAGGAACGACCGTCGAGAGAGCTTCACGACCCGGACCTTAGCACCGAGAGATCCGGCGCCGGGTTGATGGTAGGTTGCCGTCGTGGACGAGCTGCTCTCCGAGGTCAAGGCCGGGCGTCTGGACCCGATCTACGTATTGCACTCCGAGCACCCGATCCTGATCGAGCGCACGCTCACCGCGATCCGCGATCAGGTCGTGCCACCGGCCGCCCGCGGCTTCAATTACGACGTCGTCGAGGGCAAGGCCTCCGCCTCCCGGATCGTCAGCCTCGCCCAGACCCTGCCGATGATGGCGGCGCGCCGGATGGTGTTCGTCCGCGACCTCGCCGGGATGCCGGCCGACGACACCGAGGCGATGCTCGCGTACCTCGCCAAGCCGAACCCGAGCACCGTGATCGTCGCGCTCGCGAGCAAGATCGACAAGCGGATGAAGCTCTACGCGCAGCTCTCGAAGAAGGGCTGGCTGCACGTGCTGGATGCTCCGCGCCAGGTCGCTCCATGGCTGCGCGCCGAGGCGCAGGCCAGGGGCGTGAAGATGGACGGCGGCGCGGTCAATCGCCTGGTCGATGCCGTCGGTGGTGATCTGTCGCGGCTCGCGCTCGCCGTCGAACAGCTCGGCCTCTACGCGGGCGACCGCCCGGTGACCGCGGACGACGTCGACGATCTGATCGCGGACACCCGCGAGCGCTCCGTGTTCGAGCTCACCGATGCGATCGGCGCCGCGGATCGAGCGCGCGCACTCCTTGCGGTGTCCTCGCTCTGCGATCAGCGCGAGAGCGCAGTCGGCGTCGTCGTCATGCTCGCGCGCCACATCCGGCAGCTGTCGGTGCTCCACACGCTGCGCAGGGACAACGTGCCGCGGCCGCAGTGGGCGCAGGCGGTCGGTGTGCCGCCGTTCATCGTCGACAAGCTGATCTCCCAGGCGCGTAGCTACACGCCCGAGGCGCTCGCGGTGGCGACCCAGCGGCTGTCGACCGTGGATCGCGCGCTCAAGGGTGACATCACGCTGACGTCGCTGCCGGATGTGAGCGGAGCGGGCGGGGCGGCGTTCACCGGGCCCCAGATCAAGGCGCTCGGTCGCGAGCTCGGTGAGCGCGTGATGCTCGAGCAGATCGTCGTCGGGATCGTGCAGCTCGCGAGCCGCGGATAGCTACTCCTCTTCGAGATCGACGTCGGAGATCGTCTTCGCGGGCGGCCGGAGCGGGAGCTGGATCGACGGCGAGGTCTCCTCGGCGGTGATCCCCATCTCCTCGAACGGCTTGCGATACTCGTAGGGCAGGCGCGTGAACTGCTGCGCGAGCGTCGAGCGCGGGACGAATAGCTCCTCGCGGCGACCGTCGCCGATGTCGCGCTTGAGCACGAGCTCGCCCGACATCCGGCTCTTGTCGCGGATCGAGCGCGCCAGCGGCGTGAGCTGTGCGAGCAGCTCCATCGGCACGGTGCTCGGCTCGGAGAGGTCCGCGATCGCCTTGCCGTTGAACGTGAGCTCGACGAGCGCGCGCCGCTGGATCAGATCCTTGAGCGCCGCCGCGGCGCGCTCTGCGAGCGAGCGTACGGGCGCGACGTCTTCCTGGTCGAGCTCGTTGTCCTCGCCCTCGGAGTCTCCCGCCGCGCTGATCGTGACCCAGGTCGCGCCCTTCTCGCCGACGCTGAACCGCAGGCCCGCCGACGACTTGTTCGGGTTCTCCTTGAGCGTGACGACGAGGACGTTGTGGACATTGCGCTCGAACGCGACCATCACGTACTTGCCGAGGTCGACGGGGGCGGGCTTGGCCTTGCCGAACACGCCTTTCTTCATCATGTGAACGACCACGCCCTCGGCGAGCTGCTCGACGCGAATCGGTGTGCGGTAGGGGTCGGGCGTGAGCTGGAACGAGGCGGAGATCGGACCTGCCGTCGCGACCGCATCGGCGTGCGGCTCCGAGCCGCGGACGTCCCACGACATGATCCACGCCGAGTTCGGGAGCTGGTGCTGATCGAAGAACGGACGCAGCGCCTTGATCACGGCGTCGGTCGCGGTCTTCGGCAACGCCTGGGTGTCGACCGCGAGCACGCGCGCGTCGATCTGGCGCTTGGCCTCGGCGATCGTCGTCTTCGCGGCGGCTGCGAGCTTCTGCGCGACGGCCTGGGTGACGCTCGCCTTCTTGTCGGGCATCACGTACGACGCGAGCGAGCCGACCACGGTTCCCTCGAGCTCGTTCAATCGCGCGCTCTCGAGGTCGGCCTCCCGCTTCGTGTCCTTCGCGCGGGTCCGACGTGTATCGAGCTCGGTCAGCGGAACGAAGGCGTTGGTGCACGTCTCGACCGCCGCCGTCAGCGTCTCGATGAAGTTCTCGTCGAGCGGAAAGGGTGTCCCATCCCCATAGCGATACATCCGGGGAGCATATCACTCCCGTCCGGAGGTCCCCGAACTACAGGTCAGTAGTTCCCGAGGAGCCCGAGCTGCACGGTCACCGAGTCGATCAGGCTGTTGCCGTAGATGAACTGGGTGTCGATGCCGCCGGTGTTCGCCTCGGCGTCGTCGGCCGCGAGCAGGTCCATGAACAGCACATCGCCGCGCAGGTTGAACTGGAGCTTGTCGAACAGCCCCCACACCGGCTTCTCGTTACCGACGGAGATCAGCGTCACCTTCGCCCCGACGGTCGCGTTGCGGACCGGGGACAGCTCGCGGTCGCCGGTGAAGTACTCGCCGGCGGTCGACTCGGTCTCGTAGAAGAACGCGTCCTTGAAGAAGGTCGCGGCACTCTGCTGGTAGGCGCGCGCGAAGAACCGCACGAGTAGATTTTTTCCGGCGTACTGCGAGTAGGCGAGCTCGACGTTGCCGCCGAGGACGCCCCAGGTGTCGTCGTAGAACCTCGCATCCATGTGAACGGCCGACCGGAGCTTGGGGAGAAAGCGGTTGAGCCGGGCCGACACCGACCAGCGGGCGCGGGTCGCGGGGATGTGCTCCTGCGGCGCGTTGGGACCGATCCGGACCCGGCGATACGGGTTCGATTGAAACCCGTCGAGGATCTGGCCGTACAGGCCGAGCTGGAGGTTCATCGTCGGCGACAGGTTCTGGGTCAGCGTGACCTGCGCGGTGTCGATGCCGATGTCCTCCCAGCGCGTGATGCCGAGCCCCATCGCATCGAGCCGATCCTTGCCGAAGATCAGGCCCTTCTTGTCACACGCGTCACTGCCGAGCAGGGCCTTGGCCTCGAGCGGCGTGGCCATGCCGTTGTCCTTGTTGCAGACCTCGTCGAAGCTGTGGCGGTAGGCGAGGGCGACGCTCGTGTTGCGGCCCGGCAGATCGATCGACGCGGAGCCGCCGACCTGACGGGACAGATAATCGCGCTCGGTGCCGACCGTGCCGCTGAACGTGATCCTCGAGCGCCGGCCCTTGAAGCCGAGGGCGAAGGAGCCTTCGTTGCGGAGGTCGGAGAACGTCGTCGCCGCCGACACCGCATCGACCTGGTAGATCGACGCGGTCGCGCCCGAGACCGCATCGGCGGCGTAGGCGACATCGAGCGTGACGAACCGACCGAGGTCGATCCCGAAATCGGCCTGCGGATGGACGACGGTCAGCCCGCCCTTGCCGCCCTCCCGCTTCTCCGCGAACAGCGCGGTCGAGACCTCGGCGCGGTCCTCGGCGACCGCGAGCCCGGGCGCGAGCAGGAGCGCCAGCGCGGTGAGACGGCTCAGTTGCACCCGCATCCTCCGCCGCCGGCACCCTGGCCGCCGGCCGCGCCTTCGCGGTTGGTGCGAACGTGCTCGTTGGTCGACGCGTGATGCGGATCGTCGTCGAAGATCATGATCTGATCGGCGAGGAATTCCTTCTCCGAGGCGCGTACCGCCTGGCGACCACAGGCAGCGAGCATCGCGGCGAGGAGCACGAGGGTGAGGGTACGGATGCGCATCGAGGGCTCCATCAGAAGAAGATCGCCAGTCCGCCAGAGTACTCCTGGCCGTTGCTCGCCTTGTTCTCGTCGAACAGGGACCAGTTGCGCGCATCGAGGCGCACCGTGATCTGCTTCTTGAACGTGATCTCGACGCCGCCGCCGGCGCCGAGCGCCATCAGGGTCTCGTTCTCGTCGATGAAGTTGTCGGCCTTGGGCCGGATGTATGCGGCGCCGAGGCCGATGCTCGCGTACGGGCCGATCACCGCGCCGGGCGACAGCCGAAGCACGAACGCGAGACCGCCGAGGAAGATGTCCTTCTCCGAGCGCGGTGACAGGCCACCGAACCCCTCGAGCGCCCAGTACGGATCGATCAGCCACGACGGACGCAGGAGGAACATGCCCTCGCCATCGAACACGCCCGCGGAGAACGACAGGCCGACGTCGGCGTACTGCACCGGCGACGGCCCAAGGATCGCGCGCCGGATCGCGCGGCCAAGGCGGGTGAACGCGCCGGCCTCGCTCGGACCGACCTCGAACGGGAACACGACATCGCCGAGGATCCAGCCCGCGGTGCCGTCGTCGAGCTCGACCTTGAACCAGTAGTCCTTGGTCCCGCGCTCGAGCACCTGGAACACCTGGCCGCGCTCGGCGACGAACACGGTGCGGTAGCTGCCGGCGGGGCCCGAATGGACCGGGGCCTCCTGTGCGAGGACCCGGAGGTAGGCCTCGGCCTCGGCACGCGCGGCCGTCGCCGCCAGGACCACGGCGACCGCGAGGACGAAGCTCCGGACGCTCACTCTTCGAACCACAGCAGGAAGGCCATGTCCGCCGCGTCACCCGGCTGAATCAGATCCATGCCGCCGTGCGGGTCGAGGCCCGACAGAGGCTTGGTTCGAAGCGGGCTCGCCTCGGGATTGCCGCAGTTGAGGTGAATCTGGGTCTGGCGGTAATTGAACGTGAAGTCGCTCGCCGACGGCGTCGCGCCCCCGCGGAAGTTGAGGAGGTTGCCGCCGGCCTCGTTGTGGCACGCGCCGGTCCGGGTGCAGCCCTTGCTGGCGTCGGTGGGCCGCACGAACGTCGGCCAGACCTCGGTCGTGAAGTACTCCACGCCCTTGGGCGGGTTGCACAGGCCGATGTCCGAAGGCGTGTCCCCGAGGTCGACCGTCGGGCAGCCCGTCAGGAGCGCCATGCACGCAAGCAAAGGCACGGTCGATGACCGGTGGCTTCCCATCCCTGCCGGCAGCGTACACCCAAGCACGGCCGAACGACCAGCCGGCCGCCACGCTTGCGACCGATCGCGGTGGTTGGGTAACCTCGTCGACAGTGTCCACAGGAGCGTCTCGTCCCCCCGGCCGGCCATCGGCGACGGCGACGCCCATCATGGGATCCAGGACGGTCGCCGCACCGCCGCCGATCCCGGATCGGCATCGCAGCATGGTGCGGATCGATCCGGATCCGGAAGCACCTCGCGTGGTGCGCAGCACACTGGTCGGCCGCAGTGGTCATCTCGCGACGCTGCACGACGTGATCTCGCGCGCGATCGACTTCCAGGCGCCTCAGCTGATCACGGTCGTCGGCAACCAGGGCACCGGCAAGTCGCGGTTGATCAACGAGCTGATCGGCGAGCTGACCGCGAAGCCGGACCGCACGCTGCGCGTGTTCCATGGCTCGGCCGAGCGCACGGCGACCGGCACGTCGATGCGGCTCGCCGCGCTGTCGTCGCTGCTCCGCGATCGGTTCGAGCTGACGCCCAACCCCGACGACGCGAGCAAGCTCCGGTTCGCGCACGAGATCCGCACCGTGATGGGCTCGGATCAGGTCGCCGAGATGCTGCACTTCCTCGGTGCGTTCGTCGGCCTCGAGTTCGAACCGACGCCCTTCCTGCGTGCGGTGACCGAGAGTCCGAAGCAGCATCAGGAGATCGCGCGCACCGCGCTGCGCCGGTTCATCGAGCTCGATGCCGCGGTGTCGCCGCTCGTGCTCGTGTTCGATGACATGCAGTGGGCCGACGCGGAGACGCTCGGGCTGGTCAACGATCTCGCGAGCGGCCTCGGTGGCTCGAGCGTCGTGCTGCTGACCGCGGCTCGCCCGGAGATGCTCGTGCATGCGGGGGACTGGGGGCAGGGCGCCGTCGATCACGAGCGGATCGATCTGCGCAACCTCGAGCCCGACGACGCCGAGCAGATGTTCAAGAATCTGCTGTCGCGGTGCCAGCGCGTTCCCGAGGACACGACGCAGAACGCGGTCGAGATGACCGGCGGCAATCCGGCATTCATGGAGCAGCTCGTGCGGCTGTTCCTCGAGAACGGCACGATCGATTCGAGTGGCCCGGTGTGGCGGCTCGATCCCGACAAGGCCGCCGATACCGAGCTGCCGATCAGCATCGAGGAAGCGATCGAGGCTCGGATCGCGGCGCTCGAGAACGACGAGCGCGACCTGCTCGAGAAGGCCGCCGTGTTCGGTAACGTGTTCTGGGTCTCCGCCGTGATCGCGCTGACCCGCCTCGAGCAGGGTCCGCCGAAGTCGCCACTGACGGCGCTCGAGATCGAGTGGGGCAACGGCGAGGACGTGCGGCGCCGGATCTCCGACTTGATCATGATCATGTCGGATCGCGACTACCTGCTGCCGCTCGATGCCGACGACTCGAGCATCCCCGGCGAGACCGAGATCGTGTTCAAGCACAACCTCGAGCGGGAGCTGATCGCCCGGTCGACCGAGCCGGGTCGGCTCGCGCGCTACTACCTGTCGGCCGCGCAGTGGCTCGAGGCAAAGACCACCCAGCGCAGCGACGAGCAGCTCGAGTTCCTCGCGGGACTCTACGAGCGAGGCGGCGATCTGCGTCGCGCGGCGCGCTGCTATCTCCAGGGTGGCGATCGAGCGCGGTCACGGTACGCGCCGGACGAGGCACGCGCGCTGTACGAGAAGGGCCTGAAGATGGTCGGCGAGGGCGATGCGCCCGCGCGGCTCGACGGCTTGCACAACCTCGGCGACGTTCTCGAGCAGAGCGGCCGCACCGACGAAGCGATGCAGTGCTTCACCGAGATGCTGCAGCTCGCCTGGCGCTACGACAACCTCGCCAAGGCGGGCGCCGCGTACAGCCGGCTCGCCCGCGGCCAGCGCCGGCTCGGCAAGTACGACAGCGCGATGGATCACCTGCGTCGGGCCCACGAGCTGTTCGAGCGCTCGCGCGACGATCGCGGGATCGCGTCGACGCTCGATGACATGGGGCGCGTCAACTGGCTGCGCGGTGCGTTCGGTCAGGCGCTCGACTTCCATCGCCAGGCGCTGACGATCCGGCGCGCGCTCGGTGATCGCCGCTCGATCGCGCTATCCCTCGCGAACATCGGTCGCGTTCATCACGACACCGGCAACTTCAAGGCGGCGATCAACCAGTTCCGCGAGGCGCTCGATCTGCGCCGCGATATCGGCGATCTCGTCGGTGTCGTCCAGTCGCTGTGTGACCTCGGCGGCGTGCATGCCGAGGACGGCAACCACGAGGTCGCGATCGACATGCTCGAGGAAGCGCGCACGATGGCGCAGGAGATCGGCGACAAGCTCGCGCTCGCCGATGTGCTGTCGCGTGCCGGCGAGGTCAAGGCGGCGATGGGCAAGGGCTTCGAGGCGATCAAGGATCTCCAGGAAGCCAAGCTGCTGGCGTCGGGGCTCGGCGATCGGGTCGCGCTCGCGGTGACGCATCAGCGGCTGGCGCAGGTGTTCCTCCAGATGGGCGATCTCGAGGCCGCCGACGTCGAGGCGCATGCCGCGGTCGCGGTCAGCGAGGCGGTCGGGCTGCGCGTCCACATCGGCTGTGGCTATCGCGTCAAGGCCGAGGTCGCGGGCGCGCTCGGGCACACGCTACAGGCCGAGGACGACTTCCGGCGAGCGATCGACATCCTCGCGGCGGTCAAGCACGAGGTCGAGCTCGCGCGCGCGTACCAGGGCCTCGCGACGATCAAGGACAAGGCGGGTAATGCCGCGGAGGCGCAGAAGCTGCGCGGACGCGCGGATGACATCTTCAACCGGCTGCGCGGCGCTGCCGCGACCGAGTAGGCCGCCATGGTGGACAACGCCGATGTGCGCAAGCGGCTCGCCGCGGCGGTGCCACCGAACGTCCTCGCGGTGTGCAAGACGCTCGCGGAGGCCGGTCATCAGGCGGTCACCGTCGGCGGCGCGGTCCGTGACGCGATCCTCGGCCGAACGCCGGGCGACTGGGATGTCGCGACCAGCGCGCGGCCGGAGGACGTCATGGCGCTGTTCCGGCGCACGATCCCGACCGGGCTCCAGCACGGCACGGTGACGATCGTCACCGGTCGCGGCGAGGAGTCGCACGTCGAGGTCACCACGTATCGTGGGGAGGGCGCGTACACCGACGCGCGTCGGCCGGATCACGTCACGTTCGGGGTCCCGCTCGTCGAGGATCTCGCCCGCCGCGATCTGCGCGTCAACGCGATGGCCTACGACCCGGCGAGCGATCAGCTGATCGATCCGTACGCGGGCCAGGTCGACATCGACGAGAAGAAGCTGCGCGCGGTCGGCCCGACCGGCAACGTCTACGAGGACGCGGTCGCGCGGTTCACCGAGGACGGGCTGCGGGTGATGCGCGCGGTCCGGTTTGCGGCGGTGCTCGAGTTCGAGCTCGATCCCGATACCGAGCGCGGCATCGTCCCGGCGCTCCCGTCGCTCGCGAAGGTCAGCAAGGAACGGATCTCCGACGAGCTCCGCAAGCTACTCGCGACCCGACAGCCCTCGCGCGGGCTCGCGATCGCCGAGCGCACCGGCATCATCGCGCTGATCCTGCCAAGGCTCGCGGCCGCGCTCGACGCCTGGGGCGAGGCGCGAGGCGGTCGTGGCGCGGCGGTGGCGGCGTGGCTGTCGCGCGTCGATGCGGCGACGCCCGCGGTCCGGCTCGGTGCGCTGCTCGTCGAGCTCGGCGAGCCGGCCAGCGATCCACACTACCGCGATGCCGCCGCGTTCGAGCACGTTGACGGGGTCCTGCGCGCGCTCAAGTTCTCGAACCAGGAGAGCGTGGCGGCGGCACACCTCGTCAGCATCGCTCGCGCGGTCGAGCTCGCCGACCTGACGCCACCCCAGCTCCGCAAGCTGTTCTCGCTGATCGGGCGCGAGCATGCGCAGCACGCGATCGAGCTGTGGAAGGCCCACACGCCCGCGCATCCCGGCGTGATCGCCGAGGGCGAGCGGATCCTCCGCGAGAAGCAGCCGCTGTCGCCCAAGGATCTCGCGCTCACCGGCAAGGACCTGATCGATGCGCTCGCGCAGCCGCCCGGTCCGGTGATCGGTCGGATCCTCGGCGTCCTCCTCGATCGGGTGATCGACGATCCCCGGCTCAATACGCGCGACCAGCTCCTCGAGATCGCGCAGCAGCTGGAGCTCCAGGTCGGCCGGTGACGCTCGCGCGCGACGAACGGATCGGGCTCCTGATCGCGGCGATCGTCGGCGCCGCGGCGATCGGGAACTACGCGTATCGCGAATCGAAGCGCGTACGCCCGCAGGCGGCAACGCCCGCTGCCCCGGTGCACGAGATCGTCGACCACCAGGCCGCGCGCGACGATTACGCGACGCTGCTCCAGCGGGCGTTCGAGATCGAGCAGAACGTCGCGACGGTGCGCACCGACGGCACGACGCTGCTGATCCGGTGGGAGATGTGCTCGAAGCAGATGCTGCAGCGGCTGCTCCACGACGCGCAGAACTTTCAGGTCAAGAGCGTCCGCGAGGTCAGCGGCCTGTCGGTGAAGCGCCTGACGTCGCACGGCTTCAAGAAGATCGTGTGCGACGATGGTCGCAAGGGCCTGACTCCGTCGAGCGTCGCCCTGTAAGTCGCGACTACTCGGTGAGCTCGGCGAACGCGTCGATGACGAGCGTGCGTGCGCCACGGCCACCGACGACGACGCGGGGCAGCTCGATCCGGGTGATCCGACCCTCGAGATCGACGACGAGGTGCGAGACCCGGCGCAGGAGATTTGCGAGGCCCGCGCGATCGGGTTCCGGATCACCGGCGCGCGAAGCGACGACCTGACGCGCGAGCGCCATCGCGTCGATCAGGCGGAGGGGGGCAGGGGCGGCAGCGATCTGCGAGGCCCCTGGCGCGTCGAGCACGACCGTCCACCCGAGCTTGGGCAGCTCGAGCAGCGAGACCGAGACCTCGCGACCCTGGGGCGGCGTCTCGCGCACGATCACGGCTGCACCCTCGGACGTCGGCTTGCTCGCCGCGGTCAACACCGACGTGAAGGCCTGGCGCACGAGCGCATCGCTCGCGATGTTCTTCTCGACGGGGCACCCCGCGAGCTCGGTCGGCAGGTCATGGCCCCACGGCTTGATCTCGACGGGATAGCCGGCCCGGCGCGCGAGCTTGACCGCTGCGGACGGCGTGGTCGCGACGGCCTGGCGCGTGATCGGGACGCCGTATGCGGCGAGCAGGACCTTGGTCTCGTGATCGCCGAGCCGACCCTCGCCGATCTTCGCGAGCTGGCGGCGCAGCCGCTCGTCGTCGATCGCGAGCTCGGCCGATGCGGTGGTCGGCGCCGGTCCGAGCCCCACCGCGATCCGCTCGGCCGCGCGACCGAGGATCGCGACCGCTCCGAGCGCAGCACGTGCGCCGTGCAGCACGATCGCGTCACTCGCGAGCTCGCCGCGTGCGGCGACCGGAACATGCAGCCCGGGCGTGCTCGAGGGAGGCGGACCGAGCGTGGGATCGTAAAGCACGACATCGGTCGGCTCGTGGGCGCCGCCGGTCAGGCTGAGCCCCACTGCCTCGAGGCCCGGGCCGATCACCGGCGGCCGGGTGCCGAGGAGCTCGGCCTCGCCGGCGAGCACGATCGCCTGCGCTTCGAGCCACGAGCCCGCGGGTGCGACGACGGCGGCGCGCGGTCCTGCCGGAAGCCCGAACCGCACGAGCAGGACGATCGCCTCGAGCCACGCATCGACGTCGTGGGCGAGCGCCGCGCCGTGCGCACGCAGGTACGCGATCGCGGCCGCGCGCTCGATCGCGGCGCGACCGGTGCCACGGGGCGACGGCGCGAGCAGGAGGACGGGGCGCCCGGCCGTCGCGGCGCGACCGCACGCCGCACCGAGCTCGACGGCGGCAGCACCGGTGGGTGCTGTGTCGAGGGCCCAGGCCACGACGTCGTCCGGGTGGGGGGCGTCGGCGGTGCGGGCGTCGATGCCGCGCGCACGCAACGCGGCGAGCGCCGTGGCACCGAGCTGCGCCGGCGCGATCACGCAGACGCGGTTCGCGGCCACCATCGTCGCGGCGGTACGCGCTTGCGCCACTCAGCCGCCCCTCGATCGCGACGGCGATCGTGGGACGACGTGGACGGCGAGATGTTCGGCGACGCGTTCGAGCGTGAGTCGTGGTTGCTGGCCGGCGCGCGGCGGAAGCGAGCGATGTGCGAGCACACCGGGGTCGAGACCGAGCGCCTTGAGATCGAGCCGCTTCATCGAGGCGGACGGCATCGGGGTCGGATACTCGTCGATCGGCGCCCCTGCGACGCGCAGCCCGATCACCGCGCTGCCACGGATCCGGATCGTCTGCAGGGAGGTTCCCGTGGCGCGACTCGCGTGGATGATCGCGCCGTCGGGTGCGAGCGAGACCACGTGCGTCAGCTGTGCGGCGTCGAGGAGCTCGGCGATCGCGGCGACCTCGGGGAACCGCTCGGGCCGGCTCGCCTCGTCGACGAGCACCGTCGTCGCCCTGATCTGCCGAACGACGGCGGCGACGACCTGCGCCCAGCCCAGGTAGTCGAGCTGGAGATCGGTCGACACGCCGGTGCTCGCGAGGCCCGCGCGGTTCGCGCGATCGGCGGCGAGATCGAGCCACGTCGGTTCTCCGGCCGCGATCGCGACCGGAGCCTTGTGACCTTCGGCCTGCGCGAACGTCGCGGCGGTCGCGATCGCGCCGTCGAGCCAGCGGATCGTGCGCGCCGGCGCGGCACTCCCGAGCCAGAGCGCGACCGTCATGATCCCCCCAGCACGCGACACAGATCCGCGAGGCTCGTTCCGATCGGAGCGGGCAGGGCACCGTCGACGCCCTTGCTGCCCGGCGCGCCGACCCGGATGATGCTCGTCGCGCCGGCGAGATCGAGGCTGACCGTGCCGATCACGACGCAGATCTCGGGTGCGAGTGCCGCACCGCGATCGACCACCCCACCGGCTGCGACCGCGCCCGCGCGCACCGCCGCGGGGCCGCCGACGAGTGGCGCGCCGAGCAGCGTGGCGATCCGGGCTGCGTCGCGGGCGACCGCCGGATCGCTCGCGGCCTCGTCGCCGATCGCGACGAGCGCCCCGCGCGTGTGTGCCACCTCGGCGGCGGTCGTTCCCACGAGCTCGATCCTGGGGTCGGCGACACCCGGGAACGAGAGCACGACGAGATCGACGTCCTCCTCGCCCGCCAGCGTCGCGTGCGCGCCACCGATCAGCGCGACTGCTGCACCGGTATCGCTCGAGCGCACGTAGCCACCATCGCGATCGCGCAGCTCGACGTCGTCGCTCACCGAGGCGCGTGCACGCAGCAGGACACGTGCGCCGATCTTCGCGGCGGTCCGCGGGCCGAGCTCGGGAGCCGACGGACTGTCCGCACCGAACAGCACGAGCCGAGGACGCAGCTGATCGATCACGCCTTGCCACGCGCCGCCGACCGCACTCCACAGCGGGGCGATCGCGACATCGGTCATCGCGAGGACGACCTTGTCGGCACCTCCGCGAGCGAGCATCGCCTGGATCCGGCCAAGCCCCGTGGAGTCGGCCGACGTCCGATCTCCTGGATCGCGCACGACGAGGGCCGCATACAGGGTCGCGCCCCATGACGAGGCGACCGCGCGGCCGGCGGCGAGCGCCGACAGCGAGGACGGATGTGGCCGGTCGCCGTCGAGATCGATATGGACCAGGACGGCTCCCACGTCGGCCGACGCTAGCGTGCGAGCGGACGCGCGGTCAACAATTCCGTAGTGTTACCGCAGCTTGCAGGCCGGGGACGAGCGCTTGCAGCGGCCTCCCTCGACCTCGAGCTCCCAGCCGTGGCGCGCGCAGACCAGGCGTTCTCCCTCGACGAATCCATCCGAGATGCGTCCGCCATCGTGCGGGCACTCGTCGACCACGACGACCAGCCGGCCGCTGCCGAGCCGGGCGACCGCGACCGGGACGCCGTCGCGGCGCGCTCGCACGATCTCGCCAATCTCGACGTCGACCGCCTCGGCCTCCGGCACCCCGTCGTCGGGGTCGTATCCCAGCTCGTCGAGGAGCTGTGCGCATGCCGGGCCCATTCCCCGAAGGTAGGGCGACCGTCTGACACCGGAGCTAGTGTCCCGGGATCGCCCGGGCCTGCTGGCGCAGGCAGTGGTCCACGAGGACGAGCGCGGTCATCGCCTCGACGATCGGCACGGCGCGCGGGAGCACGCAGGGATCGTGTCGGCCCTTGGGCGCGAGCACCGCGGGAGCGCCGCTCGCATCGACGGTGGCCTGCGGCCGCATGATCGTCGCCGTCGGCTTGAACGCGATCCGCAGCGTGATCGGCTCCCCGTTGGAGATCCCACCCTGGATCCCACCCGAGTGATTGGTGCGCGTGCCGATCCGGCCGTCGGGGCGGCGCTCGAACAGATCGTTGTGCTCGCTGCCGGTCATCAGCGTTCCCGCGAACCCCGACCCGTTCTCGACGCCCTTGACCGCGGGGATGCTGAGCATCGCCTTGGCAAGGTCGGCCTCGAGCTTGTCGAACACCGGCTCGCCCCAGCCCGCGGGCACGCCACGCGCGACGCACCGGATCACACCACCGACGGAGTCGCCGTCCTTGCGCGCCTTCTCGATCCGCTCGATCATCGTGGCGGCGGCGACCGGATCGGGGCAGCGCAGATCGTTGATGTCGACGCCGGCGCGCGTCACGGTGGTGTCATCGACGGTCGCCTTGATCCCCCAGACCTCGTCGACCCACGCCACGATCTCGACGCCGAACGTCGCGAGCACTTGCTGCGCCACCGCTCCCGCGGCGACCCGTCCGGCGGTCTCGCGTGCACTCGCACGGCCGCCACCCGCGATCGCGCGGATGCCGTACTTCGCGTCGTACGTGTAGTCCGCGTGGCTGGGCCGGTAGGCGTGGGAGATCTCCTCGTAGTCCTTGCTGCGTGCGTCCTGATTGCGAATCATCATCGCGATCGGCGTCCCGAGCGTCCTGCCCTCGGAGAGCCCCGACAGGATCTCGACCTGATCGGATTCCTTGCGCTGGGTGACCAGCCGGCTCTGTCCCGGCCGTCGACGATCGAGCTCGGCCTGGACCTGGGCGACGTCGAGGGCGAGCCGGGGAGGGCAGCCGTCGATCACGACACCCAGGCCGGGTCCGTGGGACTCCCCGAAGGTGGTGATCCTGAACAGGGCTCCAAAGCTGCTACCCATCTTCGTTGCAGGATACGCGATTCGAGGGGGGATGTAGGTTTGCGGGGGCGAGCCGGATACGAGTACGCTGGAGGTGCTCATGGTCGACGCGGATCGCCGTCCCACGGCTCAAGAAATCGAGGAGCTGATCGATCTCGTTCGCCGCGATCCTGGATCGCCCGCGTTCATCGATCTCGGGGAGGCGTACCTCGCGCTCGGTCGGCCGCGTGACGCGGTGGGGGTCGGTAACCTCGGTCTCGAGGCGTCGCCCGACAGCCTCGAGGGCAGGGTGATGCTCGCGCGCGCCCACGCCGCGATGCACCAGTGGAAGGAAGCGCAGGGCGAGCTGCTCCGGGTGGTCAAGATCGACCGCTCGAACCGCCAGGGCTTCGCGCTCCTCGGCGAGGTGCTGCTCCGCCGCAGTGACTTCGAGCGCGCCGTCCCGGTGCTGCAGCACGCGCAGAACCTCGATCCGACGAGCCCGCAGATCCTGTCGATGCTGAAGCGTGCGCGCGCCGGGCAGACGCTCGACGCGCCTGCGCCGATCCCGACGCCGGTGCCGCCGCGCGGCGAGACCGATCACGGCAAGCCGATCGAGCGCTCGCGTGCTGCCGTGGCGCCGCCGGCTCGTGCTCCCGCACCGCCGCCGCGTCCCGCACCGCCGATGCAGCCGCATCAGGTTCCAACCGCCGCGCCGCAGATGCGGACGATGGCGATCTCGCCGGCCGCCGAGCTGCCGACGCGCGACGAGCCCGCGCAGCCGATGTTCGCCGATGCGATCGCGGCGATGGGCGCACCTCCGCCATCGCGTGCGCCGAAGCAGACCGCGCCGCCGCCGATGAGCGTCGAGGGTGTGCGCCCGCGCGTGATCTCGAAGGACAAGCCGCAGAACGCGGCGTCCGCGGCGCTCCGGCAATCCGCCGCCGTCGGCGAGAGCTATCTCAACGACCTGCTGACTGGTGGCCTGCTCGATGTCGCCGGCGTTCGCGTTCCCGACCAGGACTTCGATCTGCGCCCCGAGCGGCGGTGGGGTCGTTCGACGCGGCGCGCGTTCATCTTCCTGTTCGTGATCCTCGTCCTCGGCATCGGTGGCGGTGGCACCTGGTACTGGTGGAGCCAGAAGCAGAAGTCCGAGGCGGTCGCGCGGCTCCAGAAGGAGTCGAAGCAGGCGATCGGGTTTGGTGACTTCGCCGGCTACGAGGCGAGCCTCAAGAAGCTCGCGGATGCGCTCGAGAAGGACAACTCGAACGTGCTGACGTTCGCGTACGTCGTCGAGACCGCAGGTCTCGAGGCACTGCTCTACGGCACGGATCAGGACCGTGTCGATCAGGCGTTCAAGGCCGTCGGCAAGGACATCGGTCCGGACGATCCGGGTGCGCGCGAGCTCGTGATCGGCAAGGCTGCCGTCGAGCTCTCGCGGCTCGGCACCGGTGATGGCAACGCCGCCGCCGTCGCGACCGCGAGCAAGTCGACCCTCGAGGGCGTGGTGAAGAGCCTCGACGGCTACCTGGCGAAGAGCCCGAACGACAAGTGGGCGATCTGGCTCAAGGGGCGCGCGCAGGTCGCCGCCGGCGAGCGCAAGGCGGCGCGCGCCTCGTTCAAGGCTGCGGCTGACGGTGAGGATGGCGTGGTCGTCGCGATGATCGATCAGGCGGACCTGCTCGTCGACGAGGGGCACCTCGACGAGGCGATCGTGCTGTTCGACAAGGCGACCGCAGCCTCCAAGGATCATCCCCTCGCCGTCGCGGGTCGCTCGCTCGGCCGCGCCGAGGCATCGGTGCAGGTCAACGACGCCATCGACGAGCTCAGCGTCAAGCTCGACAAGAACCTCGGCCCGCGCGTCGGCTCGTACCGCAATCTCGCGCTCGCGCTCGCGAACGCCGGCATCGAAGACTACCCGAAGGCGATGGAATCGCTCCGCAAGTCGACCGCCCTCAAGCCGCCGAACGAGGCGCGGTTCTGGGCCCGGATCGCATGGGCGCACTACATGAACGGTAACCTCGCCGAGACCGCGAAGGCGCGCTCGCGGATCGCCTGGTACGGCACGTCGAAGGCCGAGGATGATCCGACCGTGCAGCTCGTCGATGCAGCGCTGCTGCTCGCGTCGGGGCTGCCGGAGAAAGCGCTCGATCTGGCGTCGAAGATCGAGGGCGTGCGGCCGCGCCTGCTCCGCGCGTATGCGCTGCTCGATCTCGGCAAATCCAAGGAGGCGCTCGCCGAGGCCGAGGACGTGCTGAAGAAGGCGCCCGAGAACGTCGAGGCCGAGATCCTGCGCGAGCAGGCCCGGATGATGAGCGGTGACGTCAAGGAGCGCGGCGAGGCCGCCGATGCGCTCGAGAAGCTCGCGCGCCGCTCCAAGAGCAAGCTCGGTCGCCATGCGCTCGGCGTGGCCCTGCTCGCGACCGGCGATACCAAGGGCGCCCAGACGCAGCTCGAGCAGGCCATCTCGGAGATCAACGAGGTCTCGCCGAACCCGGTCGCGTATCGCACGCGCACGGCACTCGCCGAGATCCTGCTCGCCGCCAACGACATCCCCGGTGCGGGCAAGCAGCTCGACGAAGCGCTGCTCGCGAACTCGGGCTACTTCCCGACGCTCGGGCTGCAGGCCAAGGTCGTGCTCCGCAACGGCGATCCGGACCGCGCGCTCGATCTGCTGTCGCCGATCTTCAACGAGCAGGCCGCGATCACGCCGACCCTGCAGCTCACGCTCGCCGAGGCGATGATCGTCAGCAAGAAGACCTCCGCGAAGCAGAAGGATCAGGCGAAGGAGATCCTGATCTCGATCAAGACCAAGGTGCCGCCCGAGGAGCTCAGCCGCGTCGCCGCGCTCCTCGATCCGAAGCTTCCCAAGGAGCTCGGGCTGCCCGAGGCCGGCGCGGCCGAAGCGCCTACGCCCAAGCCCGAGAAGCCAAAGCCCACGAAGAAGCGCGGCCGTCGCTGATGCGTGCGATCGGCGTACGCATCGCGCTCCTCCTCTGCGTGCTCGTCCCCGCCTGCAGCAAGGACGATGCGTCGGCCCGCAAGGCGGCGCACGACAGCGCTCATCAGCAGGACACGCCCCGACCCCCGGCCGTCGCCAGCAAGCCGCGCCCACGCCCACCGCAGCTGACCCAGGTCACGCTCAAGGCGCTCGGCATGTACTGCGAGGAGAGCTGTCCGCTGAAGGTGCGTACCGCGCTGGCGGACATCCCCGCGGTCTACGAGCTCGGCTTCGACGTCTCCACCGAGAGCATCTTCGTCTCCTACGACGCCACCCTCGGTACCCCGAAGGACGTCACCAGGCCGATGCTGGTGGCGATCAAGTCCGCGGGCTTCGACCCCTGGCTCGCCAAGGAATCCTGGCCCGACACCGCGCGCGCCGCCGTCCAGGTCGTCGCGACGAACTAGTCGCAATGCTGGTCAGTTAGCGGGTTCCGTCGTCGTGCACGTGCACGTGTCACGTGCTCGTCCACGTCCACGGACTCGGTAGCAACCGGGCTGAAGCACGGCCGATACGTCCGGCATGCTCGACTACG
>JAQBQE010000017.1 GCA_028287135.1 Myxococcales bacterium
ACCTGAACACGAACGCCAGGTGTTCGATCGCACATGGATAGACGTCAAGCTTCTCGTAGTCGAGCATGCCGGACGTATCGGCCGTGCTTCAGCCCGGTTGCGACCGAGTCCGTGGACGTGGACGAGCACGTGAGACGTGCACGTGCACGACGACGGAACCCGCTAACTGACCAGCATTGCCGCTAGACCCTCACGGACGGTCGTTCAGAACGGCGCCGGACTCTCGAACACCACCCGCTCCCCGGTGTGCGGATGGACGAAGGCGAGCTGCTCGGCATGCAGCATCATTCGTGGTTCGGTGCCGCGTGGATCGGCCTGGGACCTCCCGTACAGGCGATCGCCGACGATCGGCGCACCGATCCCGAGGCGATGCGCGGCATGGACCCGCAGCTGGTGCGTGCGCCCGGTCTTCGGGAACAACGCGACCCTGGTCGCGCCGGTGCCGCGGTCGAGCACTCGCCACTCGGTGATCGCCGGCTTGCCGTGGACAGGATCGTGGATCTGGCGCGGCCGGTCATCGAGGTCGACCCGGAGCGCCAGCTCGACGGTTCCATGGTCGCCCGCGACGATGCCATCGAGCCAGGCGATGTAGCGCTTCTCGATCTCGCGCCGTGCAAACTGGGCCTGCAGTGTGGTGTGCGTGGCCGCATCCTTCGCGGCCAGCAGCAGACCGGAGGTGTCGAGGTCGAGCCGATGCACGACGAGCGGGCCGGTCGCGACCGGATAGCGCTCGCGCAGGCGGGTCTGCACCGAGTCGCGCAGCGCGCCGCTCCGACCGGGCACCGAGAGCAGATCGATCGGCTTGTCGACGACGACGATCCACGCATCCTCGAACACGACCCGTGGCTCGACGGCCGCGATCTCGCTGGCACCGTAGATCGCTGCGGTCGCGTGAGGCAGGCCCTCGAGCATGAACGGCAGCACGGGACCGCACTTGCCGCGACACGACGGATAGAACACACCCGCATGCCGGCCGCCCGTCGCCGGCGGAGCGCCGAACCAGACCTCGGCGAGCGCCACCGGCCGCAGACCATGCCGATACGCATCGCCGAGCAGCTTGGGGCCGGCGCAATCGCCCGCACCCGCCGGCGGCTCGCCCGGTGCAAACAGCTCGCGCAACGGCCGGCGCTCACCGCGTGCGTTCTCGATCACGTAGCTGTCGTGCACCTGCTTCATCAGGTCGCGCGATTCAGCGGCACGCTGCTGCTCGAGCGCGATCCGCGCACGCTCGAGGGCCGCGACCCGCTCCGCCAGTGGATTGCGCTCCTCGGCGGCGGTCGCATCGAACCGCTTCTTCTCCGCCGCATCCGCCCGGCTCTCCTGATCGAGCGCGTGCAGCGCCGGCGCGACCTCGGTCGCACGTCCGTCGGCCTCGGCGTCGAGGGCAACGAGGCGATCGCGCTCCGTGCGCCGCCGCGCGCGCTGAATCCGATGACGCTCGCGCAATGCCTCTGCGTCCGCTGCGACCCGCGCATCGAACGCGACGAGCGCTGCACGGATCGCCGCATTCGCCGGATCCGCATCGAGCGCACGCAGCCGGAGCTCGTACTCGCGCAGCTCCGCCTGCCCCGCCGGCCACATCGCCTCGCGCTGCGCACGGTCCCACAGCGGCGGCGCGAACCCGGTCAGCTCCCAGCGCCCGCCGAGCATCCCCGAGAACGCGCGCAGGTATCCGATCCGTCCCTCGCGATCCTCGACCACGAGGACGCCGAACATCTTGCCACCGAGCCCGCCCTGGAGCCCGCTACTGGGCTTCTCGAGCGGCGCGAGATCGATGTCGAACGCGCCCGCGCGCAGCATCGCGAGCAGCTCGTCGGCTGCGAGCCGGGCCAGGGGATGCGGCGGCCCGTGATCGAACGGACTCGCGAACATCGCCGGCATCGCATCGCGCGACGGCTGCGGGTCGAAGTACGTCACCGCCGAGGGCATGAGCAGCGCAGCCTCGTGACTACTTCTTCTTCTTGGTGATCCGCACGCTCTCGATGGCGCGGTCGGTCGCCTTGACGATCTCGATCTGCTGGCCGCCGACGGTGATCACCTCACCTGGTGCGGGGATCCGGCGCAGCTTCTCGATCAGCAGGCCCGCGATTGTCTCGTAGTCGTCGCTCACCGGCAGCTTGAGCTCGAGCTCGGCGTTGACGCGCTCGACGCTGGTCCGCGCCTCGATCTGCCACACCCCGGGCTTCTCCGCGCGGATCGGCGAGGGCTCGGTGTCGTACTCGTCATCGATGTCGCCGACGATGATCTCGAGGAGATCCTCGATCGTCACGATCCCGACGGCGCCGCCGTACTCGTCGACCACGATCGCGAGGTGCTGCTGCTCGCTCTGGAGCTGGACGAGCATGTCACTCGCCTTCATCGTCTCGGGCACATAGGTCGGCGGATGCGCGAGCGCGCTGATCTCCCTGCCATCGCTCTTGCCAGCGGCCTGGAGCAGATCGAACACGTGGACGATCCCGACGATGTCATCGACGCGCGACTTGTAGATCGGCATGCGCGAGTGCTGCTTATCGGCAACCTCGAGCGCTGCTTCCATGATCGACGCATCCTCGGGGAGCGCGGTGACCTCCGACAGCGGCACCATCAGCTCACCGACCTTGTACTCGGAGAGCTCGAACACGTTCGCGATCATCTCGCGCTCGTCGGCGCTGATCTCCGGCTTGTCGGTCTCGGGCTCGCTCTCGATCAGCATCGCCAGCTCGTCACGGGTGACGAACGCCTTCTTGCGGTCGGTGCGCGTCAGCCGGGTCAGCAACGCGGCGTACCCGCCGACCACGACGACGATCGGCCGCAACAGGAAGGACCACAGCCGCAGCCACGTCGCCAGGCTGTCGACGACCTTGTCGGCCTGGATCTGGACGATCTGCTTGGGCACCAGGTGACCGATCACGAGCAGCGGCGGGACGGCCAGCAGCGGCGCCCACAACGGCGAGTGACCGCGGTCGACGACCTCGATCGCGACGCCGATCACGGCGATCAGCAGGGCGAGGTTCGCGCCGACGAGCGTGGTCGCGAGCGTGACCTGTGGAACGCCGAGCATGCGCTCGGCGCGAACGGCGGCCGCCTTGCCACCCGCCGCGCGCGCACGGAGCCGGTTGCGATCGGCCGCCGACAGCGCGACCTCTGCGCTGACGAAGAACGCGTGCATCAGCACGCAGGCGATCAGCAGGAACGCGAGGGTCGACGTGTCCATCATGAGGACTTGTCCTCCCCACGCAGCTCGCTGATGTCGATCGCCGGAGGAGTCACCTCGTCGACGGGATGGATCGGTCGGAACATCGGCGGCGGGTCGAGCACGCCCGTCCCTGTCAACGCGGACTCGACCGCCGGCAGCAGGACCGGACCGCTGAGGTCGCTGCCGTCCAGCTTCGAGACCGGCTCGCTGAGGTCGCCCGGCTCGAGCTGGGGCACCGGCCCCGTGAGCTCGCCGCTCGCGCGATCGAGGGGCACGCCGGCGACCGGGGTGCGCGCGCGCTGGCGCCCCGGGATCGAGCTCTGGAGCTCTGCACGCTCGTCGCGGAACGCGCCGAAGATCTGCCCGAGCAGATCGTCCATCGTCACGATGCCGAGCACCTTGCCGTACTCGCTGACGACGATCGCCATGTGGACCTTCTTCTGCTTGAAGGTCAGGAACAGCCGCTTGACCGGCGTCGTGCGCGGGACGAACAGCGGTTCGTGCAGCAGCTCACCGAGCGGCCGACCGAGAGGCTGTCCCGCGGCGGCGCGGACCAGATCCTTGGCATTGAGGATGCCGCGAATGTTGTCGAGCGACTTCTGATAGATCGGCACGCGCGAGAACCCGCGCGCCGCGACCTCCTTGACGAGGCGTTGCATCGGCAGGTCGTACGACAGCGCGAAGATGCGCTCGCGCGGCGTCATCACCTGGCCGACGTTCTTGTCGGAGAACTCGAACACGCGATGGATCAGACGACGCTCGCGCGCGTCGACCTGGCCCTGTGCCGAGCCGGCATCGATCAGGCCACGGAACTCCTCCTCGGACAGGTCACGCGCGGGACGGGTGCGGGCTGCCTCGCCGAGAGGCGCGAGCAAGACCGACGTGACGAGCTGCACGATGACCCGGAACGGCGTCACGAGCAGCATGAAGATCGACAGCGGCATCACGCAGATCCGTGCCCACGTCAGCGGTGCCTTGGCGGCGAGGGTCTTCGACGTCACCTCGGCGATCAGCACGATCAGCGGCAGCGTGATCGCGAGCGTGATCCCGCCGATCGCCCATAGCGAGGCGCTCGGCATGTGTACGAGCACCTGGACGAGGACGATCACGGCGAGCAGGCTGTTGAAGGCCTCGTTGCCGATCAGCACGGTCGCGATCAGGCGGCGCGGCCGCTCGAGCAGCGCGATGATCCGCTTGTCGACCAGCCGCTCCGAGCGTCCGAGCTGATCGCGATCGACGCGGCGAAGCGAGAACAGCGCGACCTCGGTGCCGGAGCAGAACGCCGAGCCGAGCACGCAGATGATCGCCAGCGGGATCGCGATCGAGAGATCGGTGACGTTCACGGTGCCTCGTCCTGTCGCATCGGGAACGTCGCGACGAACGTCGAGCCCTGCCCTGGCGTCGTATCGACCCAGATCCGCCCGCCGTGTGCCTCGACGTACGCCTTCGCGAGCGTCAGCCCGAGACCGGTGCCACCGAACGCACGCGTCGACGACGAGTCGACCTGGAAGAACGGCTCGAAGATCTTCGCGACCTGATCACGCGAGATGCCGATGCCTGAATCGCGGACGACGAGCTGCACCGCTCCGGCGGCGACGACCTCGGCGCCGGGTGCGAGGGGCCCCTGCCGGACCTCGACGCCAACGCGCCCGTGATCCGGGGTGAACTTCACCGCATTCGACAGCAAGCTCGAGACGATCTGACGGATCTTCTTCCGGTCACCGACGACGACACTCTCCCCGCTCTGGTCGAGCTGGATCGAGATCCCGCGCCGACCCGCTTGCGGCTGGAACGTCGCGACCTCGCTCGCGACGACATCCGCCAGCGACAGCGCCGAGCGGTCGAGGGAGAGATGGCCGGTCTCGAGCGACGACACGTCGAGCACCGCGGTGATCAGGCCGAGGAGCTGATCGGCCTTGCCGAGGATCGTCGTCAGGTAATCGCGCTGCTCCGTCGAGACCGGACCGGCGAGGCCCTCGGCCATCATCTCGGCGTAGCCGATCACCGAGGTCAGCGGCGTGCGGAGCTCGTGGGACATCGTCGCGAGGAAGTTCGACTTCAGCCGGTCGAGCTCCTCGAGCCGCGACACCGCGCGCTGCAGGCGCTGGTTGTGCTCGGTCAGCTCTCCGAACGTGACCCGCATCGCCTCCTCGTGCGTCGCCGCCGCGAGCTCGCGGGCGTGCGCGTGATGGACGAGCAGGCCAAGCGTATCGGTCACGAGCCCGAGTGCGAGCTCGGCCTGGGGGCCCGACGCGGCGAGCTGCCCCAGGCGCTCACCCTCGTGCTCGAGCGTCCTGCACGGCGCGCCCGCGGACGCTGGGCCCGCGAGACGGCGACCGGAGGGATCGTGGATCGCGACCCAGCAGCCCAGCGCCTTGTGGATTGCCTGGACCAGCTCCTCGAGCTCACCAGGTGGCACCAGACGAGCGAGCTCGATCGGGTCATCGAGCTTCCGGCCTCGGCTCACCGCGCTATTCTATCATGGTTACGCCTACATGCTCGGCGAGGGCCCGCCGGAATGCAGTGCTGTCGATACCGAGTTTGTCGGAGAGCTTCAGGTCCTTGTCGAGCGCGTCCCAGGTCCGACCGATCAGGTCGAAGAACGTCGGAACCACGCCTTCTCCGGACTTCGCGCAGGCCCCATTGAGTACGCGGTCCGGATCTCCGAACCGGTCTGCCGCATCGAGAGGTACGGCATCGGGCAGGTCGCGCTTGTTGTACTGGACGACGATCGGAAGATTCTGGAGCCCGATCGAGGCCAGGTTGCCGACCAGGTTGTGCCACGACGCCCGGTTGGCCTCGCGTTGATCGGGCTTGGAGTCCGCGACGAACACGACGCCGTCTGCACCGGCGAGCACGACCTTGCGCGTCGCCTCGTGCACGGGCTGCCCGGGCACCGTGTAGACCTTGATCCGGAACGAGAACCCCGACGCGCGAAAGAAGATCGGAAGCAGGTCGAAGAACAGCGTTCGATCATCGCGGGTGTCGAGCGTCATCAGCCGGCCGCGGTTGAGCGTGTCGACCTTCCCGTGCAGCGCGCGCAGGTTGCTGGTCTTTCCGGACAGCGGAGGCCCGTAGTACACGAGCTTCAGCGTCAGCTGTCGCTCGGTAAAATCGACCTGTGCCACGGCGGAACCCTACCTCACCCGAGACGCGGGGGGACCGTGAGACGGAGCTTCAGTCGCAGCCTGCGCTCGCCGGTACATCGCGTAGACCACGCCGATCACGATCATGATCATGACGAGTCCGATCAGCAGCACCGTCGACTGGTAGGTCTTCTTCTGGGGCGCCGCGCGCGGGGTGCCGGACGCCAGCAGCGCAACCTCGGCGGCGCGCCGCACCCGATCGAGCTGGCGCTCCGCGATCGGATCGATCGCGTCGCCGTCACCGCGCACCTCGCGATACCGCGCAGCCACCCACGCATAGCAGCCATGCAGGTTGGTCAGCCGGAGCAGCTCGTCGTGCGCGGCGGTGTCGTCCCACTGCGCGCGCGCGCGATCCCAGGCCGTGCGTGCCACGTCGGGAACGGTGTACTCGAGCACGCCTCGATCCTACAACACGGGCCGCATCGGGACCGGGGTCACGATGAGGACGAAGATCACGAGCATCGCGATCGCCTGGAGCTTGCGGCGCGGATCGAGGAGCTCGTCGCCGACGGGTGGGTGGTACTCGCCGGCCTGCCGCCGCATCACACCGAGCAGCACACCCCACAGGCACCACGGGAACAGGCCGTACGTCGCGTACTCCATCGCGTCCAACATGCCCTTGCCCGCATCGAGCGCGGTCACCAGCATGATCGCGCCGATCCCGACGCCGACGAGCGGCAGGGCGACATTGAGCCGCTTCGACATCAGCTCGTGACGCGGACCGAGCGCGGCGCGCGCGACGTGACCGCCGTCGAGCTGGCCGATCGGCATCAGGTTGATCGCGGTGACGAGCAGGCCGACCCAGGCGGCGAACGCCATGGGATGGAGATTCACGTCGACCCCGTCACCCGGTAGCCACTTCCCGAACACCGCGTACTTGAGCAGTGCATAGAGGATCGAGTTGCCCTCGATCGTGTTGCCGGGCGGGATCGGTCCGACCGTCGACAGCTGGAGGCCGATCACGAGCAGCGGGATCGCGACGACCAGCCCGGCGATCGGACCCGCCGCACCGACGTCGAACAGCGCGTTGCGATCGCGGATCGGGCTCCGCATGCGGATCACCGCGCCCATCGTCCCGTACGAGATCTGGGGCGGCAGCGGGATGAAGTACGGCGGCGACACGTCGACACCGCGGCGGCGACCGACGACGTAGTGGCCCGCCTCGTGACAGACCAGGATGCCCATCAACGTCGCCGCGAAGTACGGCCCACCCCACAGACCCGTGGTCACGCAGGACGCGGCGAACAAGCCGAGGTGCACCCAGATCGACGACACGAGCGGACAGCTTACCGCGTAACGCCTACGGGGCCACGATCAGCTGGTCGCCCATGACCTCGAGGACGCTGGGCTCGCGGACGAGCTCTCCGTCGGTGTCCATCGCGGCAGGGCCACATGCGCCGTCGTCGAGCTTGCCGCGGGCGATCGCCGACGTCAGCGCTGCGCGCGGCTCGCGGGCGCCGGCACTGTCACGGCGAGCGTTCGCGACGAGGGTGGCCGCGTCGTGCGCCTGCGCTGCCACCGGGCTCGGCGAGCGGCCCGTCCGCTGCTGGAACGCTCCCGCGAACACCGCACCGCTGTCGCCACCGAGATCACCGATGAACGCGTCGACGATCATCGCGCCCTGTACAGCCTGTCCGCCGCGGATCGGCAGCGACGGGTGATTCCATCCGCTGCCGCCGACGAGCTGGACGACCTGGGGCATGTGACCGCCGTGCTTGCGCTGGAGGCGCGTCGGATCCGGGAACTCGCTCGTGCGTAGCTCGACGCCGAAGTACGGGAGAAAGGCCGCGACGACCGCTGCCCGGTCGTAGCGATCCGGGATGAACAGCAGCGAGTACGCGACGTCCGGCGAGAACGTGATCCAGCCCTTCTTGCCCTCGCGCCGGAGGTGAGCAGCAAGGCGAGGATTGAGCGCGGGGACAAGGTTCAAGAACTTCTTCACGTCCGCTTCGAGATCGCCGCTCGTCGGATCGTACGAGGCCTGCGCGGTGACCGCGAGTCCGAGCCGCGTCGCCTCGGCGACGAACGCATCCGCCGCCTCCTGCCCGATGTCGTCACGCGGCGCGAACACGCCGACGGTCGGAAAGCTCTCGGACGCCGCGAGCCGGGCGACGGCGCGACCTTCATCGGCGGGCGAGTCGACGAGCCGGAACACGCCGGCTGCCGGATCCGCGCCATCGTCGGGCGCGAGCAAGGCGATCGGGATCTGGTGCAGCGTCGCCGCGCGCGCGGCGCTGATCGCCTCGCGCTGACCGACCGGACCGAGGATCCCGACCGCACCCTTCGCGATCGCCACCTCGACGGCCGCCGCCGCACCGTCGGGTTCTCCCTTGGTATCGAGGAACACCCAGGTGGTGCCCGCTGCCGGTGCGAGCTGGATCGCAGTACGCAGCTCGCTACCGATCGACGCAAACCGACCGGTCAGCGGCAACAGCACGGCGATCACGCGCGGATCGATAGGCGGCTGGGCGAGGCGGGTCGCGAGTGCGGTGAGATCTGCGTGCACGCTCGGCTCGTCCGCCGCGCTACCGGCACGCGCGATCAGGGCGCGCGCGTCCGCGTGGTCGCCGCGGTGATACGCCAGCCGTGCCGCGCGCAAGGCGAGCCGTGCTGCGGGCGCCGCATCGCCGACCCGCTGGAGCGCCGTGAGCACCCTCGCCTCGTCGAGCGTATCGATCGTCGTGGCGTCGAGCGTCGCGAGATCGATCGCGGCCGACGACGTGCCCGACGTGGAAGCGGTCGCCTCGTGCGTCGCTCCGAGGGTGCCGCCGCCCTCGCGTTCGATCCACGAGCCCTGGGGTGACCGCGAACCGCACGCGGTGACCAGGAGCGCGAGGAGGATGGTTCTCATTCGTCCAGCAGCGAGCGCATGCGATCGAGCAGGCCCTTGCGGCCCGGGGCCGCGAGCTGCGCTTGCCCGGTGCTGCGCCCGAGCTCCTCGATCAGCTCGCGCTGGCGCGCCGTCAGCTCGGTCGGAATCGCGACCTGGACGTGCACGAGGTGATCGCCGCGCGGCGCGGTCTTGCCGGAGGCCTGCGGGATCCCACGGCCGCGGATCCGGAACACGCCGCCGGGCTGCGTGCCCTCGGGGATCCGCATCTTGACCGGGCCGTCGAGCGTCGGCACGTCGATCACCGCGCCGAGCGCTGCCTCGGAGAACGTGATCGTGTGCTCGCTGCGAACATCGAGCCCATCACGCCGGAACGTCGCGTGCTCCGCGACCCGGATCTGGACGTGGAGGTCGCCGTTCGCGGCGCCGCCCTTCCCCGGTTCGCCCTCGCCGCGCAGCGTCTTGACCGTGCCCTCCTTCATCCCCGCGGGAACGACGATCGTCAGCTCGCGCGCGGGCGTCGGGCTGACCGAGGCAGCGGGGAGGGTGATCGTCTTGCTGACCCCGAACGCAGCCTCCTCGAAGCTGACCTCGAGCGTGTAGCGGATGTCCTTGCCCTTCTGCTTGCCCCGCCGCCGCCGGAACACGTCGTTGATGATCTCCTGCGCCGCATCGACGACCGCACCGAGCCCGCTCGAACCATCGTCCGCGTGGCCCCAGCGGTCGTAGCGCTGGCGCGACTCGCGATTGGAGAGCACCGCGTACGCCTCGTTGATCTCGCGGAACTTCTCGCCCTCGTCGCTCGAGTTGACGTCGGGGTGATACTTGCGCGCCAGCTCGCGGAACGAGCGCTTGATCTCGGTCTCCGTCGCATCACGCGACAGGCCGAGCACCACGTAGTAGTCGCGCTTGCGTCGTGCCATCAGCCCCTACCCAGCGTCACGAAGACCCGCTCCCTGCATCCGCCGCCGCATAGATCGCTTCGCCGATCCGCTGCGCCGAGACCTCGAGCCGCTCGACGGTCTCCTGCACGTAGGCGAGGTCCTCCTCGGCCATGCCCGCGCGACACTCCGCGAGCTCCTGGAACAGGAACTCACGCTCGTCGTCGGGGAGCAAGGCACCGAACTCGGCCATGGCTTTCTCGGAGGAGTAGAGCAGGCCTTCGCCCTTGTTGCGAGCCTCGGCGAGCAGGCGGCGGACCTGATCGTCCTCGGCCATCTGGGTGCTCTCGTTGACCAGCCGGTCGATGTCGTGCTCGGAGAGGCCCGTGGACGGCGACACCGTGATTCGCTGATTGCGACCCGTGCCGTGATCGCGCGCCGAGACGCTGAGCACGCCGTCGGCATCGATGTCGAACGCGACCTCGATCTTCGGCACGCCGCGCGGCGCGGGCGGGATCCCGGTGAGCTCGAAGTTCGCGAGGGACTTGTTGTCGGCCGCCATCTCGCGCTCGCCCTGGAGGACGTGGACGTTGACGAACGGCTGGTTGTCGACGCTGGTCGAGAACACCTCGGTGGCGCGTGCCGGCAGCGAGGTGTTGCGCGGGATCAACCGGGTGAACACGCCGCCTGCCGTCTCGACCCCGAGCGAGAGCGGCGAGACATCGAGGAGGAGGACTTCCTGCACCTCGCCCGTGAGCACGCCGCCCTGGATCGCGGCACCGACGGCGACGACCTCGTCGGGATTGACGCTCCGGCTCGGTTCCTTGCCGAACATCTCGGCGACCAGCCCCTGGATTCGCGGCATGCGCGTCTGGCCACCGACCAGGATCACGACGTCGATATCGTCCGGCGTCAGCCCGGCGTCGGCGAGTGCGCGACGGCACGGCTCGAGCGATGCCTGGACCAGCGGCTCGACCAGCTCCTCGAGCTGATGGCGCTCGAACATGGTCTGGAGGTGGCGCGGACCATCCGCCGCCGCCGCGATGAACGGCAGGTTGATCTCCGTCGAGAACGCGCTCGACAGCTCGATCTTCACGCGCTCGGCGGTCTCCTTGAGGCGCTGCAGCGCCATCCGGTCGCCGCGCAGATCCATGCCGCCGTTCGCCTCGGCGAAGGTCGTCAGCAGATGTTCGACGATCGCGTTGTCGAAGTCCTCGCCACCAAGGAACGTGTCACCCGCCGTCGAGCGGACGCGAAACACGCCATCGTCGAGCTCGAGGATCGAGATATCGAACGTGCCGCCGCCGAGATCGTAGACGGCGACCCGCTGCGCGCCTTCGGTCTCGACGCCATACGCGAGCGCCGCGGCGGTCGGCTCGTTGACGATCCGCAGGACGTTGAGCCCTGCGATCCGGC
The DNA here is from genome assembly GCA_028287135.1 of Myxococcales bacterium. Lineage (GTDB taxonomy): Bacteria > Myxococcota_A > Polyangia > Haliangiales > Haliangiaceae > JABFXX01. The sequence continues at coordinate 11,449 of JAQBQE010000017.1, forward strand.
CGGCGTCCTTGGTCGCCTGGCGCTGCGCATCATCGAAGTACGCCGGGACGGTGATCACGGCCTCGGTGACCTGCTCGCCGATCCAGTCCTCGGCCGTCTGCCGCATCTTCTGGAGCACGATCGCCGAGATCTCGGGTGGCGAATAATCGCGGCCGCGCACGCGGACGTGAGCGTCGCCGTTCTCCGCGGCCACGACCTCGTAGGGACACGTCAGGAGGTGCCGCTGGACCTCTTCGTCCTCGTACTTGCGCCCCATCAGGCGCTTCACCGCGTAGATCGTGTTCTCCGCGTTCGTCATCGCCTGACGACGCGCAGCCTGCCCGACCAGGCGCTCGCCCGACTGGGCAAAGCCAATGATCGACGGTGTGGTGCGCGACCCCTCGGAGTTGGCGATCACGACGGGGCCGTCACCATCGATCACGGCCACGCACGAGTTCGTCGTACCGAGGTCGATCCCGATGACGCGGCTCATTCGCTAGACTTCGCCTTTGCGACGACGACGAGCGCAGGACGCAGCAACCGATCACCAGACTTGTAGCCACGCTGCAGGACCTGCACGACGGTACCCGGCGGCTGATCGCTCTCCTGCTGCGAGATCGCCTCGTGCAGGTTCGGATCGAACGGCTGGCCCATCGCGTCGACGCCGGTGACGTCGAGCCGCTCGAATGCGGTCACGAACTGGCGCAGCACGAGCTGCACGCCCTCCACGATTGGATTCTTTTCTTCCGAGCTCTGCACCGCGTGCTCGATCGCGCGCTCCAGGTTGTCGACGACCGGCAGCATCTCCTTGAGGACCTTGCCCTTGGCCTCGTACTTCGCGTCCTCGGCCTCGCGCTTCTGTCGCTTGCGCAGGTTCTCGAGATCCGCAGCTGCCCGCAGGTAGCGGTCCCAGTTGTCCTTCTTCTCCTTCTCGGCAGCGGCGAGCTTGCCTTCGAGCTCGGTGGCTCGATCGGGAGGTGCGATATCCGGAGGCTCGACCTCGACCGGAATCACGTCGCTTGCCTCCGGGCCCGGCTCTGCAGCTGGTGCTGTTGCAGCGTCCGGAGTCGCTTCGTCGGGCTGGGTTGGATCTCCGCTCATGACTGCCCGGACCATAACCAGCTTTGGTCAAGCAGACCAGGGGCCTAGCCCTGTCTACGTGCCTGGTTACGTACCGCCGAGCTCGGCGAGTAGCTGCGAGACGGTATCCGCGGTGACGTCCACGACCGACATCACCTTGCCGTAGTTCATCCGCATCGGACCGATCACCGCGAGCGCACCGATCGGCTGATCCTCGGGGCCATACGAGACCGCCACGACGGACGACGAGGCGAGCGCCGACATCGCGGTCTCGGCACCGAGGAAGACCTGCAGCCCCTCGGCGCGGCGGGTGCGATCGAGGAGCCGGACCAGGGTCTCCTTGTCCTCGAGGGTGCGCAGGAGATCGCGGGCGCGATCCTGGGCGAGCGCGTCGTCGAGCAGGTTCGACTGGCCGGTGACCAGGACGTCGGCGGACCGATCGGGCTGCGCGACGAACACCGCGTGACCGAGCCGGAGGGCCGCCGAGATCGCCTCGTCGTAGCGATTCTTGTCCTCGCCGAGCTCGCGGATCACGCACTCGCGGACCTCGTCGATCGTCATGCCCGAGAGCAGCTGGTTCAGATAGCCGTGGATCCGTTCGAGCCGGCGCGGATCGACGTCATCGAGGATCAGCCGGTTCTCGATCCGACCATCGGTGGTGACCAGGACCGCGATCAGCTTGCCGTCGCGCAGCGGCACGAACTCGATCTGGCCGAGGCGCTGCTGATCGGGATCCGGTGCGATGATCACCGCCGCGTGCTGGGTCAGATCGGAGAGCAGGCGCGACGCGCGCTGCACGACCTCATCGGGGGTCGGCGCGATCACGCGCTCGCGGATCTCTTCCTTCTCACGCGGGGTGAGGCCGCGAACCTTGAGCAAGGAGTCGATGAAGAACCGCAGGCCCGTCGCGGTCGGCACGCGCCCGGCAGACGAGTGACGCTGCTCGAGCATCCCCATCTCCTCGAGATCCGCCATCACGTTGCGAACGGTCGCGGGCGACAGGCCGAGGTCGTGGCGGCGCGTGACCGTACGCGAGCCGACGGCGTCGCCGCCGTGCAGGTACTCCGTGACGACCGCGTGCAGAATCTTCTGCGCGCGCCGTGATAGGTCCGTTCCACTCATCCGCTCCCGTGAGCTTACTTCGTGCGGGTCACAAAGGCGCTATCTGCCTGTCACCCAGCGTGTGACGACCTGGGCAGCGACCCGGTCGGCCATCAGAAAGCCGCGCAGAGTCGGGCAGATCCGGCCTTCGCGGCGCTCGGCGAGCCCCTCGGCGACGAGCTCGTCGGCAAGTCCAGGTGCAGAGGCCAGGTCGCCCTCGGCGACCCCGTCCGACGTCCGCAGGCCCAGCCAGGCCCGATCCGCCGCCATCTCGGCCGCGCCGATCTCGACCCGGTCCGCGGGCGTCCCGGGCGCCGCGAGGTAGTCCTTCGACTTCCTCGGATTGGTGGCGCGCACCGCGGAGCCATCGGCGGCGAGCTCGAGCGACGCGGCCCCGACGCCGAGGCCGAGGAACGGCGCGCCTTGCCAGTACAGGCTGTTGTGGACGGCGCGCTTGCCGGGCTTCGCGTACGAGCTGATCTCGTAGTGCTCGAAGCCCGCGGCCGTCAGCGTGTCGTGAGTCTCGGTATAGAGGTCGGTCAGCGTGTCCTCGTCGAGCGGGACCAGCCGACCATCGCGGACGCGCTGACCGAACGCGGTGCGGTCCTCGATCGTCAGCTCGTAGACGGACAGGTGATCGGCCGGCAGCGTCTCGACCCGCGCCGAGCCGCCGGGTGTGCCGAGGATGAAGTCCGCAGACGTCATGAAGCCCGCGGCGAGTGCACGCTCGACGGCGGCACGCCCATCGCCGAACCGATGATCGCGGCCGAGCACGACGAGCGCCTGTGGATCGAGCGACTGCACGCCGATCGAGATCCGCGTGATCCCGGCGGCGCGCCAGGCAGCGAGATTCTCGTCGGTACAATCGGTGGGGTTTGCCTCGATCGTGACCTCGCGTGGGGGCCCCGCGTAGGTCGCGCGGATTTCACGGACCGCCTCCGCGATGCAGTCGGGTCGCCACAAGGACGGCGTACCGCCGCCAAGGTAGATCGAGGCCAGCTCGCCCGGGAACGCAGGTGCACGCCTTGCCAGCTCGCTGACGATGGCCGCGAGGTACCCCTCGTGCGGAGGCTCTCCGGTCTCGACGGCGAAGTCGCAGTACGGGCAGAGCTTGCGGCACCACGGGAAGTGGAGGTAGACGCCTACAGACGTGATGACGCCAATCTACCTCGACAATGCCGCTTCGACCCGCGTCACCGACGAGGTCATCGCTTTGATGACCGAGGTGATGCGCACCGCGTGGGGCAATCCGAGCAGCCTGCATCCACAGGGGGCAGCCGCACGCTCGCAGATCGAGGTGGCCCGCGGACGCTTGCTCGCCGCGCTCGGCGATCCAGGCGGAGCCAGGGGCGACATCGTGTGGACGAGCGGCTGCAGCGAGGCCGATGCGCTCGCGGTGCTCGGGGCTGCACGCGTGCGCGAGGGATCGATCGTCGTGTCGTCGATCGAACATGCTGCCGTCGGCGCCGTCGCCGCGCGCCTCGGTGACGCCGGTCGCGCGGTGATCGAGGTCGCGCCTGGCCCCGATGGCGTGCTCGATCCGGAGACCGTCGCCGACGCCGCCGTCGGTGCTGCCGTCGTCGCGATCGTGATGGTGCAGAACGAGGTCGGCATCGTGCAGCCGGTGACCTCGATCGTCAGCGCGGTTCGCCAGCGGTCACCGGGCTGCCACATCCACGTCGACGCAGCGCAGGCGTTCGGCAAGGTCATGCTCGATGTCGGCGCGATCGGCGCCGACTCCGTCGCGATCGCAGGTCACAAGCTGCATGGGCCCAAGGGCACGGGGGCACTGTGGCTGCGCACCGGCGTCGTGCTCGAGGCGTTGTGGGCAGGTGGCGGCCAGCAGAAGGGACTGCGCGGCGGGACCCAGGATGCACCCGGCTCCGCGGGCCTCGGCCTCGCGGCGGAACGCGCGATCGCGGCCATGCCGTCGGCACGCACGCGCTGGCTCGAGCTGGCCGGTCGGATCACCTCGATCCTCGACGCACGGTCGATCGCGTATCGCCAGCTCGTCCCCGATCAGCGCCGCGCACCGCACATCCTCGCGCTCGGGATCCCGGGGGTCCCGGCGACGGCGTTGCGCACGGTGCTCTCGAGCCGCGGCGTCTACGTGTCGACCGGATCCGCCTGCGCAGAACGGGACTCCAAGCCCTCGGTGGTGCTCGCGGCGATCGGCCTTCCTGCCGACGTCGGCATGGTGCGGTTGTCGTTCGGGCTCGAGACCACGACCGCCGAGGTCGAGGCGGCGGCGGCGATCCTCGCGGACGTCGCGGGCGAGCTCAGCCAGCGACGAACTGCAGGCTGATCTTGAACAGTCCGCCCGGCGACGTGCGGAACTTCCACGACTTGATGGACGAGATCAGGCACTTGCCGAGATTCGTCGTCGCGTGCTGCGACAGCGTCACATCCTTGACGACGCCATCCGCGCCGATCGAGAGCGTCGCCTGGATCTTCTTCACGTCGCCCATCATGATCAGATCGGCGCCCTTCTGCGATCGCATGTAGCAGCGCTGCGTACTGCTCGAGTACTTGCGTGCCATGTCCTCGATCTCGTCGGAGCGCAGTGACCCGGTCGGCAGGTCGGGACTCGTGTTGGTGTTCGTCGTGTTGGTGGGGTTCGGGTTCGGACGCTTGATCGGCGTCTTCGTCGGGAAGAACGGATTTGGCGCCGCGGAGCCGGGCCCCGGCTGGAGCGGATTTGCCTTGCGGGTGGGGTCGTCGGGCCGCGTGGTGTCGATCGTGCCGCCGCCGGCGAGCGTGCTGTTCGTCAGGTCGTCGCCACCGAACACGAGGAGCACGACAGCGATCACGACACCCGCGAGCAGCAGCAACGCGACGCCGATCAGCATGATCAGACCGCGGCGATGATGGGCGATCACCGGCGCGGGCGTCGCGCCATCCGCCGAGCCATCGCCGAACGGCTGCATCCCGGCATTCGGCGCGTTCGGATCGTCGATCCGCGGCACCGCGCCGGTCATGCCCATCCGAGGCACGGCGCCGGTCTGGCCCATCCGCGGAACAGGACCGGTCTGGCCCATCCGCGGCACAGGACCCGTCTGGCCCATCCGCGGCACGGACCCGGTGCGGTTCGCCGTCGCGATCGGCGTGTTGCGCGGGCGCATCAGGTCCGCGAGATTGACGACGCGGGAGACCTCACCGATCTGGAGCTCGTCGTCCTCGTCGTCCTCGTCGTTGTCGACGGTCAGCGGCGCATTCGCCAGGCGCGGTGCGGGTGCCGGTGCCTCGTGCTTGGGCGCGGGACCTGCGTGGCCCATCGCTGCCTTCGCGAACGCATCATTGGCCTCGGCGGCAAGGCGCTTCGCCGCGGCGGCGACCGGCTCGGCGGCGGTGGACGCCTCCTCGTCGAACGGCGGTGATTCGATCTGCGTCGCCGGTTCTGCCCCCAGGCCGGGTGCGGTCTCTGCACGCGCGGCCGGCCGGGCGATCGCCGGTGCCGGGACCTTGATCGCCGCCGCCGACGCACCGTTGGTCCTCGGGTGCAGCGCGGGCATGCCGCTCGCCGGGGTCGCGGACGGTCCGTTGCTCGGAGGAGGCAGCCCGAGGCCGGGATGGCTCGTCGACGGTGAGCTCTTCTCGAGCGATGCCATCGTGGCCGCGAACAGCGGCTTGGGCTCGTCCTCGACCGCGGAGGATCCGGTGCCCGCACCGATCCGACCGCCACCACCGACGCGCGGGAGCGGAGGTGGTGCCTGCGGCGCCGGCGCGGGTGCCGGCTTCTTGCGGAGGCCGCGGAAGTGACTGACCTTGTCGACCGGCAACCAGTCGTCGAAGCCCTCGCTCCAGCAGTGGAGATCCGCGTCGAACGCCTTGGAGCCGACCCAGCGCTGCGCCTCGGCCAGCGAGAACGGGCCATCCTGGTCACCGTCGATCGAGACGTACCACTCCTCCTCGAGGGCCGCGGGCGGCTTGGTCGTCAGCGCGACCGCGAACGCGGAACCGAGCGCACCGTTGGCGGGGGCGTTGATCGACGAGGTGACGATCGGCGCCTGGGTCGTCGTCTTCTGCCGACGCGGCCCCGCTTCGCCTGCCTCGACATCCGTCATCCCCTCGCGAACGGTGATGACGTTCGCGCAGTTCTTACAGCGGATCTTGAGGATCTTGCCGCGTACGCGATCGTCACCGATCGAGTAGCGGGTCTTGCAGCGGTCACAGAGGAACTTCACGCTGGAACGCCCCCACGACGAGCGCTAACAATGCGGGCTGCGCAGCGCGACACGTGCGTAGATTGTGCCGAAAAAAAGCAGTGGTGGCAAAGGGGTACGCGCCACGACACCGTATCGGGCTCAGGGTTTGGCGTGAGTTTGTGCCGTGCCACTGTCCTCGGCAGGATCCGCCGCGTCGGGGGTGCCGGCGTCGACACCCTCGGCCGGCACGGACTTACCGGTCCGCCGTGGCACCTGGACCGGCGAGATCACCACGACGTCACGCCAGGGACCCTGCTCCGGCCGCGTGGTGAGGAGACCTCCGACCTCGATCGAATCGGCGTGGTTGGACACCTCGAGGTAGAGCTCGACCTCCTCGAGATCCGCTCCGATCCACCGTGCGTTCGAGCTCGTGACCTGATAGAGGACCGCCGGCTCGGCGCTCCGCACGATCTTGCCGGTCTCGAACCGATACGCCATCAGCGACCACCGCCGGAGCTGCGGTTCCTCCGTGTAGGTGACGACCACGAGCTCGTCCCGGCCGTCCGTCATGCGCAGCGGCTGGGCGAACACGACCTTGTTCGGGATCCGGAGCGGGACGATCGCTCGACCGGTCTCGGCGGCCCGCACGACGATCTCGTTGTCGACGATCTCGACGAGCTCACCGACGCCGGTCAGGCACGCGCCGAATCCGCGCTCGGTCGAGGCCGGGCGAGGACACGCGGGCTGGCTGGGCCGGTCGCCGCGCAAGCTCACGCCGGGGTCGGCGGCGACGATGATCGCCGCGACCTTGTCGTCGTGAAGGATGATCCGCGCGTTGCGCATCGTGCTCGGGACGATCAGGCGCGGATCGCGCGCGACCTCGAGATCCTCGGCCAGCGGACCGAGTGCCTTGATGACGTCCGCCTTCGTCGACCCGACGTGGACGCCCGACTCGGTGCGCGCGACGTCGGGCCCGACGACCGCGACGAAGGTCGCCGTGCCCGCGGGCTCGCCACCGATCAGCACGGTGTTGTCCTCGGCCCGGATCAGGCTGCGATGGAGCAGGCCCGGAATCTCGAACACCGCGATCCGCGGTCCCGACGGTAGCTGCTCGAGCAGCACCGACAGCTTCTCGCCGATCCGGTAGGGCCCTACCCCGTCGGCGCGGATCGCGTGCGGAGGGAGCGGACGGACGTTGCCGACGGGCGGCTCGATCACGCGACGCTCGCGCTGCGGGTCGCGCGGCAGCTCGCGGCGCTCGCGGGGCTCGCGATCACCACACCCGACGAGCGGGACGAGGATCGCAGCGAGCACGGGCAGCGAGAGCTTCACGTCATGACGATATACGCCACCAGGGCGAGCACGGCCATGATGAGTACGCCGACGAGCATCCACGGGAGCCGGCCGGGCTCGTTGCGCGCGAGTAGCGCGGAGCCGACCGCCGGGACCATCGGGGCCGGGGTGATCGGCGCGGCAACGGGCCGTGGGGTCGGCGGGATCGGAGGCGCCACCCGAGCGGGGACCGGGGTGGGCCGAGCCGGCGGTGCCGCAGGCTCGACCTCGCGAGGATCGAGCGTGGGGACGGGGTTGGTCGCGTGGACCTCCTCGTCCTCGTCGCCACTCGTGACCGCGCGCTTCGCCGCACGCGTCGGCGCCGGCGTTGCGGGTTCCTCGATCGGCGTCTGCGCGCGCGGCTGCTTGCCGCTCACGGGAGCCATGCCCGCGGGCCGCACCGGGACCGGCGTGCGCAAGGCGCGAAGCTCGGCGAGCTCCATCCCGAGCGCCGCGGCGACGTCGGCCTCGGGCTGCTCGGCGTCTTCCCACTCGGGCGCTTGCTCCGGACCGGGCGCACCTTCGGGCGCGCGATAGCCGTCGAACACCTGGCTGTCGAAGTCGAGGTCGTCGTTGCCGTCGGTGCGGCGAACCTCCGCCTCGGAGACCAGCTCGGGGCGGCGCTGACCGCCTTCGGCATGCGTCAACAGATCGAGATAGCGCGCGATCCGCACGGGCCCGGAGTGGAGGCGCTCGTCGCGCAGGAACGTCTCGAGATCGTCGGCGAGGTCGTACGCGCTCTGGTAGCGATCCGCCGGATGCTTCTCGAGCGCGCGCATCACGATCGACTCGAGCGCGGGCGGGAAGCTGCGGCGGAAGAACGTCGGCGGCTCGACCTCGGCGTTGATCAGCTTCTGCACCACCTCGTTCGCGGATCCGCGGAACAGCCGGCGGCCGACCGTGATCTCGTAGAGCACGATCCCGAGCGAGAAGATGTCACTGCGGTGATCGACCACCGGAGAAGCCGACGACGATCGTCCCGCCTGCTCGGGCGACATGTACGAGAGCTTGCCGGGCATCACCTCGCTCCGCATCCGCTGTCCGCGAGCGCGGGCGATGCCGAAGTCGATGACCTTCATCGTCCCGTCCTGGGTGACCAGCAGGTTCGACGGCGAGATGTCGAGGTGCACGATCTCGAGCGGCTGATCGGCGAGCTGCGAGCCCTCGGCGCCCTGCTTGGCGTGGAAGTAGCCCATGCCGGTGGCGGCCTGCCGGATCAGCTCGACCGCGTGCTCGAGCGGGAGGAACCGACCGTGCGTCAGGCCGCGCCGGCACAGCTCGTTGAGCTCCTCGCCGACGATGTACTCCATCGCGATGTAGGGGATGCCGTCGTGCTCGTCGACGTCGTAGACGTGGACGATGTTCGGATGGTTGAGCAGCGCACCGATCCGCGCCTCGTCGAGGAACATCTCGACGATCCGCGGATCGTCCGCGAGCTCGTGACGCAGCCGCTTGATCACGACCTGCTTCTCGAACCCGGCCATCGCGGCCTGACGCGCGAGATAGATCTCCGCCATGCCGCCGATCGCGAGCCGGCGAAGCAGCGTGTAACGACCACCGAAGGCGGTGGGCTCGAGGTCCGCGGTCTGATGTCTGGTCATCGCGACGTGGCCGCTTCCGCGATCGGGACGCCGGCCGCTGCGTGCGCGGCGAGCGTGCCTTCGATCGCTGCGCGCGCGACCGGATGGGTCGGCAGCGGAGCGACGGGTGGCAACGGCTCCGCGGGCCTCGCGAACGAGGACAGCACCCGGGTCATGCCGCCGGCGAGACCATCGAGATCGTAGCCACCCTCGAGCACGGCGACGATCCGGCCTCCGCAGATCCGATCCGCGACCGCGCGCAGGCGGTTCGCCATCGCCGCGAAGCCGTTGTGGGTGACGCGCATGCCAGCGAGTGGATCGTGCTCGAACGCATCGAAGCCGGCGGAGACCAGCAGGAGATCCGGCTTGAACGCGACGAGCGCGGGAAGGAACACGTGGTCGAACACCGCGGCGAACTCGAGATCACCGCAACCGCCCGGGAGCCCGACGTTGACGGTCGCGCCCTTCGCGTTCGCGCCACCGATCTCCGTCGGTGCGCCGGTGCCCGGATAGAACGGGTACTGGTGGACGGACAGATAGAGCACCGACGGATCCTCCCAGAAGATGTCCTGGGTCCCGTTTCCGTGGTGAACGTCCCAGTCGACGATCGCGACGCGCGCGGCACCGCGAGCACGCGCGGCAGCCGCCGCCGCCGCGACGTTGTTGAGCAGGCAGAATCCCATCGCGCGATCGCGGGTGGCGTGGTGCCCCGGCGGGCGCACGACCGAGATGCCCTGCCCGAGGGCGCCGTCGAGGACGTCGGTGGCGAGCTGACACGTCGAGCCCGCGGCAGATCGCGCCGCGTCCCACGTGCCGGGCGAGAAGTAGGTGTCGGCATCGAGCCAGCCGGTGTGGCCGGGTACGCGCTTGATCAGATCGTCGAGGTACCCGGCGCCGTGCACGCGCGAGAGCTCCTCATCGGACGCGAACCGCGTGACGATCCGCCGGCCCTGGTCGGCGATGCCGGCCGTGACCAGTGCATCACGCACGGCGTGCGCGCGCGCCGGCCGCTCCGGGTGCCCCGAAGGAGCACGGTGCCCGGAGGCGGAGTCGAACATCTCGTCGAGAACAAAGCCCAGCATCGCTAGTCGCGTTCCGACCTCGCAGGCCGTGTCAGGAGGCGCGTGATCGCTTCGCGGACCGGAACGCCCTCGTGGATGATCGCGTGCATCGCATCGATGATCGGAGCCTCGACGCCGATCCTGGCGGCGAGCTGCTTGGCGACCTTCGCCGTCTTGACGCCCTCGGCGACCTGCTTCATCTCGCCGAGGATGTCGGCCATCTTCTTGCCCTGGCCGAGCGCGAGCCCGACCCGGCGGTTGCGCGACGCATCGCCCGAGCAGGTCAGCACGAGATCGCCCATGCCCGAGAGCCCGGCGAACGTCTGCGCATTCGCGCCGAGTGCGACGCCGATCCGCGTGATCTCGGCGAGGCCGCGCGTGATCAGCGCGACCCGCGTGTTCGAGCCAAAGCCGAGGCCGTCGGAGACGCCCGCGCCGATCGCGACGACGTTCTTCAGCGCGCCACCGATCAGCACGCCGAGCACGTCATCGGTCGAGTAGATCCGGAAGTTGATCCCGGTCAGCGCGGTCTGTGCGGCGATCGTGGTCTCACGGTCGCTGCCGGCAAGCACGATCGCGGCCGGCATCCCCGCGGCGAGCTCGCTCGCGAACGTCGGTCCCGAGAGATACGTCGCGCGCTGAGCGATCCGCGGCGGCAGGACATCGCGATAGACCGCATCGATCGTCTGGAGCGTGCCGTCCTCGAGCCCCTTGGAGGCGTTGATCACGACCGCGTCCGGATCGATCCACGATGCCGCGCGATCGAGGACCTCGCGGATCCCGTGCGAGGGCGTCACCGAGAGCACGAAGCGCTTGCCGCGCACCGACGCCTCGAGGTCGCTCGTCACGGTGACCGTGTCGGGCAGGCGGTGACCCGGGAGGTACGCCTTGTTCTCCCGCGCCGTGTCCATCTCGCGCGCGGAGTCCGCGTTGCGGTTGTAGAGGCAGACCCGATGGCCGTGGTTGCCGAACAGCACGGCGAGGCAGGTGCCGTAGCTACCTGCTCCGATCACCGCGATGTCTTCGCTGCTCATTGGCGGGAAACGTACCACGCAGCGTCGGCGAGCGGCGCTGTCGGCGCGCTCAGCCTGGGGGCGTGATCGTCAGGGATTCGGTCGCGAGGACGACCCGGTTGCGCCCTGCCCGCTTCGCCGCATAGAGCGCGGTGTCGGCGGAGCGCACGAGTGCCTCGGCATCGGTGCCGTCATCGGGGAACGTCGCAACGCCGATCGAGACGCTGAGCCGGCCGGCCCTGGGCGCCGCCTCGGAGAAATCATTGGCGTGCACGCGCTCGCGCACGCGCTCCGCGACCTTGGCCGCCGTGAACTTGGCGGTGTCGACCAGGATCACCGCGAACTCCTCGCCGCCGTAGCGCGCGACCACGTCGTTCGCTCGCCGGGTGTCGGCGAGGACCCGCGCGAGCTGGCGCAGTACCTCGTCCCCCGAGGGATGGCCGAAGGTGTCGTTGAACTGCTTGAAGTGATCGACGTCGAGCATCAGCAGCGACAGCGGCAGCCCACTGCGCTGGCTGCGTTCGACCTCGAGCGTCAGCCGCTCGTGGAAGTGGCGGTGGTTGTAAAGCCCGGTCAGGCCATCGGTGACCGCGAGCTGGGCGAGCCGCGCATTGGCCTCGGCGAGCTCGTGCGTTCGCTCGTGGATCTTCGCCTCGAGCTCGCGGTTCATCTCGAGCAGCGCCTGGTTCTTCGCCGACAGTGACGCGATCAGGTGCTGGTTCTCGTTGACCAGCCGGTACTGCCGCAGGAGGTTCTCGGCGGCGAGCAGCAGCGCGGTCTCGTCCCACGGCTTGCTGATGTAGTGATTGAGGTGCGCGCGGTTGATCGCCTCGATCACCGCGTCGAGGCCGGCCTGACCGGTCAGCAGGATCTTGGTCGTCGCCGGCATCCGGCGATCCACGATCTCCAGCAGCTCGACGCCCTTCATCCCGGGCATGATCTGATCCGCGATCACGAGCGCGATCTGCTCGCCTTCGCGGGTCAGCTCGTCGAACAACGCCACGGCCTCATCACCGGACCGCGCCGTCGCGATCTGGCACTCGTGACCGAACCGCGCGCCGAGCTGGGCACGCAGCACGCGAAGGACCCCCTCCTCGTCATCGACACAGACGATCACCTCGCGCCGGCTCATGACACCGCCTGTGCCGCGCCGACCGAGATCGGCAGGCGGACCTCGAACACGGTGCGACCGGGCTGCGATTCGCAGCGCAGGACGCCCTGGTGCTTGTCGACGATCTGGCGCGCGATGCCGAGCCCGAGCCCGGTGCCCTCGCCCTTCACCTTGGTCGTGAAGAACGGCTCGAAGATCTGGGGCAACGCATCCGCCGGGACGCCCGGGCCGTCATCGATCACGCGAACGATGGCCCAGGCGTCCTCGACGAGCGTCTCGATCGTGATCATCCCCTTGCCCGCGAGTGCTTGCTGCGCGTTCTGGATCAGATTCGTCCACACCTGGTTGAGCTCGTCCACGAACACCGGCACGCGCGGGAGGTCGCCGTAATGCCGCTCGACGACGATATCACGCAGCGCGTGGTGCAGGAGCGCCAGGGTCGTCTCCAGGCCCTCGTGCAGATCTGCCTCGATCCGGGTCGCCTGCTGATCGAGGTGCGAGTAGCTCTTGAGGGCGCCGACGATCCGCTGGATCTGGCCGATCGCGTGGCGCACGGTCGACGAGGTCCGCTGGAGATACACGTGGTCGGTGAGCGCGCCGATGACCTTGCCCGCGAGCGCGCGATCCGGGCCGAGCGCGGTGACCAGGCGCTGGACGTCGTCGGGAGTTGCCCCGAGATCCGCGAGCTCGGCCGCGAGCGAGGGCACGTCGCCGACCGAGCCGCCGGTCCGGGTGGCGGCCTCGAGCGCGGTGACCAGCTCGCGGGCCGCCTTGCGGGCGGTCAGCCCGGTCGGCAGCGGCCGCTCGGCGAGCCGGGGCGCCGTGACCTCGAGGAAGTCGGCGATCGCGAGCGCGACGATCAGCGACGAGGCGTGCGAGGCCAGCTCGGCGCCGTGCCGGGCGACCCGGACGAGGGCGGCGCCAAGACCGTCGATCGAGCCGCGGATCGCGGCGGTCGGTGAGTTGATCTCGTGCGCGACGCCAGCGACGAGCAGACCGAGCCCTGCCATCCGCTCCGACAGGATCAGCTGCGCCTGGGTCTCGCGCAGGTCGGCGAACGCCTTGCCGAGCTCGTGGTTGATCGCCGTCAGCTCGGCCGTGCGCAGGCGGACCTTCTTCTCGAGCTCCTCGCTCGCCTCGCGGACCTCCTGGTAGAGGACGGCGTTCTCGACCGCGGCTCCCGCCTGATCGGCGAACGTGGTCAGAAGGTTGAAGTCCGCCTCGGAGAACTCGCGCGCGTCCTCGGACCGTCCGACCGCGAGCACGCCGACGACCCGCGCCTTGCGATCGAGCGGCAGCGCGACCAGGGGCCCTGGCGCACCGGCACGACGGGCCGACTCGCTGTGCGTCGGATCCGCGCCCGCGCGCTCGAGGCGCACCGGCTGCCGGGTCTGATAGACCTGCTCCGCGACCGAGCGCAGCGCCTCGGCCGCTGCGAGCGCCTCGTCGGTGGCGAGCGCACTCGAGACATCGGCACGCCGGGCTCGCGCCGCCGACGCTCGCAACCGTGGCTGCGCACCACCCTCGACCAGCCACAGCGCCGCGAGCTGGATGTCGAACGTGCGCGCGACGGCGTCGACGATCTTGCGCGACACCGAGTCGAGATCGATCACCGAGGACACCGCGCGACCTGCATCGTGCAGCGCGACGATCTCGCGCATGCGCGCTGCGAGGCGAGCCTGGTTGTCCTTGAGCGTCGAGGTCATCTGGTTGAACGCGGTCGCGAGATCGGTGAGCTCGTCACCGCCCGGGATGTCGATCCGGTGCTCGAGATCACCGCGGGAGACCGCGATCGCGCCGCGATGCAGGCGTGCGATCGGTGCTCCGAGCCGGCGTGACCAGAACAGCGCGAGGATCAGCGCGAACGCGACCGCGATCACGCCACCGACGACGAGCGAGCGGATCGCAAGACGCTTGGTCGCGGCGAGTCCCGCGCGATCGACGGCGACACCGATGATGCCGACCGCGTGATCCTCGTGGTCGCGCAACCCGGTGACCGCGATCTTGTACTTCCCGATCAGCCCGCCCTCCTCCTCGATGTCGAGGTCGCGGACGATCCGCTGCCCCCGGAGCGCGGCGGCGCGCTCGGTCGCCGAGATCGTGACCGGCTCCGACCGCCGGCCCAGCCGCGACCGGAACGTGACCTGGACCTTGCCGGACGTACCGCCGAGCAGGACGTCGGCGGACAGCGCGCCCTTGATCCCATCCGCGAAGTCGCCGTCGAGCGGCGTCGAGAGGACGAGGACGCCCTTGAGTGCGAGTCCGCCATCGACGACCGGGGACACCGCACGGACGACGGCGCGATCGCCGACCTCGACGAGGGAGACCGTGCGGGTCCAGGACTGGCCCTGCGCGACGACGGTGTCTTCGGGCATCACCTCGACATCGCGGAACCGGGCAACCGCACCACCGAGCACGCGATCGAACAGTCGCTTGCCATTGGCATCGAACAGCTGGAGCCGCGCGGACGGCACGTGCACGGCCTCGTGTGCGATCCACTTCTCGATGTTCGGCAGCTGGTGATCGTGCAGGCTCTCGTGGGCATCGAGCTCGGACGATTCGAGCGCGGCGAGCAGCTCCGAGCTCTCGGCGAGCTGGACCGCCTCGTCGCTGAGCCGCTCGACCGAGCGGAGCACGAGGTTCAGGCCGACGGTGAGCTGGCGGTCGGCGTCATCGCGCAGCCCACCCTCGAGGCTCGACAGGATGACGTTGGTCGCGAGCAAGGCCACGATCACGACCGGCACGAGCGCCGCGAACACCATCGCGATCACGAGCTTGCTGCGCAGCTTCAACCGCAGCTTCGGTGCGGGGACCGGCTTTGCGAGCCTGGGATCCTCCGGCGCCGCGGTCACTTCGCCTCCGCGCGACGGATCAGCGCATACACCGGATGCCCGAGCGGCGACAGGATCAGACCGTCGAGCTCGGCGCGCGCCGCGACGACGAACTCCGAGTGCGCGAGCGGCACCCACGGTGCGTCGGCCGCGATCCGATCCTGCACCGCGGCGTACAGGCCGGTCCGCGTCGCTTCGTCGCTCGCAGCCTGCGCATCGTCGAGCAACAGGTCGACGCCGGGCTCCGAATAGAACGCGATATTCTGCGCCGACGGTGCGCGTGCGTTGCTCGAGTGGAACAGCACGTAGAGGAAGTTGTCGGGGTCGCCGGTGTCGCCGATCCAGCCGAACACCGCGAGGTCGTGCCCGCCGGACTCGACGACGTCCTTGTGCTCCGCGTACGGCAGCAGCTCGAGCTTGGTCTTGATCCCGATCTGGGCGAGCGCGCTCTGGAGAAACCGAGCCACGCGCTCGGGCTGCGAGAGATACGGGCGCGGCGTCGACAGCGAGTAGAGGTTGTACGTGCGCTCGGGATCGAACTTCTTGTCCGCGATCGCCTCGCCGAGCAGCTTGCGAGCGAGCACCGGATCGTAGGGATAGCGTGACGTCGGCTTGTGGTAGGCCCACTGGGCGGGTGGCAGCGGACCATCGGCGGCGACCGCGCGCCCCTGGTACGCGAGCTTGACGATCGGTTCCTTGTTGATCGCGTAGCTCACCGCGCGCCGGACGCGGACATCATCGAACGGCGGCTTCTGGGTGTTGAACGCGAGGTAGCTGACGTCGTTGCCCGGCGTGGCGTGGAGGATCAGATCGGGATGGAGGTCGACGAACGGTTGCTCGTCGGGGAGGATCGAGGTCGCGAGGTCGACGGACCCGGACTCGAGCTCGACCAGCCGCTGGCGAGCGTCGACGATCACGCGGAACACGATGCGGCCGATCGCGGGCTTGGCGCCCCAGTAGTGCTCGAACCGGCGCACGACGACCTGCTCGCCCTTGTTCCAGGCCTCGAACGCAAACGGGCCGGTCCCCACCGGGTGCTCCTGGAACCGGTCGCCCCACGTCGCGACCGCGGTCGGTGACACCAGCGGATACATCGCGAGGTCGCCGAGCAGCGGGGCGTACGGACGCGAGACATGGATCTCGACGGTCGTCGGATCGATGGCGACCAGCCGCGTGATGCCGCGGAGCAAGCTGCGCCGGTACAGCGCGTCCTGGCCCGCGAGGTACTGGGGGTGCCTGGGATCGAGCAGCCGCTCGAACGAGAACACCACGGCCGCGGCATCGAACGCGGTTCCGTCATGAAACGTGACGTTCGGTCGCAGGTGGAACGTCCACTTCGTGCCGTCCGGGGAGACCGTCCACGACGTCGCGAGCCCCGGCAGCACGTCCGTCGTGCCGGGCTTCCACTGGACCAGGCCCTCGAACAGCAGGCCGCCGACCTCGATCGACTCGCTGTCGGTGACGCGGACCGGATCGAGCGCCTGGACGTCCGCGGCCTCGGCCACGACCAGCGCCCCCGGATCGCGCCGCTTGCGCGCCTCGCGACCTGCGTCACAGGCGACGGTCGCCACGACGGCGATCATCAGCAGCCCCCACGCGGCCACGAACCTCATGACGGGCGGACCATACCACCGCGTACGCGGCTTCCGGGGCCGCCATAACCAGGCCCGACCCTCGATTGACTCTCGTCTTTCGCTGACTTAGCGTTCGGCCCATACCGCGCGGTCCGGGTGAATGTGGGACCGGCGTCACCGTCTGAAGGGGGACTCTCGTTCCATGCGCCTATCTCTCGCTCTCGTCACGGTCGTCGGGCTCGCCACGGCACAGCTCGGCTGTGACGTCGGTAAGTTCACGGTCAAGACCACGTCCAAGGTGCTGCTGCGCGCTCAGCCGAGCCTCCAGCAGGAAGCCGACTACGAAATGGCCCGCCAGGCGATCCCCGGCGCGCTGAAGACCGTCGAGGGCTTCTGGATCGTCGACCCCGACAACTGGCGGCTGACCAAGATCCTCACCGAGGGCTACTGCCAGTACGGCACGGCGTTCGTCGAGGACGACTGGGAGGTCGCGAAGTTCGCCAAGGACCTCGAGGCGATCGACTACCACAACACGCGCGCGACCAAGATGTTCACGCGCTGCCTGAACTACGCGCTGAAGACCCTCGGCCCGCGCTGGCAGAAGGAGCTGTTCGAGACCACCGAGAAGGTCACGAAGCTCATCAAGGACACTGGCTCGGGCCATCGCTTCGAGCTGCTGTTCGCCGGTCTCGCGCTCGGCTCGCTCGTCAATCACAACCTCACCCGCGTCGAGATGATCTCGTACCTGTCGACGGTGCAGCTGATGCTCGAGCGCGTCGTCGAGATCGACAAGCAGGCGGGCCTGCCGGCGAACAAGGCGCATGCCGCGATGCCGCACATCGCGCTCGGCATGCTGCACAGCGCGCGCGCTCTCTCGATGGGTGGCGATCCGAACCTCGCCCGGTCGCACTTCGAGATGGCGCTCAAGATCACCGACAACAAGATGCTGCTCGCGCGGACGCTGATGGCGTACCGGATCGGGCTGCAGACCAACGACCGCAAGTTCTTCCACGACCAGCTCAAGATCGTGCTCGAGACCGCACCGTCGGTGTGGCCCGAGCAACGCCTCGCCAACGAGGTCGCGCATCGCAAGGCCCGCCGCTATCTCTCGAAAGAAAAGGACATCTTCCAATGATCAGCAAGCTACTCGGACTCTGTGCAGTAACCGCTCTGGCGCTTCACGCGACCCCGGCAGCGGCCGAGAACGTCGAGCTCCGCATTGCGACACTGGCGCCGTCGGGCAGCCCGTGGATGGCTGTGCTCGACAAGTCCGCGGCGGAGATCAAGACGAAGACCGCTGGCCGGGTCACGCTCAAGTACTTCGAGGGCGGACAGCAGGGTGACGAGCGCGACTTCGTTCGCAAGATCAAGCTCGGTCAGCTCGACGGCGCCGCGGTCACCGCGATCGGCCTGTCGATGATCGACGAGTCGATCCGCGTGCTCGAGCTGCCGATGATGTTCCAGTCGACCGACGAGGTCGATTACGTCGCCGACAAGATGTGGCCCTACTTCCAGAAGAAGTTCGAGAAGAAGGGCTTCAAGCTCAACGACCGCGGCGAGGTGGGCTGGGCCTACTTCCTCTCGAAGAGCAAGGTCGAGTCGCTCGGCGACCTCAAGGGCCAGAAGCTGTGGCAGTGGGGCGATGATCGCCTCGTCGGTGCGATGTTCAAGAAGCTCGGCCTCAACGGCGTGCCGCTGGGCGTTCCCGAGGTCGACTCGAGCCTGACGTCGGGCCGGATCACCGCGTGCTACGGCTCGCCCGTCGCTGCCGTCGCGCTGCAGTGGTACACGAAGGTCAAGTTCATGACCTCGATGCCGATGAGCTACGGCATCGGCGCCACCGTCGTCTCCCTCGAGACGGTGAAGAAGATCACGCCCGAGGATCAGAAGGCGGTCGAGGCGATCAGCAAGGCCGGCTCGAAGAAGCTTCGCAAGGTGATCCGCAAGGCCAACGAGGACGCCAAGAACACGATGACGCGCAAGGGCGTGACCGTGGTGCAGTCGCCGGCGACCCTCGTCGACGAGTTCACGAAGAACGCGCTCGACGTCCACAAGGAGCTCGTCGGCAAGCTCTACTCGCAGGAGGAGCTCGACATGGTCCTGAAGTACCGCGAGGAATTCCGCGCGAAGAACAAGAAGTAGTCACGCCCCCGGGTCATCGGACCTGGAAAACGCCCGGTGGCCTCGGCGACCGGGCGTTTGCTCATTTCGGGTGGGGTTCATTGAAAGGGTGGCAAGCGTGCCCCTACGATTGCCCTGTGACAGACGAACCCAAGGACAAGGGGTCCGGGGGTGATGGGGGTCTGCCCCCGTCGCTCGCGAACACGGATGGTAGTGCGGACATGGTGGATCTGCCCGCGAGTGCGGCGGAGCCACCGGTGCGAGCGAGCGCGCTCGACCTGCACGCCAAGCTGACCTACCCGGATGACGGCCCGTTCTCGGCGAAGGTTCGCAAGGTCGATGACCTGATCGGCCGCGTCGAGCAGGTCGTGCTCGTCGCGATCCTCACGGCGATCGTGCTGACCGGCGCCGGTCACGCGTTGCTCGAGAAGTTTGCGCACATCCGGATCCCGTTCAAGGACGACGTCGTCCGCGCGGGCACGTTCGCGATCGCGATGATCGGCGGCGCGTTCGCGAGTCACCAGGCCAAGCACCTGTCAATGGATCTGCTGTCGCGCCGGTTCTCACCGCGCAACCGGTTGTTCCTCAAGGTCGTGCTCGGACTGTTCGCGATCTTCGTGCTGGTCCTGCTGATCCGCTCGGGCCTCCACAACATCGAGAACGAGAAGCAGTTCCTCGCCGAGGACAAGCTGATCTCGCGCGTCAAGGTCGCATGGCTGATCCCGATCGGCGGCGCGCTGATGATCCTCCACACCGTCCTCCACACGATCATCGACATCGATTACCTCGCGCGGCACAAGACGCCGCCCGAGCGGATGAGGTCGGGGCACTGACATGATGACCATCCTGATCATTCTCCTCGCGCTGGTGTTCATCAGCGGCGCGCCCCTGTTCACGATCATGCTCGGAGGAACCGCGCTCGGCGCGTTCTTCTCGATGCGTGGCTTCACCATCGGCTTCGACGGCGCGATCAACAAGATGTTCGGCATCAGTGGCCGCGACGAGATCGAGGTCCTGTCGACGATCCCGCTGTTCATCTACGCGGGCTACCTGCTCGCCGAGGCGAAGACGGCCGACCGCCTGGTCCGGTTCGCCAACGCGATGATGGGCTGGCTCCCCGGCGGCCTCGCGATCGTCACGATCGGTACGTGCGCGCTGTTCACGGTGTTCACGGGTGCCTCCGGCGTCACGATCATCGCGCTCGGCGGTGTGCTGATGCCTGCACTCGTCAAGAACGGCTACCCGGAGCGGTTCTCGATGGGCCTGATCGCAGGCACCGGCTCGGTCGGTCTGCTGTTCCCGCCTGCCCTGCCGCTGTTCATCTACGGAACGGTCTACGGCCTGACCGGTCTCGACAAGGAGAACTGGGACACCGGCCGGTTCCTGTTCGCCGGCGTCGTCCCCGGCATGGTGCTGATCGGCATGATGTCGGCGGTCGCGGTGTTCGTGGCCGTGAAGAAGAAGCTGCCCCGCCAGAAGTTCTCGGTGGGCGAGCTCGGCAAGAGCTTCATCGCCGCGCTGCCCGAGCTGATGATCCCGTTCGGCGTGATCGTCGGTCTCGCCTCCGGCTTCGGTCTGCCAGAGATCGCGTCGATCACGGTGCTCTACGTCGCGATCCTCGAGATCGCGATCTTCCGCGCACTCACGCTGAAGCAGATGTGGGGCATCAGCTTCGAGGCGATGGCGATGATCGGCGCGATCTTCATGATCATCTTCGCGTCGACCGCGTTCACCGACTTCATGGTCAACGCAGAGGTCCCGAAGAAGCTGGTCGCGATCACGCAGGAGAACGTCGAATCGAAGATCGTCTTCCTCCTCGCGATCAACGTGATCTTGCTGATCGTCGGCACGGTCATGGACATCTTCTCGGCGATCGTCGTCGTGCTTCCGCTGATCGCACCGATCGCGAAGGCCTACGGCATCGACCCGTACCACCTCGGCGTCATCTTCCTGCTCAACCTCGAGGTCGGCTACCTCCACCCTCCCGTCGGTCTCAACCTGTTCCTCACATCGGTGAAGTTCAACCGACCGATCACCGAGGTGATGTGGGCGACGGTGCCGTTCCTCGTCACGATGATCGTCGCCCTGCTCGTGATCACCTACGTCCCGGCGATCACCGCGGTCTCGGTCCCCGAACCGCCACGCACGGCGCCGATCAAGAACCTGATCACCCTCGTCGAGACCGGCATCGAGGAGGGCAAGGTCTCGATCGCCCAGATCGCGCTGGTCGACGTGATGGGCAACGAGATCAAGGGTCTCGACGGAAAACCCGTGATGCGGCAGTTCAAGGACTGCAAGGCGATCGCTGACGAGAACGATCGTAACGTCTGCCAGCTGGTGTTCTTCAACGTCACGGCATGTCGTCCCGACGCGAAGTCGCAGGACCCGAAGCAGATCGCGTGTGCAAACCGCGCGATCGCAGAGTGGACGGTCGCCAACATGAACGGCGATGCACTCCACCCCGAGTACGCCGTGACGACGATGTGGGAGCTCGCGCTGGTCGATGCCGACGGCAAGCCACTCGAGCACGACATGCCGATCCTCGGCAAGGACGGCACGCCCGTGCTCGACGACGCAGGCGACCCGAAGACGGAGAAAAAGCCACTGCTCGCCAAGGACGGCAAGCCGCTCGTGAAAAAGCTCGCGACGTGCGACGCGCTGACCGACAGCGCGAAGGACACCTGCCGCTCGCTGTTCGTCGAGGTCTCGAACTGCACGATCTTGCCGCCCGACGCCGACGAGTGCGCAGAGGCAGCGGCCACCGAGTGCGGGTCGGCAGGCGGCGAGGCTCCGGCTCCCGCTCCGGGCGACGGCTCGGCGGGCTCCGCGGCAGCGGGCTCCGCGGCAGGCTCGGGCTCCGCGGAAGCGGCAGGCTCGGGCTCCGCGGCAGGCTCGGGCTCCGCGGCAGGCTCGGGCGCTGTCCCGGGTACCGCGGTAGCTGGCGACTGCGTGGCGGAGAAGACGGCCGCGTGTCAGAAGAAGGCGATCCAGAGCTGCGCGGTCGACAAGATGATCACGTGGATCTCTGACAACCCGGACCAAGCCGCGCAAGAGTGAGCCCGCGATGCGTACCGCTGCGGCGCTGATCAAGACGATCCGCCCGCACCAGTGGGTGAAGAACGTCTTCGTGGCGGCACCGCTGGTGTTTGCGCAGGACCTGACGCACCCCGACAAGGTCGTGCGCACCGTGATCGCGGTGCTCGCGTTCTGCTTCCTGTCGGGCGCGGTTTACGCGTTCAACGACGTGCGGGACGTCGAGCAGGATCGCGTTCATCCGAAGAAGAAGCTGCGGCCGATCCCCGCAGGCGCGCTGTCCGAGCGCACGGCGATGATCTCGGCGGCCGTGCTCGCGGTCGTCGCGCTGACGGCGTGCGCGATCCTGTCCTGGAAGCTCGCGCTGATCGCGGCGGCGTACCTGGTTCAGAACGTCGCGTACAGCGTGCGGCTCAAGCACATCGCGTTCGTGGATGTCGGCGTGATCGCGAGCGGGTTCCTCCTGCGGGTGCTCGCCGGGGCCGCGGCAATCGACGTGCGAGCCTCGCCGTGGCTGCTCGTCTGCACCGCCCTGCTCGCCGTGTTCCTCGGCCTCGGGAAGCGCGCCCACGAGCTCGCGTGGGCCACGCGCAGCGGCAGTGATGAGGCCACGCGCGCCTCGCTCGCCGGATACCGGCTCCCGGTGGTCCGG
This sequence comes from Myxococcales bacterium, assembly GCA_028287135.1. Classification (GTDB taxonomy): domain Bacteria; phylum Myxococcota_A; class Polyangia; order Haliangiales; family Haliangiaceae; genus JABFXX01. The sequence goes on from JAQBQE010000017.1 coordinate 34,062, forward strand.
ACGGCGATGCTGTTCCTCGCGGTGATCACGTGCGCGGCCTACGTCGCGTACACGCTGGATCCGCACACGATCGCGTTCTTCCAGACCGACGCCCTCGTGTTCAGCGCGCCCTTTGTCGCGCTCGGGATCCTCCGGTTCCTGATGCTCGCGCTGTGGCGCCCCAAGGACGACAGCCCGACCGAGGCGATGCTGAAAGATCCCTGGTTCCTGCTGATCCTTGCGGGAGCCGTGGGGACGATCCTGTTCATCATCTACGGCCGCTGACGGCACCGTGGTAAAGACTCAGGCGTGCCAGGCAGGGACCGTGTCGAGCCGCCGATCGCCCAGCGAAAGGCCGACCATCTCGAGGTGGCCGCGTCCGGGCGCGCGGAGTTCGCCAGGTCCACGCTGCTCGAGCACGTCCACCTCGTCCACCAGGCGTTACCCGAGCTCGCTCTCGACGAGATCGACCTCGACACCGAGCTCGTCGGCAAGCCGCTCAAGGCCCCGCTCCTGATCACCGGGATGACCGGCGGGACGGCCGACGCCGCCGCGGTCAACCGCGACCTCGCCCGGGCCGCCCAGGCCGCCGGTGTGGCGTTCGGCGTGGGCTCGCAGCGAGCGATGGACGAGCATCCCGAGCTGGCCGCGAGCTATCAGGTCCGCGACGTCGCACCCGATGTCGTGCTGCTCGGCAACATCGGCGCGGTCCAGGCGCTCGCGATGGGACCGGCCCGCGTCGTCGAGCTCGGCAAGCGGATCGGCGCCGATGCCATGGCCGTCCACCTCAACGTCGGCCAGGAGCTGATCCAGCAGCACGGTGATCGCGACTTCCGCGGGCTGCGTGACGCGATCGCGCGCCTCGTCGACGCGTCGCCGTTGCCGATCATCGTCAAGGAGACCGGGTGTGGGCTGTCCGCGGAGACCGCACGCTCGCTGATCGGTGCAGGCGTCCACACGGTCGATGTCGCCGGTGCCGGCGGGACGAGCTGGGTGGCCGTCGAGGCGTTGCGCGCCGCGGAGGGTAGCGATGCCGCCACGCTCGGCGCCGAGCTCTGGGACTGGGGCGTTCCGACCGCGGTCTCCGTCGTCGCGTGTGCGCGCGCGGGCCTCACCGTGGTCGCCTCGGGCGGCATGCGCTCCGGCCATGACGTCGCACGTGCGCTCGCTCTCGGTGCCCGCGCCGGCGGCATGGCAGCGCCGATGCTTCGCGCTCATCGCGCCGGCGGCGAACCCGCGGTCCGTGCGTTGCTCGCGCAGGTCATCGGAGCGATCCGCTCGGTCTGCTTGCTCACGGGCTGCGCCTCCGCGACCGATCTCTCGCGCGCGCCGCGGCACCTCGGTGCCCCGCTGCGCGCGTTCCTCGACGACCTCGTTCCCCCGGGCCCGCGACTCCCATGACCGCCGTCGGCCTCGGCAAGATCATCCTGCTCGGCGAGCATGCCGTCGTCTACGGCTACCCTGCCCTCGCCGCTGCGCTCGATCGCGGCGTGACGATCGCGGCGGTTCCAACCCCGGCCGGCGGCTCGCTGCGGATCGACATCCCGGCATGGAGCCTCAAGGTCTCTGCGACCGACGACCATCCGGTGGCCCGCTCGCTGTGCGCGATCGCCGACGAGCTCGGCATCGGTCGCCCCACCGTGACCCTCGTCGGAGACGCACAGATTCCTCCCGGCGCGGGACTTGGCTCGTCGGCGGCGCTCGCCGTGGCCGTGACGCGCGCCCTGCTGCTCCACGATCGGCGCAAGGCGGATCGCGCGGTCGTCGCACGTGCCGCCGATGCGAGCGAGATGCTGATGCACGGCCGATCAAGCGGTGTCGATGTCGCGCTCGCGATCGCCGGTGGCGTCGGTGTGTTCCGCAAGGCGACCGGCTTGCGCTCGTTCAAGAGCCAGCCGCTGCGCGTGCTCGTCGGGCCAAGTGGTGCACCGCGCTCGACGGCAGCGATGGTCGACAGGGTCGCGCACGAGACCCACGAGGTCGTCGATGACGCGCGGCTGCGCGAGCTCGGCGGGCTGACCGACACCGGAACCACGGCGCTGCTCGCGAGCGACCTCGTCGGGCTCGGTGCGGCCATGAACCGCGCGCACCAGATCCTCGCAGGGCTCGGCGTGTCGACCGAGCAGCTCGATGCGCTGTGCGAGGCCGCGCGCGTCACCGGTGCCCACGGCGCGAAGCTGACGGGTGCGGGTGGTGGTGGTGCGGTGATCGCGATCGCGCCGCGCGACCGCGAGCAGGCCGTGCTGAGCGAGTGGAAGAAGGCAGGCGTGACCGGGTTCGTCGCGACGATCGGAGGCGGCGTCTCGTGAACGTTGACGTGAACGTCAACGTGAGCGCCACCGTCGACGATGACGTTGACCTGCTGCGTCGCCGCTGTTCGTCAGAGAGACACGTGATGCGGGTCCGTGCGCGGATGCTGGGTGTTGACGCAGCCCGAACCGGCGCAGCCCGAACTGACGCAGATTCCTCGCGCGCACGCGGCCTCTGCACGTCGAGGTCAAGGTCCACGGTGGCGTTCATGTTCACGTTCACGTCAACGTCAACGTTTTTTGGAGAGCCATGAGCACCGCGACCGCGCGCGCGTGCGCGAACATCGCGCTCGTCAAGTACTGGGGCAAGCGCGACGCCGCCCGCAACCTCCCCGCCGCGGGCAGCCTGTCGCTGACGCTCGGTGCCCTCGTCACCGAGACCACGGTCGCGTTCGATCCCGCGCTCGCCAGCGACGAGCTGAACCTCGACGGCGCGTCAGCGCGCCCTGCCGATGTCTCGCGGACCAGCGCCTTCCTCGACCTCGTCCGCGCCGAGGCCAGCATCACCACGCGCGCTCGCGTCACGAGCACGAATGACTTCCCCACGGCCTCGGGCCTGGCGTCGTCGGCATCGGGCTACGCCGCGCTCGCGGTCGCAGCCACCACGGCCGCTGGGATCACGATGTCACCCCGTGCGCTGTCGATGCTCGCTCGTCGAGGATCGGGCTCCGCGGCACGCTCGATCTTCGGCGGGTTCGTACGCATGCACGCCGGTCAGGCAGTGGACGGCAGCGATGCGTTCGCGGAGCCGATCGTGTCGCGCCTCGCCGATCGCGTTCGCATGGTGATCGCGATCGTCGGCGGCGGAGCGCCCAAGGCGCACGGCTCGCGCGATGCCATGGATCACACCGCAGCGACCTCGCCGTTCTATCGCGCGTGGGTCGAGCTGGTGCCTCACGATCTCGCCGCCGCGGATGGCGCGCTCGCGGCCGCGGATCTCGCGACGCTCGGCACGATCGCCGAGGCGAACTCGCTGGCGATGCACGCGTCTGCGATCGCCGCACGTCCCGCGATCTGGTACTGGCAGCCGACGACGCTGGCGCTGCTGGCCGAGGTTCGCGCGCTCCGTCAGCGTGGTGCCGCTGCGTGGGCGACGATGGATGCCGGCCCGCACGTCAAGGTGCTGACCTCGATCGACGAGGCCGAGGCCGTCGCCGCCGCGCTGCGCACCGTGCCCGGCACCACCAGCGTGACGATCAGCGGCCCCGGCGGCCCGGCGACCGTGACCACCTAGAACTTGATCCGGACGCCGCCCATCCACTGACCTTGCTGCGCGCCCATCTGCGGCGCACCGAACCGGGTATCGAGTGCGTGCCCACCGCCGACCTGGTTCGAGTGAGAGACGAAGATGCTGACGAGCGCGTCCTTCTTGTGCTGGGACAGCGACGACAGCGAGTTGATCTTCGACTGGAACACGTCGAGCTGGAGCCGGGTCTCGAGCATCCCGCTGCCATCGACGACGCCGGCGATCGTCAGCGCGGCTCGCTCGTGCGGCGTGAACGTCAGGCTCGCGCCGAGCTGCACCGTCGACGGATGACCGCGCTCGACGGTGTAGTTGCCCCACGCGCCCGCGTAGAGATTCTTGTCGAGCCGCGTCTCGGCCGATCCGGTCAGCGAGAGATGGTCGCGCACGCCGGTGCCGCCGGTGAGGTCGAAACCCTGGATCAAGTTCGGGCTCCGCGAGCGCTCGGAGAGATCGAGCGTGGTCTGCGATCCCTTGCCGACGAGCTCCTCGTGGCGCAGCTTCGCCGACAGATCCTGATCGGGCGTTGGATGGTGCATCACGCCGATCTCGGCGGCGTCGCGATCGGCGGTGCGTGCCAGCGAACCGGTGAGCTGGGTCTTCGGATCGAGCTGGTGCCGACCGACGAGCGAGCCGGTCGCCCGTCCTTGATCGGGCGCCGTGAGCGAGCCCTCGACGCTGGTGGTCGCATCCTTGTAGGACGCCTTCGCGCTCGTGCTGTGGGGCTCGCGCGTGATGCCGCCGGCGATCGACGACGTCGACGACAGCTGGTGCGTCGCCGCGAGGTGACCGACCGGTTGACCGCTGCCGACACCGGCCGAGATCTCCGCGGTCGTCGAGCCATCGGTCGCGCGATACGCACCGGTCGCTTCGTCGCGCGCGCCCGCCTCGGTCTGCTGGTGCCGGAGCCCCGTGGTCACGGTGCCATCCTCGACCTCCCACGGCTTGCGCGCGCCGACCTCCCAGCTATCCCCGCTCTTGTACGAGCCATGGAGCTCGCCCTGGGTCTTGCCGTCGCGCTCCCAGCCCACGGTCGCAGCCTTGTCCTTGGTGACCTTGGCGTGGATCGCGTCGTCCTCGTCGACCCGCACCGTGCTGTCGAGGCCGTTCTTGTCGACCTTTCCGGTGAAGCCGCCGTCGGCGGTGCGCCACCGCGCGCCCTGTTCCTTCTGCGATGCGACGACGTAGCCGCCCTCCGCATGGCTCGGATCGCCGGCGACGACCTCGCGTCGCTCGATGCTCGCGCGCAGCTTCGAGCTCGCTGCCATCACCTGCTGGACATAGGCGTTGCCGAGTCGCTGCTGCAGGAACGTGATGATCGCATCGCGCTCGCTGCGGTGCGCATCGAGGATCGCCACGACCTGCTTGGGGTCCGGGACGCCGCCGCGCGCGAGCAGCGCCTGGATCGCCTGGATCCCGGTGGTGGGTGCCTTGTCGACCGCGTTCTCCCCTGCGGCCTCCCCCTGGCGTCCCTGTACAACCTCGCGCTCCTGGGTCACGGAACCAGGATACAGGTCCCGGCCCCCGCCGTGTGGAGTATGGTCGGTGTGCGAAATCTCCATGAATCCTGCGCACGTGCTTCACAGGCGGTCGCCATGCTCGATGCGATGACGTCCTCCGCCCCCGGCAAGCTGATCCTGACCGGGGAGTACGCCGTCCTCGACGGCGCACCCGCGCTCGTGGTCGCGGTCGATCGCCGGGCGGTCGCGCGGTTCGGGACCGGTGCGCCGCGCGGCAGCTCGGCCTTCTTGCTCGCCGTCGCCACCGAGCTGTCGGCGCGGCGCGGGGCCGACGATCCGGCGGCGCGCGCCGCGTTCGAGATCGCGGTCGACTCGAGCTCGTTCTACGACGGGCTGATGAAGCTCGGCCTCGGTTCGAGCGCTGCGGTCACCGTCGCCGCCACCGCGCTCGCGCTCAGTGCAACGAGCTCGGCACCGACCGTCGACCGCGGCGAGGTGCTCGCGATCGCGAGCGCCGCCCATGCCGCGGCACAGGGGGAGCGAGGCGCGCGTGGCTCGGGTGCCGACATCGCCGCCGCCGTGCACGGCGGCACGATCGCGTTCACGTCGGGCCGCGTCGACCGCCGCCGGTGGCCTGCGTCGGTGCGACTGATCCCGTTCTTCACAGGCGCGTCGGCCGACACCGCGAGCTTGGTCCAGCGCGTTCAGGCCGCCCGGACCGAGCGTGCGACCGAGGTCGATGCCGCGTTGACCGCGATCGGCGATGCCTCGCGCGCCGCCTGCACCGCGGTCGCCGCGCCCGCGGACCTCGCCGCCACGGCGGTGATCGGGGCGATCGCCCTCGCCGCCGCCGCCTTCGACCGCCTGGCGGTCGCCACCCGAGTGGATCTCGTACCGGACTGTGTCAGAGCCGCACGGTCGGCCATGGGTTCGTTCGGAGGAACTGCCAAGACGACCGGGGCTGGCGGCGGCGATATCGGGATCGCTGTGATCCCGGCAACAGCCGATGTATCCGCGGCGACCCGTGCGCTCATCGAAGCAGGGTGCCGACCACTGCAGCTCACCGTCGACGAGACCGGCGTGGACTTACGCCCCGACGCGTCGTAAACACCTGGGTCCCCGTGTCCTCCCCGCCGTCCCCTCGCTCGTCCCGACTCACCGGCTTCTACCGGCTCGGGGTCGCGGAGCGCCGCCGCCGCCTGCTCGAGCTCGGCGCGCTGTCTGCCGATGGCTTCGCCGCGATCGATCCGGGCGCACTTCCGCTCGATGTCGCCGACGGCATGATCGAGAACGTCGTCGGCACCTACGCGCTGCCGTTCGCGGTCGCCGTCAACTTCTGCATCGACGATGTCGAGACGCTGATCCCGATGGCCGTCGAGGAGCCATCCGTGGTCGCCGCTGCATCGAACGCAGCGCGGATGACGCGGCCGCGGGGCTTCCGCACGGTGGTGTCCGCGCCAGTGATGATCGGCCAGATCCAGATCACGCACGTCGCCGATGTCGACGCCGGCGCAGCGCGCCTGTGCGCCGCCGCCGAGGAGGTCCTCGCGGATGCGCGCCGCCTCGTGCCGCGGCTCGCGGAGCGTGGTGGTGGGCCGGTCTCGTTCGATGTTCGCATCCTGGCTCGCGCTGGCCTCGATGGCGGCGTGATCGTCGCGCACATCCACGTCGACTGCCGCGACGCGATGGGAGCCAACCTCGTCAACACGCTGTGCGAGGCGCTCGCCGATCGCGTCGCCAAGCTCGCGGGCGGGCGACCGGGCCTGCGGATCCTCTCGAACCTCACCGATGGCCGCACGGTCACCGTTCGCTGCTCGATCGACGATGCGCAGCTCGCGAGCGAAGGGGCCGATGGAGCGGATGTCCGCCGCGCGATTGCCGCCGCGTCCCGGTTCGCCGAGCTCGATCCATATCGAGCGTGCACCCACAACAAGGGCATCATGAACGGCGTCGACGCCGTCCTCGTCGCGACCGGCCAGGACTGGCGTGCCGTCGAGGCCGGGGCACATGCGTTCGCCGCCCGCACGGGCATCTACGGTCCGCTCGCCGTGTGGCGCGAGCGCGCCGGCGGGCTCGACGGCGAGCTACTGATGCCGCTCGCGGTGGGCACCGTCGGTGGTGCTCTCCATGTCCATCCCGGCGCACGGCTCGCGCTCGATCTCGCCGGTGCGCACACCGCCGATCGGCTCGCCGCGCTGTGCGGAGCTGCCGGCATCGCGACCAACCTCGCGGCGCTCCGCGCGCTCGCGACCGAAGGTATCCAGCGCGGTCACATGGCGCTCCACGCTCGCGGCCTCGCCCGTGCGGCCGGTGCGACCGGTGACCTCGTCGATCGCGTCGCCGCCGAGCTCTCCGCGCTCGGTGATGTGAAGGCGGATCGCGCTCGTGAAGTGTTCGCTCGTCTGTGCTCGGTTGCGCTGCCCGGGATTCCGGGAGGAGAACCTCGATGATCCAGCGACTTGGTGTCCTACGCTCGCCTGCCCTCGCGGTTCCGCTCCCCCCCTCGCTCGAGCTCGAGGCTTGCTACGGCTACTGCGAAGCCCTCGTCCGCGCGCGCCATCACAACTATCCGGTCGGCTCGATGTTCGCGCGCTCGCACCTGCGCAAGCACATCTTCGCGATGTTCGCGTTTGCACGCGTCGCCGATGACTACGCCGACGAGGCCCAGTACGAGGGCCGCCGCGCGCGCGAGCTCGATCGTCACGAGGAGCAGCTGCACGCGGCCTATCGTGGTCACGCCGATCACCCACTGTTCGTCGCCCTCGCCGACACCGTCGACAAGTTCGCGCTGCCGATCACCGAGTTCGCCGAGCTGATGTCGGGGATCCGGACCGACCTCGAGCGCCGCCGCTACTCGACGTTCGACGAGCTGCGCAGCTACACCCGTCAGGCTGCCGAGCCCGTCGGTCGTCTGCTGCTCTACATCGGTGGTTACCGTGCCGCCGAGCTCCACGCGTACTCCGAGGATCTGTCGAGCGCGGTCGCGATCGCGCGGCTGATCCAGGACATCCCCGCCGACTTCCAGCGCGGTCGCGTCTACATCCCGGCCGAGGACCTCCGCCACTTCGGCGTCACCGAGGCGGACATCGCGAACCGCCGCAACACGCCGGCGGTCGGTGCACTCGTTCGCTACGAGGTCGCGCGGACCCGCGCCCTGTTCGAGCGCGCACGTCCTCTGGTCGACATCGTCGGCGCCGACCTCGCGGTCGAGCTCGCGCTGACGTGGCACGGCGGCATGCGGATCCTCGACAAGATCGATCGAGTGGGCGCGAACCTGTTCGCGGCCGAGCGCCCGTCGTTGACCACCGCCGACAAGGCGATGGTGCTGACCCGCGCGCTCGCGTGGCGTGGCGAGACGCTGCCGCCGCGCAGCTTCCACCTGCTGTCGCGCCTGCTCGATCGCTAGATGAGCCGAGATTAGCCGAGCACCTCGCGGACCCGTCGCAGCAGGTTGTCCATCGTGATCGGCTTCTGCAGATAGGCGACCCCGGACTCGAGGATCCCGTGATGCACGATTGCATCGTCGGTGTAGCCCGACATGTAGAGGACATTCAGCTGCGGACGCAGCGGGTGCAGTCGCTCCGCGAGCACGCGCCCGCTCATCCGCGGCATGACGACGTCTGTCAACAGGAGGTGGATCGTCGCCGTGAACTGCTCGCAGACGAGAAACGCCTCCCCCGCGTTCTGCGCCTCGAGCACCGTGTACCCGGCCCTGCGGAGGATCGTGCGTGCCAGCACGCGCACGCCGTCGTCGTCCTCGACCAGAAGAATGGTCTCCGTGCCGCCGACGGGCGCGACGCTCGCCACCGGTAGCTGCATCGTTTCCGACGCTCCCTCCGCGCGTGGCAGATAGATCTTGAACGTCGTGCCATTGCCCGGCTCGCTGTAGACCCAGATGTGTCCCTGGCTCTGATGGACGATACCGAACACCATCGCGAGGCCGAGTCCGGTGCCCTTGCCTGGACCCTTGGTCGTGAAGAACGGCTCGAAGATCTGGGCCTTGGTGGCATCGTCCATGCCGACGCCGGTGTCGCTGACCGCCAGCATCACGTAGCGCCCGGGTTTGATGTTGACGTGCCCGCTGGCATAGCACTCGTCGAGATCGATGTTCGAGGTCTCGATCGTCAGCTTTCCTCCCGTCGGCATGGCATCGCGCGCGTTGACGACGAGGTTCATGATCACCTGCTCGATCTGACTCGCGTCCGCGAACACCCGGCGGATCGTGTTCGTCGTGAGAAGCGAGAGCTCGATGTCCTCGCCAAGGAGGCGGCGCAACATCGTCTCCAGGCTCAGCACGGTGTGGTTGAGATCGAGCACGGTCGGCTGGAGGATCTGCTGGCGGCTGAACGCCAGGAGCTGACGGGTCACGCTGACCGCGCGCAGTCCCGCCATGTTGATCTCCTCGAGATCGTTGCGCAGCGGATCACCGGGCTTGAGCTCCTCGAGGTTCATCTGGCTGTAGCTGAGGATCACCGACATGATGTTGTTGAAGTCGTGAGCGACCCCGCCGGCGAGCCTACCGACCGCCTCCATCTTCTGCGCCTGCTGGAGCTGCTGCTGGAGCCGGCGCTTCTCGGTGACGTCCTCGGCGTGGAGCAGGACCATGTCGGGCGGCGCCGACGAGAACGTCACGTGCAGACGACGTGACTCCCCCGTCGTCTTCATCTTGTGATCCATTTCGCTCTGCAGCACGTCGCCGCTGTCGAGGCACCGCTGCATGTCATCGATCAAGCCCGGCGACTCCGAGAAGAAGTCGCTCGCGGTGACGCCGAGATAGCTACCGATCCGTCCGTGCGTCATCCGGACCGCCGCCTCGTTGAAATCGGCGAGCACGAACTGTCGAATCCCCGCGAGGGCGCCCCGCCGCCACACGAACGTCGGAACCGGCACGCCGTGGAACTGGGCGCGGATTCGCTGCTCGGCAAGCGTCTCATCGGTCACGTCCACGCCATGAAGGAACACGCCGGTCCGTGCTCCATCGGCCTCGACAAGCGCCTGGTACATCAAGCTGAGGTAGCGCTGCTCGAGGTTGCCGGATCGCAGGACCTGCGCTGGCATTCGCTTGCCGACGAATGGCTCACCGGTGCGGTAGACGCGTTCAATTGCCTCGTGGAAGCCCTGGCCGCGAACCTCGGGGACCGCATCGATCGCGCGCTTGCCGATCACGTCCCGTTGGCCCACCGTCTCGTAGAATGCCTCGTTGGCGAACTCGATGACGTGGTCGTCTCCGCGCATCACGGCGATGAACGCAGGCGCCTTCTCGAGGAGCGTCCCCAGCCGGCGGCGCTCGAACTCGAGCGACGCGATCAGCTGCTCGCGTTCGCGCGCCGACTCGTGACGCTCCGTGACGTCGAGGATCACGACCACGCCACCGACGACCGTGCCGTGCTCGTCGCGGACCGGTGCGGTCGAGTTCAGGATGTGACCTCGCGTGCCGTCGAACCGCACGACCTCGACAGCCTCGGCGACGATGGTCTCACCGGTCCGGAGCGTGCGTGCCAGCGCCCACTGGTCGGGCTCGACCGGTGCGCCGTTGGCTGGCCAGAAGCCTCGGTACTGGCCGTACTCGGACGGAGTCCGGGACATCGGTACGCGTCCTCCCCAGATCCGATCGGCAGCCGGGTTGCTCTGGACCAAGCGACCCTTCTCATCCGCGATCCACACGCCGACCGGCAGCGCCGCGAGCGTGGTCTCGAGTCTGCGCCGTTCGAGATCGGCCTCGTGCGCAGACTTCGCGATCTGGTGCTCGGCCTCGGCGTGCTGCGTGATCTCGCGCGCGATCCCGAGCATCGCCGGTTGACCGTCATGGATGAACGGGATCGAGCTGACCTCGACCCGGACCTCGCGGCCATCGCTGCGGACGAGCGCTTGTTCCACGTGCTCGATCGGAGTCCGATCCACGAGGACGGTCCTCAGCCGCTCGGCCATCTGCTGCTCGGTGCCCGGTGCTGCGAACTCGAGGAGGGAGCGTCCGATCAGCTCCTTCGGATCCGCAATGTCGAGGACGCGTGCGCTGGCGGCGTTCGCGAACGCGATCTTGTGATCGACGTGCACGATGATCGGCGCGGGCGAGTACTCGATGAGCTGGCGACAGCGGAGCTCGCTCTCGCGGAGCTCGGCGGCGGCGGCCCGCTGCGCGGTGACATCGCGAAAATTGGCGACGAACGCGCCGACGGCCGGATTGGCGAGCAAGTGGGTCCCGGTCGCCTCGATCCAGTGCAGGGAACCGTCCGGCCACCGCACGCGGAACTCGCTCGACGCGTGCATCGACGGATCGTCCGCGAGACGCTGCATCGCTGCATGCACTGCGGGGATGTCCTCGTCGAAGACCCACGACATCCCGATCGTTCCGATGAAGTCCTCGGCCGGCCGGCCGAGCACGTGCTTCGCGGACGGGCTCATGTAGAGGGTGACCCCGTGGGCCGAGAACAGCGAGATCGCCTCCTGGCTGTGCCCGAGCAGCGCCTGCAGCCACACGCCGTCGAGCGGACCGATGCCGCCGATCACGACGCCGGCTCCGCCAGGACCGGCGCGGGTGTGGGTATCTGATCCGATAGCTCGCGAACCATGACCGCGTAGCCCTGGAGAGGGCCGCAGAGATCGACGACCGGGCGCGCAGTCACCTGCGCCCAGAAGCGTGAGCCATCGCGCCGCACCCACCACTCGGTCACCTCGTAGCGATCCTCGCCCGTCGCGAGCACCTCCTGGATCTCCGCGAGATGCCGTTCGGTCAGCGGCTGCCCGATCGCCTCGCTCGCGGAGTATCCGAGCAAGCGCTCGGCTTCGGGCGTCCAGGTCTGGACCGTGCCCGAGGTGTCGATCATCAGGATCGCATCGCCGACGTGCTCGAGCTCGGACGCCAACGTGGGCTGCGATTCACTCATGACTCTCCCCTTTGCGCGGCGATGCCGCCATGGACCTCGCCAGGACATCCCCGACGCTCTGAAACACCTCCTGCTTCGACAGCAGCGCGACGGCGCCGAGGCGATTCGCCGCTTCGATGTACGTGGGCTCGGGAAACGCCGTCATCAGGGCGATCGCCGCGCGCGGCAGCAGCCCGCGCAGAGCACTGAACGCCTGGATCCCGTTGCCATCGGGGAGATGAATGTCGAGCAACACGACATCCCAGTCGACCTCGGCAGCGCACGCGATCGCGGACCGCACATCTGCGGCCTTGCCGATCCGCGCATCAGCACGGTGGGCGAGGATGACCTCTTCGAGTCGATCGCGGATCAGCGCGTAGTCGTCGATGATCAAGACCCGAGGCCCCACACTCACGCCGTCACTGTGGCGCGAGCGCTCACCTCACGCTGTCAGGCCCGACTACGATTCGAGTGTAGGGATTGCCCTACAGCTCAATCCACGAGACCGGCCTCGATCGCGTAGCGCACGAGCTCGGCATTCGAGCTCATGTCCAGCTTGTCGAGGAGCCGCGCCCGGTACGTGCTGATCGTCTTGTCACTGAGCGAGAGCTCCGCCGCGATCTGCTTCACGGGCTTACCCGCGGCGAGCATCTTGAGGACCTGGAATTCGCGATCCGAGAGCATCTCGTGAGCGGGGCGCCCCTGCGCCTTGCGCACGTCTCGCGCGAGATGCTCGGCGAGCGACGCGGTGATATACGTGCCGCCCGCGAGGGCCTTGCGCGTCGCTGTGATCAGCTCGTCGCTCGCGCTGTCCTTGGTCAGATAACCCACCGCGCCGGCCCGCAGGGCGCGGATCGCGTACTGCTCCTCGGCGTGTGCGCTGAGCACGAGCACCGGCATCTCGGGATGCGCGGCATGGATCTGCGGGAGCGCATCCATCCCGCCCCGCCCTGGCATGGCGATGTCGAGGATCACGAGCTGAAACGCGGATGCGTGAATGTGGCGGAGAGCCTCCTCCGCGTTCGTGGCCTCGACGATCGAGGAGCTCGGGAACTCCTCGGTGAGCAGATCGCGTAGCCCGCGCCGCACGATCATGTGATCGTCCACGATGAGGATGTTCACGGGCCCCACGCCGGGGAGACCGGGATTCGCACGATCGCTTGGGTCCCGCGCTGATCAGCAGGCCGGAGCGTGAACGATCCACCGAACGCCAGCGCGCGCTCGCGGATCCCAACGAGTCCGAGCGAGCCTGAAGCGCTCATCGCGGTCGCAGGCAGACCGATCCCGTCGTCCCGTACACCGAGCTCCAGAGCATCGCACGTCGGCGTCAAGGTCAGCTGGATCCTGGTCGCTTCGGCGTGGCGAACCACGTTGGTGAACAGCTCCTGGGTGATCCGGAACAGTGCGGTGGCCAGATCGCGGTCCATGGTGAGCTGAGGCGGCGTCTTGATCGTGACCGCGAGCCCGGCGCGACTGCCGAAGTCTCGCGCATACCACTCGAGCGCGGCGATCAACCCGAGATCGTCGAGCACGCCCGGGCGGAGATCCGTCGCGATCCGGCGCACGGTACCGATCAAGTTCTCGATCCCGCGCATCATGCAATGCAGGCGGTCGCGCGTGGGCTCCATGTCGGTCACGGGCTGATCGAGCCGGCGCACCAGCCACGATGCGTCCATCTTGAGGCCCGTGAGCTCCTGCCCGAGCACATCGTGAATCTCGCGCGCGAGCTTTGCGCCGTTCTCCTCGCGCAGGCCGATGAGCCTGCCGGCGAGTGCACGCAGCTGGCTCTCGGAGTCCGCAAGCCTCTCGCGGTGCGCCTCGAGTTGCGCGGTGCGCTCGAGGACGCGCGTCTCGAGCTCGCTGTTGAGTCTCTCGAGCTCGCGCTCCGCTCGCTTGCGGTCGGTGATATCGAGGACGAAGCAGACCGCACGCATGCGGTCCCGGTCCGTGACCGCTGCACCGACGATCACCGAGATCCGCGATCCGTCTGCGCGCAGGAACTCCTTCTCGTACGCTTGGGCGGCGCCCGTGGTGAGGAGCTGCTGCACCGCAAGCTGATCCGCGGCCTCCCACTCGGGTGGGGTCCGGGTGTCCCACCGGATCCGACGCGCGACGAGATCCTCGCGCGTGGCCTGGAACATCTCGAGGAACGCGTCGTTGCTGTCGACGATGATGCCGTCCGCGCCCGAGGTGACGATGCCGATCACGCCCGCTTGCTCGAGGTGCGCGAGCTTGGTCTGGGTCGCGCGCAGCAGCTCCTCGACATGCGCCAGGGCCTTCTCCTGACCTTCCCGCAGCGCTGCACGATCGCGACTGTTGACGATGTAGCGCCCGAACACGCGTCCGATCGTCGCGAGCGTCTCTAGGCCTTCGGGTGTCAGTGCCGATGCGGCCGACTGCCGAAGCTCGTACACCCCGATCGCGTGCCCGCCGAACTGGATCGGGATCCAGATGCCGTCCTCATCCGCGAGGGGCTGGCCGCTCGTCCACACATCGGTGGCGCGCGTCGCGCCCTCGATCGGAACCACATAGCTCTCCGCGTACCAGGTGGCGCGGACAACGAGCCGGTCGCCCTCCGTCATCCAGAGCCCACACGCCACACAGGCGAGCTCATTGCCGAGCACCGGCAGGAGATCTGCGGCGATGGTGTCGCCGGGGGGCGCGGCGACCAGCATCGTCAGCGCCTGACCCTGAAGCCGAACCAGCGCCTCGCTCGAAACCACCCCGTTCATTCGCTACCCGTCATCGACCGCACCGGCGGATTCTGTAGGTGGTCCCGCCGCATCGTCAAGGTGGGCGAGCACAGCCCTCCGCCGTGCCAGCTCACGGGTCCGACGCGGACGCTGCTTCACGCACGGTGATCGTCCCGGCTGAGAACACCCCCGAGAACCCCGCTGGGATCACGACCTCGGCCGACCGGCGTCCGGCGCCCGACAACCGGATCGCGTAGCGGCCCGGCGTGAGCCCCATCACGCTGAACCGCCCAGCGCGATTGGTCATCAGCGGGATCGCCGGTCGATCGTGGTGATCGAGCGCGTTCACCTCTCCCACCGCGAATGCCAGCGCCTGGCTGTCCGGATCGACAAGCGTCCCGCGCAGGAACACCGTGCCCTCCTCCCCGACCCGGATCAAGGTGCCGCTCCGGTACGTGGGCAGGACGACATGGAGCTCCGGCCCGAGAGAGGCGCCGAGCGGCAACATCGGTGCGGCCACGGTGATCCTGCCCACCCGGTACGGTTCGAGGTTGGGCACGACCGCGAGACCGAACGAGTCCGTCTCCGCCGCATGTCCGCCGAGCACCGGGTTGACCTGGATCGAAACTCCGTCGAGCACACGGTGACGCTCGATGATCGCAAAGCTCCCCGCGATCGGGCGGGACCATGCAGCGCGCCCGCCCGCGAACGCCAGCGCCGTGGACGCCTCGACCGAGGCGGTCGGAGCGACGCCTCCGTGGTCCCGGCCGACGGCCGTCCCGAGGGACACCGACGATGTGAATCGATCGCCGGTGTAGCCGACCGTACCGGCCGCATCGACGTCACGCGCGCTCTGCTTCAAGGTGATCGAGGAGACGAATCTTCCGGGCGGGGGACCACCGCTCGTCGTGTACGTGATCTCGTTGGCGATGCCGGTCGCGGTGCTCGCGCGCGACAGCGCGTGCACGGATCCCTGGCGCTCGGGAAGCGCCCATTGAGCGCTCACGAAGATCCGGGCCTCGGGGGAGGCGATGCCGTCGTTGCGCGCGGCCACCAGCGCGTTGAGGCCGAGCCGTCCGAACGAGTGGGACAGGCCGAGTGACAGCTCCTGGGCATCGGGCCACGCGCGGCCGACCTGGTAGCGCGCGGTCAACCGTGCGATCAGCCGCTCGCTCAGGCCACGGATCGTCGAGACCGAGACGTCGTTGCTGTACCGATTCGCAGCGACGCTCGTGATGTCGTGAAAGCGTGATGACGTATGGCGGCCCACGATCGCGATCGTGCTCGTCGTACCACGGGCGCCACGCGTGTAGTCGTATCGCAAGCTCTCCGCGTGACCGCAGCCGTCCTCGAGGTCACAGCTCGCAGACGCGTCGAGCGCCAGGTTGCCGAGCGTCGTCGCCATCGCGAGCTCGCCGCCGGCTCGATGGCGCTGCAGCGAGGAGTCCAGCGACGCCCCGACCGTCATCCTCGACGTCACGCCCCAGCGGCGACGTCCCGACAAGATCGGCCGGGAGAAGTCATAGCTGCGCAAGCCAGCATCGTCCACGAGCGGGAAGCCCGCGGTGAGCGAGAATTGCACGACGCCCGGTGCGAGCAGCTCGTTGGGGCTCGCGAGGGAGAATGACACCCGGCGTTCGAGCCCTGCCTGATCCCGGATCACGAGCTCGACCTCGTTGACGCCCGCGGCGAGCGGGAGATCGCGCAGGTCGTGTCGTCCCGCAGGAAGCGCCAGCGTCTGGACCGGAGCACCGTTGACGACCACCGTGACGGTGGAAGGTGTTTCGAGCACGAACTCGAACGCCCCCACGGGCTGCACGACGCGGTACGGCTGCATCGCGAAGTTACGAATCACACCGACTCCGATCACCGGAAAGCTCGGCTGGAGTCCTGCGAACGGAACGGCGAAGTCACCCGCGACGTAGCGCAGTGCGTGCGCAGGTACGTCGCGCGAGACCAGGACATCTCCGCGATGAACGCCGACCGGAGCCATGCCGAAGCTCGACTGATGGACGACATCAGCCCGTCCCTGGAGAACCCAGCCTTCGACGTTGAGCGCCGAATCCAGGGCCACGTGGACCGGTGCCGATGCGGCCGCACGCGCGGTGACGTTCACGTATCCGCTCACGTCGCTCGGGCGCACCGCGCCGACTGCATCGGGTGGGCTTCGACGGCCGAGATCGTGCGACGCTCGCTTCGTCAGCGACGGCGGAATGGTGATCTGCAACTCGAGCTTCCGCACGTCATAGACGACCTCGAGCCCGACGGTGCGCAGCACGTCGACGGAGACTCGCTGCGTGCGGAGAACGGCTGCGAGGCGTCGCGCAGCGTCGGAGCCAAGCTTCGGGCTGACCGCCGCGAGGATCGGAGCCGACGGTACGATCGGGGACGCGTCCGGACGCGCGAGCTCGATCACGATCGGCGCGACGACGAACCCATCGACGACGAGCATGACCGGCGCATGCTGCGATCCGCGATGGGTCTTGAAGACACGCTCGAACACCTCGGCATCCGTGGCGCTCGCGCCGGCACCGGCCGGCGTCGGCTGTGCGGAGGCGCGAGCAGCGATCAGGATCAGGATCAGGATCAGGACGAGGAGGGTCGAGCGTGGCCGCGCTACGGCTCGACCGAGCATCGGCCACTCACCTTCACGGGGCCGACCTCCAGGTCGGAAGGCCATGCGACCAGGTAGCGGCGCTTGTCGCCTGCGAGAATGCGTGTGTGGTGGAGCGGCGCGAGGCTCGCTGCAGGCACCACCTCCTCCGGCCCGCCATGGGCGGGCGCGATGCGCACGCTGCAGCTCGTCACCAGCCCCATCGCAGTGCCCGAATTGGCGAGCGTGAGCGAGAGGAGGGCGTGGCGATCCTTGTCCATCACGAGCACCGCACCCGACGGAGACACCTTCGGCGTGGCCTTCGGGGGCCGGATGAACACCGTGCCGCGGTAGTTGAGGAGCACGCGCACCTGGCCGACCGGTTGCACATCGGGTGCAGCCGTCGGGTCGAGCGCCTCGATCGGAACCTGCGTGACGATGATCCGGAAGGTCAGCTCGCGCGTGGGAGTGGCCGTGCCGAGCCACGTCACGCGCACGGTCTGCCGCGCGCCTGCCGCGAGCACGAGCTGAGACGGGTACGCGAGGAAGTTATCGTCCGCATCGTGGTTGCTCTCGGCGTACGCCTCGTCTCGTTCGAGCGTCGCGAACGAGATCGTCAGGGCCACGCGCTCCGGTCCTGGATTGACGACCTCGAACGACTGCGTGGCTTGCGAGCCGGACGGCGCGAACACGCGCGAGATCGGCTCGAGCTGATACGCCGCGCTCGCGGTCTCGCCCACGAGCTGGACGATCACCGCCACTGCGATCACAAACAACGCTGCCTTCATGGAAGTCCTTGGCTAGTTGTCGACGACGTCGAGATCGACGCTCGCCGTGTACGAGCCGGGATCCTGGAGCGGGACCGGCGTGTACTTGATATAGAGGTCCTTCTCGACCGTGACCGCCGAGGATGTCGCGAACGTGTAGATCATCCCCGACGGCGTCATGAACGCTGCCGACGATGGCGCTGCGGCATCGCGGTCGACGAGCACGACCTGAAATGCAACGGGGGTGCTGCCGTCGGCCTTGGTCAAGCTCCCCGACCGGACCGAGAGCGTGAGCCCTGCGGCGGCGGTGGTGGACACCGAGAGCACCCCGATCTTGACGACGTGGGTCGATGCGCTGCCCCGTCCATCCATGGCGAGGCTCGTGGCCGCGGCGGTCCCCTGCGCCATCAGCGCCGGAGCGCCGAACGCGAACGGATGACACGCGAGGAGCGCCGCGGTCACGATGCCCAGATGGGAGCGGAGCGAACGCATGGCCGGCTCAGTTGTCGGAGACGGTCAGGCTGATCGTTCCACCGTAGGCGCCCGGGTCCTGGCTCGCTGCAGGCGTGTACATGATGTACACGTCCTTCAGGACCGAACCTGCAGCGACGGTGCCGACCGTGTAGTTGGTACCCGATGCGATCAGGAAGCCTGCGGCGAGCGGTGCGGCCGCGCCGTCCGCGACGGTGGTGGTCTGGAACGAGATCGGCTGGCCACCGGCCTTGGTCAGGTCCCCGGACGAGGCGGTCAGCGTCAGGCCTTGATCGTTGTTCGTGGTCATCGCGAGGTCGGCGACCTGCGCGATCTTCTCGCCTGCCGAGAGGTTGAGCGCCGACGCGCCCGCCGTGTCGGTCACGGTGACCTCGAGCGTCGTCGTAACGGTGCCGCCGAGTGTGATGGTGCCGGTGGTCGCGGCCGTGGCGGCGGACGAGACGAGAAGCGAACAGACGGAGAGGACCTTGAGAACGCGAAACTTGGACATACGACTCCTGGGATCGGACGAGAAACTCGCCGAGCGCTGATCGCCCGGCGTGCATGCCGCGATGGTCGCGGGCAGCATCACCAGACCGAGTCGACCGGGGGAGACGTTTCGTTGTGTCGGCGCGCCGCTGATCGTCACGTAGGGCGAGCCCTACGCGCGCGACTCAGGCGGCGGCGGCGATCTCGTCGACGACGTCGGACTCGTGCTTGCTGACGGCTGCCTTGTGGAGGCAGACCGGCATGCCGATCAGCGCGAGGCCGACCTTGTAGTCATCGCCGTCGTCCTTCATCCACACGCCCTGCGCGCGGAACCGGAACGAGTTGTCGCCGACATCGACCTGGATCTCGACCTGCTCACCGCGCGCGACGAACGGCGCGTTGCGAACGACGAAACCACCGGGGCCGATCTCGACGACGTCGACGCGATCGTTGATCCGATCGCCACGCATCAGCGCGGTCAGCTTGGTCGCCTCGCGGCGGAACTTGCGGCCGCACTTCATCCGGCGATCATCGGCCACCGGCGCGAACGCGGCCTCGATCGCCGTGAGCTGCTCGATCTCGTCCCACTCGAGGCCGACGCCCAGATCGCACTTCCCGAGCAGGGTGCGATACTGAAAGACGATCTCGACGAGCATGAGGAGACAGGTAGCAGGGGTCGTGCCATGCGAGATCGCGGGGGCGTTCGGGCCGAAACCTGGACAACCCGCTGGATCTCCATCCCGGGTGCTCCCGCTGGTAGCCCCACTTGCCGGGTGGTGTGTCACCAGGGCGTGGTTCTGGGACCACAACACGACGCGGCGCGCCACGCGTGGTGTAAGCCCTGCACAGCTCTCGGGTTTGGGGTATCCACCTTCAGACATGGATCTTTTCGGGCAGAGCGCCAAGAAGCGCCAGGTCGGGCAGCCCCTTGCGGAGCGGATGCGGCCCCGCAGCCTCGAGGAGCTCGTGGGGCAAGCGCACCTGGTGGGTCCTGGGCGCATCCTGTCAAACCTGGCACCGGGTCGCGCCCTTCCGTCACTGATCCTGTGGGGACCTCCCGGGAGTGGGAAGACCACCCTCGCGCGGCTGCTGGGCGAAGCGCTGAAAGCCGAGCTGACATCCCTGTCGGCGGTCGATGCAGGCGTCAAGGACGTGCGCGAGGCCGTCGCCAAGGCGGCGGAGCGCCGCGATCAGTTCGGTGCACGCACGCTGCTGTTCATCGACGAGATCCATCGGTTCTCGAAGACCCAGCAGGACGCGTTGTTGCCGCACGTCGAGTCCGGCACCGTCACGTTGATCGGCGCGACCACCGAGAATCCGAGCTTCGGTGTGGTCGCTGCACTGCTGTCACGCACGCGCGTGGTGCGGCTCGAGGCGCTCGCGGACACGGAGCTCGCGAACCTCGCGGCACGCGCCGTGGCCGATCGCGAGCGCGGCCTCGCCGCACTCGATGTCACGCTGGATGACGAAGTCACGGCGCAGCTGATCGCCGCCGCGCAAGGCGACGCACGACGGATGTACTCCGTGCTCGAGGTCGCGGCGGATCTCGCGCGCCGCGGTGCAGGCGACACCCCGGGAGCCGCGATCACGGCCGAGCACATCGCCGAGGCAGCGCAGGGACGCAGCCTGCTCTACGACAAGGCAGGCGACGAGCACTACGGCGTGATCTCGGTGTTCATCAAGAGCATGCGCGGCTCCGATCCGGACGCCGCCGTGTACTGGATGACGCGAATGATCGAGGCCGGCGAGGATCCACGGTTCGTGCTCCGCCGCATGGTGATCTTCGCGAGCGAGGACATCGGCAACGCCGATCCCCAGGCGCTCGTCGTCGCGGTGTCGGCGCTGCAAGCGGTCGAGCTGGTCGGCTTGCCCGAAGGCGTGTTGCCGATGACCCAGGCGGTGACCTACCTCGCGCTCGCCCCGAAATCGAACACCGCGCTGACCGCGTACGCAGCCGCGCGCAAGCTCGTGCGCGAGCGCGGCACCCTTCCTGTCCCCGCCAGGTTTCGCCCGGGCTCGACGGCGCTCGACCGCTCGATGGGTCACGGCAAGGACTACAAGTACCCGCACGAGTTCGAGGGCAACTACGTCCCCGAGGACTACCTGCCCGACGCGATCGTCGGCGAGCGGATCTACGAACCGATGCAGTCGGGCTTCGAGAAGCAGCTCGCGGAGCGGCGCGCCGAGATCGACACGATCAAGGCCGCCGCGAAGACCAAGACGAAGTAACGCGCGGCTACTCGTCGTCGTCGTCGAAGCCGCGAGGCATCGCCCACACGACTTCCTTCACGGCGTTGCCCTTCTTCGTGTACCAGACGGTGAGCTCGCGCTCGCCGATGTTCCAGTGATCGATCTCCTCGCTGCTGCGCGTCGGCTTGCCGATCCGCTTGTGCACCGCCTCGCGATCATCGCCGAACGTCAGCCCCTGCGGCAGCGGGCCCGGATACTGCGCGTAGATCACGTCGGAGCCCGCGCCTCGCACGTACTCCTTGTTGCCCTTGGCGTTGAACCGGACGTCGATGATCACGACGGCCTTCTGCGGGAGCCCCGCCGGCATCCGCGACTTCGGCAACCGGACCGCCATGTACGACACACCGAGCTTCGGCACGGCCTGCTGATCGATCGTGGTGCCGACCGGAAGTCCGAGCGCGGTCAACACCGACTTGACCTCGGGCTCGCTCGTCGAGCGGCCGACGATCGCCATCAGCTTCTCCGTGGTGCCGCCGGCGACCGTCGCCTTCGCGGTCGGCGTGGTGTCGACCTTGATGGTCTGCGCCTCGCGCTTCTTGTTCGCCGCCTCGTAGAGTCCCTTGGGCGCCGGGGTCAGGAACTTCGTCTGCTGGTAGTCCGCCCACCGCGCGTCGAGGATCGGCGCGAGCCGATCGAACGCCTCCCACGAGTCGGGCACGAGGTACGGGTTCTTGATCACCTTCTTGAACGTGGCGAGATAGTCGTCGGTGTACGCGACCTCGTCCTTGGCCCGCCGCGCCTCGTCGGGAACGTCGAACAGCCGGTGCGTGTAGAAGTAGAGGAAGTCCTCGAGCCGAGGATCGAGATCCTCGCTGAGCAGCGAGCTACCGAGCTCGGAGATCAGGAGCTCGCGACCGGTGATCTCGCGCTTCGCGAGGGCCTTCGCCTTCTCGGTGGTCGCGAGGTGCGGCGCCAGGCCGACGCGGTCCGCCGCCCACGCGAGAAGCATCCCGGTCGCCAGGTGATCGGCGTGCGCCGGCTTGCCTTCCGGCGGCATCGCCTCGAAGTGCAGCGCATCGACGTCGAGCTCGAAGCCCTGCGGCACGGTGAGCCAGATGTTGCGGATGCCCTTCTCGGGATGCCTGCCGATGTTGAGCATCGCGCCGGGCGCGATCTCCTTCTCGTAGACCTCGTCTCCGATCGGCGTCCGCGACGGCTCGCCGAGCGTGGCCACGAGCTCCGGTCTCCCCATCGTGCGGGTGACGCCGAGCGGCAGCGGATCCTTGAAGTCGTCCGCGATCAGGATGCGCTCGAGGTAGGTGACGTATGCCTTGCCGGTCTTCTTCGGCGGGTAGAACTTCCGGCTCGCGATCGCGTGCGTGAAGTAGAGCTCGATGCCGCGCGTCTTGTCGGTGACGGTGCGCGAGTCGGTGCTATCGGTCGTCGGCTTGGGCGGCGCGAGCTCTCCTTCCGCGAGGAAGGCCACGAGCTTGCTGTCATCGAGCGACGCGCCGAGCAGAGAGGTCAACCGATCCAGGTACGCAGGCATCGCGCGCAACATACCCGATCGAGTGCTACCGACCCGCTCTCGACGCGTCTGATCGATTCCGATGGCAGCGACGCGACGGACCGCTCATCCTCTCCCGATGCGGTCGGCCGTCCTTGCCGTGGTGTGCGGACTGGCGATCGCGACTCCCGGCGCGCGCGCCGACGTCCCGCGGAGCCAGCGCGTGCTCGAGCTCGGGATCCACCAGGGCGTGCCGTGGCCGGTCATCAACGCGCCGATCGACGGACCGCTGCCACCGGCCCCCGCAGCGAGCGAGCCTCCACCGGTGCCTCCGACGAGGGCAGGCACGCGTGTCGTCGACCTCGTCGAGCGCATCCGCACGTCGCTGCGCGCATCGATCTATCAACCGTCGACCAAGGTCTCCGAGAAGGACGGCCTCTATCACTGGGATTGCTCCGGGATGGCGGCATGGATCCTTCGGCGCGCCGCGCCCCTCGCGTTGCGCGCGCTGAACAGCAGCCGCCCCGTGGCCCGTGACTTCGTCACCGCGATCGAGCGCGCGCCGGCCCACCGAGCACGCAAGGGCTGGCAGCGGATCGCGCGGGTCGCTGACGTGATGCCCGGCGACGTCTTCGCGTGGCGACGTCCGCGCGGGATGCCGAGCAAGAACACCGGGCACGTTGGCTTCGTCCTCGATCGTCCCCGGCCGGTCGACGGCATGCCGGGTGCGTGGGCCGTGCGGATCGTCGACTCGACCCGCGGCTCCCATCAGGACGACTCGCGCACCGGCGATCCCGACGGAGGCTTCGGCATCGGAACGCTCGTGTTCCTGACGGACGCCGAAGGTGGCGCCACGAGCTACGGATGGTCCGGCACGCAGAGCGAGTGGTACATCGTCACGCCGATCGTGTTCGGCCGTGTCGAGCGCTGAAGCTACGCCAGCCGGATCCAGCGCGCCTTGGCGGCTTCGATCTTGCCGCTGAACGCCTGGGGGAAGTGACGCTGCACGTAGGCGATCGCCTGCTGGATCAGCTCGCGGTCGACTTCCTGCGGCACTTCCATGTTCTGATCGTGGGGATCAGGACGGATACCGAGACGAACGATCTCGGTGAGGCGCAGCACGTGGAGTCGGTTAACGAACAGGGCGTGCGCGATGCCGAGAAAGAGCTCCTCGGTAGCTGGGTCCTGGGCCATGGAGGCACCGTAACTACCACAGCCAGCGGGGGTCTTCTACCGTTTCCAGGCCTTCCGGAGTCCGATCAGACGGGCATTGGGGGTGATCGCATACCCCTGCACGTCGACATGGGTCAGGACCACGTTGTCCTCGTGCCAGAGGGGCACCGTCGGCACCTCCGTGGCGACCAGGCGCTGGACCTCGGCATAGAGCGCCTTGCGGCGGGCCCGGTCGAGCTCGTGGCGGCCGGCCAGGGTCAGCTCGTCGACGCGCGCGTTCTTGTATCGCCAGCGATTGCCGCCATCGGGATTCGTCGCATCCGGGATCCGGGACGAGTGGTAGTAGGTGAAGTAGAAGTCGGGGTCGGAGACCTCGCCGGTCTGCATCGATGCGATCTGGTAGGTCCCCTTCTTCACATCGGCGAAGAACGTCGCGAACTCGAACGAGCGGACCTCGACCTCGAGTCCGACCTCCGCGAGCTGCGCGGCGATCACGCGCGCGATCGTGACCCGGAACGCATCCGAGCTGGTCTTGTAGACGAAGCGCGCACGCGGCCGTGGTCCGGGTCCGTCGGGATCGACCAGCCCAGCCTCGTCGAGCAGCTTGCGCGCCCGCGGTAGATCGCGGGTCCAGTGCGGCACGTCGGGCTCGTACGACCAGTGCGTCTCGGCCATCAGCCCGCTGGCGAGCCGCGCACGCCCTCCGAACTTCGCGGCGATGATCGCCGGTCGATCGAGCGAGAGGGCGATCGCCTGGCGCACGCGGACGTCCTTCAGCAGCGGGTCCGCGTTGTTGAGCATCAGGTACGTGAGGATCACGCTGGGCGCCGACGTGATCGCGACGCGCGGCCGGTCCTTGACCTCCTCGACGAGGTCGAGCCGCACCGCGTTCTGGATCAGATCCGCCGAGCCACCGACGAGCATCAGCAGCCGCGCCGAGGCATCGCGAACGAACTTGATCTCGACGTGCGGGACCTTCGGCTTCTCGCCGACGTAGTGCGGGTTGATGTCGAGCACCGCGTGGCTCGTGGTCAGCTCGCGGACGACGTACGGCCCTGCGCCCTTGCCGGTGCGCGAGATGATCCCGAAGTCGATATCGCTCTCGAACGTGGCGAGCGGCTCGCGGAGATGAAACCGGACCCGCTGCGGTCCGAGCGCCTCGACCTTTGTGAACCGCTCGGTGAAACCCCGATGGAACAGGCTGTCGGAGTCCTCGGCGAGCATCGACTCGTAGGTGAACGCGACGTCCTCTCCGGTCACCGCAGTCCCGTCGGAGAATCTGGCATCGGGTCGCAGCTCGACGTCCCACATGCGATCGCCGGCTCGCTCGACCTTCGCCGCGAGCTCGAGCCTCGGCAGCATCGAGTCGGTGTCGACCGCGGTCAGGCCCGCATGGACGAGCTTGGACAGCTTGCTGTCGTAGTTGGAGATCGCGTAGCGCGGATCGCTGCTCGTCATCGCCGCCTCGATCAGGACGACCAGCGTGTCGTCGGGCGTCCGGCGATCGCGCGGGCTGCAGGCGCCCACCACGATGGCCACCATGAGCGTGATAACGTTTCGACGTGCGATCATCTCGGGTGCTGCTCGGCGTCGTGCTCGCAGCCGCGGTCAGTATTGACCCCATGCCGGCGCAGTCGCAAGGCAGCGCCGCGAGCGATCACGTGCCTGCGCCGGTGGACGACGACGAGGGTGCCGGCAGCGGAAGCGGAAGCGCGCTCGTGGCCCCTGCCCTGCCCGCGGCGAGGGCGGCCTGGCTCGCCGAGCGGATGGCCTCGGCGATCGCCGCACGCCCGTCGCTCGGCCGCACCAAGATCGCGATCGCGGTGACGGATCTCGTGACCGGGGAGGAGGTGTTCGCGCGCGAGGCAGATCTCGGCCTCAATCTCGCGTCGAACACCAAGCTGCTGACGTCGATCGCCGCGCTCGGCACGCTCGGCAATGGCTTCCGCTGGCGCACCGCGGTGTTCGCCGATCCGGCCGACGAGACCGGGACGATCGCCGGCGACCTCTATCTGCGCGGGCGTGGCGACCCGCTGCTGACGGTCGCCCACCTCGAGGAGCTCGCCGACGAGCTGGTCGCGCGGGGGATCCGCGCGGTCGAGGGCCGGCTGGTGCTCGACACCTCGTACTTCGACGACACCGTCGAGCCGCCCCACTTCGACGAGCAACCGAAGGAGCGCTCGGCGTTCCGCGCGCCGGTCGCGAGCCTCGGCGTGGCGCGGAGCGCAGCGACCATCAAGGTCGTGGCGAATCCGGGCGGCACCGCGACGGTGACGCTCGAGCCCGACGCCGGTGACTACGTGCAGATCACCAAGCGCGAGGTCGTCAGCGTGACGACCGGTCGCACCCGCCTGCGGATCGACATGAAGCCCAAGCGCGATCATGTCGAGTACGAGGTCTCGGGGCAGATCCGGGTCGGTGAAGGCAGCTGGGATCTGCGCCGCCGCGTCGACGATCCGGCGCGGTTCGCCGCCGAGGTGTTCCGCCGCGCGCTCGCGGTGCGTGGGATCTCGATCCGGCAGCGCACGATCGCCATCGGTCTGGTCCCGCTGACCGCGAGGCTGATCGCCGCGCACGACAGCGCACCGCTGCCGGACGTGATCCGGTTCATGAACAAATCGAGCGACAACTACGTCGCCGAGTCCCTGCTGAAGACGATCGGCGCCGAGACCCGGACGACGACGGCACCCGCGAGCTGGGCCGATGGCGTCGGCGCGGTGCGCGCCTATCTCGCAACGCTCGGGCTCGCGCCCGGGACGTACCGTGCCGACAACGGATCCGGACTGTTCGCATCGTCGGAGGTCTCGGCCCGGCAGATGGTGAAGCTCCTGGCAGCGGCGCACGGCAACTACCGGATCGGCCCCGACCTGCTCGGTTCGCTCCCGATCGGCGGAGCCGATGGGACCCTCGCGCGCCGGTGGCACGCACAGCCGGCGCAAGGCCGGGTGCGTGCGAAGACCGGTACCCTCGACAAGGTCCTGACCCTCGCGGGCTATGTCGCGGTCGACAGCCAGAGCCCCCTCGCGTTCGCGATCATCCTCAACGACGTTCCCTCAGGTCAGCGGCCGATTGCCCGCGCGATGGTGGACGACATGGTCTCGGTGCTCGCCGCCTATCTCGGCGCCCGCTAAACCTCGCAAAGCGTTGCTGGCGTCGAGAGACGGTGGTACGAACCGAGCTTCAAAAGGAGCGATCACCATGGCCGAGCTCAAGGGAACGAAGACCCACGGAAACCTCAAGGACGCGTTCGCTGGCGAGTCGCAGGCGAACCGCCGCTACCTCTACTTCGCCAAGGTCGCCGACGTCGAGGGTCAGCCCGACATCGCCGGACTGTTCCGCGACACCGCCGAGGGCGAGACGGGCCACGCGCACGGCCACCTCGACTACCTGAAGCGCGTCGGCGATCCGGCGACGGGCGAGCCGCTCGGCAACACCCAGCTGAACCTCAAGGCGTCGATCGCCGGCGAGACCTACGAGTACACGCAGATGTACCCGGCGTTCGCGAAGACCGCCCGCGAGGAAGGCTTCGAGGAGATCGCCGAGTGGTTCGAGACCCTGGCCCGCGCCGAGCGCTCGCACGCCGGTCGGTTCCAGAAGGGCCTCGACTCCCTCAACACGAAGTAAGCGCTCGCTGCTCTCGTGATGAAGGCGCCCTCGTGGCGCCTTCGTTCGTTTCGGGTTCATCCCCGGCCGGGTCACCGACGGCAGTCGCATGGTAACTTAGGGTGATGAGCCCGGTCCGCCCGATCACCCGTCAGGACATCAAGGGTCCCGCGATCTACGCGCACATCCGGGATGACTATCGCAACCGCGTGATCGCGATGAAGAAGGCGCGGCGCGTGATCGTCGGCGACAAGGTCGAGATCGTGTTCGACAACCGGTTCACGCTGACGCTGCAGATCGAGGAGATCTGCCGCCTCGAGAACCTCAACGACGCGCAGATCGAGGCCGAGATTGCACAGGCCAACGAGCTGATGCCGACCGAGAGCTCGCTCGCTGCCACGCTGTTCATCCCGCTGCCGCAGGACGAGCACATCAAGGACCGGCTCAAGGAGCTGGTCGGGATCGACGAGCACGTCGTCCTCCACATCGGGCCTCATGCGATCCGCGCCGCGTTCGAGCCCGGCCGGTCGACCGAGGACCGGATCTCGGCGGTCCAGTACATGCGGTTCCCCCTGTCGCCCGAGGCACGCACCGCGCTGATGTCCCCGAGCACGAAGGTGGCGATCGAGATCGATCACCCGAACTATCGCTATCGCGTGGAAGGCTCCGACGAGCTTCGCGCTTCGCTCGCCAATGATTATGCGTAACCTCGTGACGATCGTGCCGTTCGCTGTCGGTGTGCTGGGGCTCATCACCGCGTGCGGTGCCCGGCAGAAGCAGGCGACCGAGGAGCAGGAGTCGTTCGCCTGCAAGGACCGCCTGGTCAGCTACGTCGTCTCGCACCACATGGGTGGCGACGAAGTCGGCGTCCAGATGGACTGCACCAACGGACCTGCGATCAAGCGCTGGCGGATCGACAGGAAGGGCACCCGGATCGACGATGCGCGATCGTTGACGTCGGGTGAGTTCGACAAGGTGTGGAGCGAGCTCGCCGGTAGCGGCTGGGAGAACCTCAAGGACTGCTCGAACGGAACCGCCGGTGATCGCGATCCTGTCTACGTGTTCGACATCCACGACGATCAGAGCAAGGCGTCGTTCCAGTGCCAGTCGCAGTCGATGCCGTACCCGTACAACACGATCGTCGATCCGCTCGCCGTCGCGGCGCAGAACGGGCGCGGTCAGCTGGGTGACCCCGAGGACGAAGACCTCAAGAAGCTCGACAAGAAGGACCGCCAGAAGTGAGTCGGCCCCTCTCCGGTGTGACCGCGGTCGTGACCGGAGCGAGCCGAGGCATCGGGCGAGCGATCGCCTTGCGCCTCGCCGGCGCGGGGGCCGAGGTCGCACTCTGGGCGCGCGATGCCGCAGCGCTGCAGGCGGTGGCGGCGGAGATCACCAGCGCGGGTGGCCGCGCCCAGGCGATGATGGTCGATGTCACCAGCTCGGCCTCGATCGACGGTGGCGCCGAGATCGTGCGGCGCACGATGGCGCCGGTGCAGATCCTCGTCAACAACGCGGGTGCTGTGGTCCGCAAGCCCACCGTGGCGACCACCGAGGCCGAATGGCGCCGCGTGATGGCGGTCAACCTGGACGGCACGTTCTTCGTCACGAAGGCGTTCCTGATGGACCTGACGCGTGGCGGCGGCCGGATCATCAACATCGCATCGATCGCCGGCCGCGAGGGCACACCGATGCTCGCGGCGTATTGCGCGGCCAAGCATGGGGTCGTGGGATTCACGCGAGCCCTTGCCGAGGAGCTCCGCGCTGCTAAGGTCTCCGTGAATGCGATCTGTCCCGGCAGCGTCGACACGGCCATGCTCCGCGAGGGCATGCCTGGAGCGAAGCCCGACATGAGTCCGGACGATATTGCAGCGACCGCGTTGTTCCTGGCGACACCCGCTCCCCTGGGCGCGCCGGACGCACTGACCGGCTCCTGCATCGACGTCTTCGGTTAACCGGAGGGATGCGAGGACCCATGCGAGAGTCATCGGCCTTCGACCCGAGCGCCCTCGCGTCACTTCCGATCTTCCCGCTGCCCAACTGCGTCCTGCTGCCCGGCGGCCTGCTTCCGCTCCACGTGTTCGAGCCCCGCTATCGCGAGCTCACCCGTGACTGTCTCGCGGGCCACCAGCTGATGGGCGTCGCTCGCCTGCGGCCCGGGTTCGAGGGGACCTACTACGGGCGGCCTCCGGTCTACGAGCGCTTCGGCGTCGGCAAGATCATCTGCTCCGAGGAGCTGCCCGATGGCCGGTTCGCGCTGCTCCTCCGGGGGGTCGCCCGCGTCGAGATCGCGCGCGAGCTGACGTCGGACCTCAACTATCGCGTCGTCGAGGCGCAGCTCCTCCCCGATGCGTCCTGCGATGCCGCGGATGCCCGCGATCACCTGCACAAGCTGGTGATGCTGTGCGATCGCCTCGCCGAGGTGATCGAGCAAGGTGGCTCGCAGCTCCGCGAGCTCGCGCGCGCCTTCGAATCTCCCGGAGCGTGCGCGGATGCGGTCGCCGCGGCGCTGATCATGGATGCCGACGCTCGTCAGGAGTTGCTCGAGGCCTGCGACCCGATGATCCGCCTGCAGCGCACGCTCGGCCATGTCAGCCATCTGCTGTGCGAGCTCGCGCCGTGCGACAGCAGCGTCAACTGATCGCGCGCTCGCGGTCCGTCATCGCTGCCTGAAGCCCTCGCCGGCGAGCTTGCGCTTGCGCTCGTCGAATGCCCGCTGGGCGGCCTCCGGCGAACCGTGGGTCTCGATCGATTCGATGCGGACGACCGGACCCTCGATCGAGAGGTGCATCTCGACCTTGGGGCTCCCCACATCGTGCACGTAGCGGGTCGCACCGGGTGGGCGCCGTGAGGGTGGAGTCGTCGCTGCGCGCTGAGGTGGTGGCGGCGCCACCTTCGGCACCTTGATCTTCGGCGCCTCGTCCTCGTCATCGGCGCTGCCCTCGTCCTCATCGCTCTCGTCGTCGTCGATCTCGCCGCCCCCGCCGCCCGACGGCGTGTAGCCCTCGGCTCGCATCTCGCCGATCAGCCGGTCGAGCTCGATCGCAGCGCTCGCCGGGTCCGCGAGCTCGGTGACGTGGGTCTGGCCCGCCGAACCGACCGAGCCGTAGTTGACGTACACCGCGTTGCCGACGACGCGCGCGCGCCAGAACTTGCTCGTGGTGCCTTCCTCGAGCTCGAGATGAACAGTCCATTCACTCATCGACGACGCCTCCTTGCCCGTCGTCACCGTACCGAGGAGTGATTTCGCGATCGCGCGGCAAGGCGCGGTTTCACAACTCCGGAGCGCGTTACTTGATCACGGCGAGGCGCGGAGACCGCTTCGGCTTCGACAGCACGTTGCTCGCGATCTTGAGTGCGGCCTTGCTCGCGATATCCATGAACCGCATCGCGTTCTCGGAGTCGGGGCTCGATGCGATGATCGGCACGCCGGCATCACCGCCGAACCGGATCCGCGTGTCGATCGGGATCTCGCCGAAGAAGTCGCACCCGACCTCCTGCGCCAGCCGCTTGCCGCCGCCGTGGCTGAAGATCTCGTCCATGTGCCCGCACGCGGGGCACTTGTAGTAGCTCATGTTCTCGACGATCCCGAGGATCGGGATCTCGACCTTCTCGAACATCGCGATGCCCTTCACGACATCGACGATCGAGACCTCCTGCGGCGTCGTCACCATCACCGAGCCCGCGATCGGGATCAGCTGCGACAGCGAGAGCTGCACATCGCCGGTGCCCGGCGGCAGATCACAGACGAGGTAATCGAGCTCGCCCCAGTCGACGTCGCCGAGGAACTGCTGCAGCAGGCGATGGACCATCGGGCCACGCCAGACGACCGCCTCGTCCTTGTCGACGAAGAAGCCGACCGAGATCACCTTGAGGCCCTGGTGGATCGCCGGGATGATCCGCGAGTCCTTGCTCGCCGACGCCGGGACCTCGGGGGTGCCGAGCATCGTCGGGATCGATGGGCCGAACACGTCCGCGTCGAGCAGGCCGACCTTCGCGCCGTGGCGCTGGAGCGCGAGCGCGAGGTTGACGGCGACCGTCGACTTGCCGACGCCACCCTTGCCAGCGGCGACGGCAACGACGTTCTTCGGTCCCTTGAGGACGGCCTTGTCGCTCGGTGCCGGCTGGAACACCGTCTCGACGTTGGTCACGACGGTGACCCGCTTCGCCCCGATCTCCTGCAGCGCCTTCTCGATCCGCTGCTGCAGCTCGCGGCGCTGGAGCACCGGGTACGCGTGGGTCGGGATGTCGATCTTGACGAGGACGTCCTCGCCCTGGACCTCGACGTTGCGCACCATGCGGAACGTCACGATGTCGTGACCGAGTGCGGGGTCGATGACCTTCGCGAGGGCTTCTCTGACGCTGGCTTCGTTCATGGAGCTTTCGATCCTGGGTGCCTAGTGGATGTGCCCGAGCTTGGACTTCTTCGCCGCAAGATAGCTCTCGCTGTGCGACGTGCCGCCGACCCAGTGGGCTTCGGTGGCACCGATCGAGACTCCCGCGCGCTCGAGACCAGCGATCTTCTGCGGGTTGTTCGTCATCAGCCGGACGCTCGTGACGCCGAGGTCGGCGAGAATCCCGGCGGCAATATCGTACGAGCGGAGATCGGCATCGAATCCGAGCGCGAGGTTGGCGTCGACCGTGTCGGCACCCTGGTCCTGGAGCTGGTAGGCGGCGACCTTGTTGCCAAGGCCGATCCCGCGACCTTCCTGCACGAGGTAGACGAGGACGCCCCGGCCGACCTCGCCGATCTTCGCGAGCGCGGCATCGAGCTGACCGCGGCAGTCGCAGCGCAGGCTCCCGAGCACCTCGCCGGTGAAGCAGGACGAATGGACACGCGCGAGGACGTCGGCCCCGCGGACATCGCCGAGCACCATGGCGACGTGCTCCTCGGGACCGGTCCCGATCGCCGTGCCGCCCGCGCCTACGGGTTCTCCCGTCCGGTACACCACCACCCGAAACTCACCGTTCGGTGTCGGCAGCTTGGCCTCGGAGTACCGCGTAATCATGGGGATGGGCGTGTATGGCTGGGGGCGGCTCCCTTGTCAATCGGCGGGACGTCCGACGACAGCTGCATGCTAAGGTGACCCTCCCATGGCAGTCCGTCCCGTCGTCGTCTGGCCCGACGAGCGTCTTCGTCAACCCTCCGTGGTGATCGAGACCGTCGATGCCTCTGTTCGCGAGCTCTACCAGGACCTCGTCGATTCGATGTACGCCGAGAACGGTCTCGGGATCGCGGCGCTGCAGCTCGGCGATCCGCGCAAGATGTTCATCGTCGAGCCCAAGCTCGCCGGTCGACCCGAGAGCGATCCGCCGGTCGCGTTCCTCAATCCCGAGGTGACCTGGGTCTCCGAGGATCAGCAGGACAGCGAAGAGGGTTGCCTGTCGTTCCCCGACATCTACGTCAAGGTGAAGCGCCCGATGCGTTGCAAGGTCCGCGCGATGGGCCTCGACGGTCAGACCTTCGAGATCGAGGGCGAGGCGCTGCTCGCGCGTTGCCTCCTCCACGAGAACGATCACCTGACCGGCAAGCTGCTCGTCGACTTCGTCGGCCCGCTGAAGCGGACGATGATCAAGAAGAAGCTGATGAAGGTCAAAGACGCCGCGGACGCAGAGGCGTAGAGCCGCTCGACGCTCCCGAGGGGATCCGACGTCGATGCCCCGCTAGGGACCGCATGGATCGGGCGTCACGCCCGGGATGCCGCCCTGGACTCCACCCGGCACGCCGCCGCACGGATCCGGGGCCTCGTCGCCATCGAACCCGAACGGCGTCGGGCTCCACACCGCACGCTGCAGCCGCACCCCGGTGAGCACCTTGCGCATCCGCTCGTCGGAGAGCCCATCGCACGAGCGCTCGAACGCGACGGCGACGTGATCCCCCTGCTTGAAGCAGACCGGGTGCGAGCCCCAGCACTCGCAGCTGGTCAGGATGTCATCGCCCGCAAACGCGCTGCCGATCTTCCACTGCGGATGCTGCGTGATCTCGACCTTGCCGCTGACCGCGTGAACGTTGAACAACGTGCCGTCCTCGTTCGGGATCACGTAGAACAGCGGCTCGTCGTCGTCGAACACGTGGAGCTCCACGCCATTCCGGTGAACGGGACGAACGGCGTAGCCGTCCTTGCCGAGCAGGTCGCGCAGCGCGGTGAGATTTGCCGGCGTGTCCTTCGTGATCGGACCGAGCGAGCCGTCGCGGATCAGGAACAGCGCGTTCGATGCCGCCGCGCCCGTCTTCACCGTCGAGTTCGAGATCGCCGGCGAGGTCGTTGCGCCACCACCACCACAGCCCAGCACGAGCGCGCTCCACGCCACCCACGGCAGTCTCGACATCGCTCGATTGTAACGTAGTAGCCTGCGCTCGTGACCGACAGCGTCTTCGTTCGCGGCCTCGAGTTCGAGGGCAATCACGGGTACTCCGCCGCCGAGCGGCGGGGCACACGCCGGTTCCGCGTCAACCTGACCCTCGAGCTCTCGCTGCAAGCGGCCGCGGCGTCGGACCGGATCGCCGACACCGTCGACTACTGGAAGGTCAGCGAGATCGTGATCGCACTCGGCACGAAGTCGACGTTCAAGCTGCTCGAGGCGCTCGCCGGTGCGATCGCCGCGAAGATCCAGGAGCTGTATCCACATGCGCAGGTCGAGATCGAGCTCGAGAAGCTCGCGCCGCCCTGCCCTGGCGTTCCCGCGGCGTGCGGCGTGCGTCTCGTGATCCCGGCGGTGACTCCATGAGCTTCACGTACGCGACGCCCGTGCGATTCGCGGACGTCGATCACGCGGGCATCGTGTACTACCCGCGGTTCTTCCACCTGTTCCACGTCGCGTTCGAGGAGCTGTGGCGCGCGCGGATCGGACCGCGCGCGTACTCCGAGCTGATCGACCGGGACCGGGTCGGATTTCCAGCCGTCCGCGCAGAGTGCGACTTCAAGGGCCCCCTGAAGTTCGGAGACATCGCGGAGATCGAGGTCAGCGTCGCGCGGCTCGGTACCAGGTCGATCACGTTCCGGTACCGCGTTCATCGCGCGGCAGATTCCGAGGCCCCTGCGCGGGAGCGCGCGCTGTGCGCGGAAGGCCAGGTGGTGTGTGCCGTGGTGGATCTCGCAGCCTTCGTCGCGATCGCGGTCCCCGAGCGCGTGATTGCGATGCTGGCGGACCTCGTCGAGCACGATCCGCCGGTGTGATGCGTTGCATGAAAATTGCTGCGCTTGGAAGCGATTCGGGGCTTTACCCCCGGTGGACCTCGTACTAAGTCACGGAGTTCCATGCTCGAGCGCGATCCAAAGACCCTGGCCCGGCTGCAGGCGGTCGTCACCGCACTGATCGAGCATCGCGTGTCGACGTCGCTGGTCGACGTCGAGCGTGCCCTCGCCCGCTGGCGCGATGGTAGCCACTCCGCCCTCGCGGCGCATGGTGCCGTGCTCCGTCACGCTGCTCGCTGCGAACGCACGGTCGAGCGCGTCACGGCGGCGGCCGGCGATCGGCCCGAGGGCATCCTGCGTGATGCCGTCGATGCCGGGCTGATGGAGGCCGATGAGTTCCAGACGCTCGTCGGGAAGGAGCCCGCCGAGGTCGCTTCGATCGATGCGCTGCGCGACGAGGACGATGCGAGTGCTCCCGACAAGCGCCGCACCCTCGAGCAGCTGCTGACCCGCGGCCCCGTGCTCGTGCACGTCGATGCGCGTCGCTCGGAGGTCAACGTTCCGTCGCGCTTCCGCGAGGATCCGAGCCTGGTGCTCCGGTTCGGCTACAACCTGTCGCCGGCGATCGGCGATCTCACCGTCGACGAGGAAGCGATCGCGGGGACCCTGACGTTCTCCGGCCAGCCGTTTCGCTGCATCCTGCCGTGGACGGCGGTCTACGCGGCGATGGTCGAGGGCGAACAGCGCGGCACCGTGTGGCCCGAGGACGTCCCCGAGGATGTGCTGACCGGCAGCGGCGAATCTCCCGGTCCCGTGGCGATGGCACCCGTCGCCGTCAAGGACGACGAGCCTCGCAAGCGTACGCGCACCGGAAATCATCTGAAGCTCGTCGACTGACGATGCGCGGCGTCGTGCTCGTGGTGCTCGCCGTACTCGGGGCGTGCAGCAGCGGCCCGTCGCAGCCCCGGTCGCCGCTCGTCGGACGCGGCGCACCTGCGGTCGCCCCCTCGCCGGCTCCCTCGATCCGCTGGGTCGACAACGGCTTCGAGCCTGCCGGGCTCCCGGCCGTCGCCACGGATGGCTCGATCGTCGTGTCCGCCGACATCGCAGGTGATGGCGCGCGTGGCAATCCGAACCTGCGCATCGTGGTCCGCGATCGGCGCGATGCGGAGCAGCGGAGCCTGCTCGTGCTCGGACCGGACGAGGTCGATCGGATGTTCGATACACAGGGCGCGGTTCCCGAGCTGACGGACCGGATCGCGGAGGGAAATCGCCTGCTCGCCGACCTCCACACGCGACATGCATTGATCCCTCTCGAGGCACTCACGATCGACAGGGTCCGGATGGCACACGGCGCCGAGCAGGAGCTGCCCCCCGCGGAGCGCCGGCGCGCAACCGGCGAGCACCTCGTGATCGACTGGAGCGCCGGCACGCTGAGCGTCACGAACGACGACCGCCAGGTCCTCGCGAGCCCGGTCCCGGCAGCGTGGTCGCCACCGGATCGGCCAACCTGCTCGAGCTGCCCGCAGGCGTGTCACCACGAGCCGTTCTTCGCGTCCGCGTGGGCTGACGTCGCGCGGTCGGTGGCGCTCGTGACGATCACGTACACCGGCACGGATACCTGCTGGGAGCCCGACGCCGAGCTCTACGTCATCAGCTGGTGACCCTCAGGGACCAGCGACGAGATCGAGCAGCTCGGCGCTGGTCAGCATCCGATCGAAGATCTGCACGTCGTCGATCGTTCCCGCAAACCCGGCGACCGTTCCGCCGAAGTCGACGTCGGCTCCGACCTCGAGCTCTCCCGCGCCGAACACGATGGGTGGGACGTCTGCCGACGCCACCTCGATCGCGTCGACGGTGAGCGACACCGACGTTCCGTCCCAGCGCATCGCGACGTGATGCCATCCTGCGGTCAGCGTGGAGCTTGCGACCACGTTCTTGGCCGTGGTGACCACGTAGGGAGCGTTGTCGCGCAGGCACAGCTGCCAGCTGTTTTCGAGCCCGGTGCCGTACCGCTTGCTCACGAAGCATTCCACGCCGCTGCGGAGCCCCTCCGGTCGGATCCACACCGCGACGGTGAGTGACGTGAGCTGCTCGAGGTCCGGCGCGCTCGCCGCGTAGATCAGGCTCTTCGTTCCATTGAACGACAGTGCGCCGTCGCGGACGCCGGCCACGGGCAGGGGGCATGTCTCGGGCGCACAGAGGCCGTCATGACCGCGCCCGGTCGCATCCCGCAGCCGGTTCCCATCGAGCTCGTCCATCGGGTACCAGACGATCAGCCCCGGACGAAGCGCCGCGTCGGCGATGTCGACCGGGGTCTCCTCGCGCTCGAGCTGGAACACGCGGTCGCAGCCCGCGAGGGCGAGCACGACCAGCACGACCTCAGCTCGACGCACGCGATCATCCTACCGCGAACGCGGTCGGTGATGCCGGGTTACGAGCCCACGGCCGCGCGCTGCTGGGCGAGCTTCTTGCGCTCGTCGGGATTCTCGTCGAGCCACGCCTGCAGGCTCTCCTGCGTGATCTCGATGACGAGGTCCTCGTCGCCGACCTTGCACTGGCACGCGAGCCGCGACTCGGGGCGGACATCGAACGCCTTGTCCATGATGTCATTCTCCTTGTCGGAGACCTCGCCGAGCGTGTCGATGCCCTCCTCGACATAGACGTGGCACGTCGAGCACGCGAGGTTGCCGCCACAGGCGTGACCGACCCGTGCGCCGGACTCTTCTGCGGCATCGAGGATCGTGAGGCCCTTGCGGCACTCGAACGTCAGCGGGCCGGTGGACTTGGGCCCGATCGGATTCTTGAACGTGATCTTCGGCATGAACTTATGCGCCGACCTTGCGGGCAGCGTCCTCGAGAGCAACACCCTGGAACTGCGCGGCGATCGCACGGTTCATCCGGCGCTGCGCGAATGGCTTGGTCGCGAGATCGAGCGCCTCGATCGCATGACGGATGGCGAGATAGTCGCCGCCGGCGACGGCAGCGTCGAGCGTGCGGATCGCTTCCTCACCGGCGACGCGAACGTCCGGATCGAGCAGCTCTGTGTCCGTGGCGAATGCCTGGCGCGTCGCCGCGAGGATCCGGTCCGCCTCGATCCGCTCGGTCACGAGGTTGCGGGTGACCAGATCTTCCTCGGCGTACTCGAACGAGTCGATCAGCATCTTCTCGACCTCCTCGTCGGACAGCCCGTAACTCGGCTTGACCTCGATCGAGGCTTCCTTGCCGGTCGTCAGCTCCTTGGCCATGACCTTGAGCAGACCGTCGGCATCGATCAGGAACGTGATCTCGACGCGGCCCATGCCCGCGATCATCGGCGGCACGCCCTTCAGCGTGAAGCGCGCGAGCGAGCGGCATGTGTCCGCGGTCTCGCGCTCGCCCTGGAGCACGTGGATGTCGAAGCCGGTCTGGTTGTCGGCGTACGTCGTGAACGTCTGCGTCGCGCCAGTCGGGATCGTGGTGTTGCGGTGGATCAGCTTCTCGACCACGCCGCCCATCATCTCGATGCCGAGCGACAGAGGAACGACATCGAGGAGCGTGACGTCCTGGCGACCGCCCGCGAGCACGTCGGCCTGGACCGCGGCACCGAGGGCGACGACCTGCTCGGGATCGAGATCCGCGAGCGGGGTCTTGCCGAACAGCTCGGCGACGAAGTCGCGAACGACCGGCGACCGGGTCGAGCCACCGACGAGGATCACGCCATCGAGCGCTTCGCGCGTGAGCTCGGCGTCCTTGAGCACGCGACGACACGCCTTGCCGGTGCGATCGAGCAGCGGTTGCGCGAACGTCGTGAGGTCGGCGCGGGTGACGACGCGCGCGATCGTCGTGCCGCCCGTGAGAGCGCCGGCGAGCGAGAACGTCGCCTGCGGCGCGTCGGTCAGTGCTTCCTTCACGCGGCGCGCCTCGGCGACCGCGGAGGCAACCAGCCTGCGCTGTGCCGCTGCGAGGGTCAGGTCATCCGAGCGCGCTGCGCCGAGCGCGACGCCGGCCTCGGCGAGGACCGCGGTCGCGACCGAGCGATCGAGGTCGTCGCCCCCGAGGGCGGAGTCGCCGCCGGTCGCCTTGACCTCGAACACGCCGTCGACCAGCTTGAGGATCGAGATATCGAACGTGCCGCCGCCAAGATCGAACACGGCGTACGTGCCGGTCGAGCCGCGATCGAGCCCGTAGGCGAGCGCCGCTGCGGTGGGCTCGGCGAGCAGGCGCATCACCTCGAGCCCGGCCAGCCGACCTGCGTCGCGCGTGGCCTGGCGCTGTGCATCATCGAAGTACGCGGGCACCGTGATCACGGCGCCCTCGACCGGACCGCCGAGCGACGCTTCCGCGCGTGCCTTGAGCTCGCGCAGGACCTCGGCCGAGACCTCGACCGCGGTCACCGTGCGGTTGCCGGCGACGCGCATCTTGACCACGCGATCGTCGCCCTCGATCTCGTACGGCAGCATCGAGCGCAGGCTCGCGAGGTCCTTCGCGCCGCGGCCGATCAGCCGCTTCACCGACGCGAGCGTGTCGTGCGGGGCTTCGATCGCGCGCGCTTGCGCCGGCCGGCCGACCAGCACGCCGCCGTTGGCCTGGTAATGCACGACGGACGGCACGAGCGGTCCGCCCTCCCCCGAGATCACCGCGGGCGATGCGTCCGCGACGTGAGCCACAAGGCTGTTCGTCGTTCCGAGATCGATCCCGATGACGCGCGGCTTGCACGCCTCCTTGACCGTTGACTGTCCGGGCTCTGCGATCTGGAGCAACATGAACTTCTACTCTTCGTCGAGCGCGGCGTCGCACGCTTCGAGATAGCGGTCGACGTAACGCATCAGGATCAGGATCTTCTTGATCTGCGCGATCGGCTCATCGACCGAGGCTTGTGGACCACCGGCACGCCGCGCCTCCTCGACCAGAGCGAACTGCTCGCGCACGAGCTCGAGCTCGCGAGCGCGCGTTGCCTGCATCGCCGTCTGGAGCTTGGCGACCTCGGTGAGCCGCTTGCCGTGGATCGCGTCCTGGAGCTGCTCGCGGTCCTCGAGGATCGGCATCAGCGACGCCGGATCGAGCCGCTCGTTGTCACCGATCGTGACGCCGGCACGGCCGAGCAGGTACTCGGCGCGCGACACGGGCTTCTTGAGGATCGTGTACGCGTCGTTGAGCGCGCGCGACTTCGAGAGCGCGACGACCCGCTCGTGGGCCGGTGCCGAAGCGAAGCGGTCCGGGTGGAGCTCCTTGCTCCGCTCGAAGAACGCCTTCTCCAGCACCGCGAGATCGACGTCGAACGCCGGCGTCAACCCGAGCAGCGCGAACGCATCGGCGCCTTGCGGCACCTCGTGCGATGGCGTCTTAGAAATTGACGGATTCGCCACAGCCGCACGCGCCCTTGGCGTTGGGGTTATTGAACTTGAACCCGTGGCCCATCATCCCGCGGACGAAGTCGAGCTGCATGCCGCCGAGGTACACGAGGCTCTTCGGGTCGACGACGATCGACACGCCGTGCGCCGAGAACACCTTGTCGGTCGGACGAACGGCGTCGGACCACTCGAACACGTACGTGAAGCCCGTGCAGCCGCCACCGCGCACACCGATGCGAATCATCGCCTCGGGGTTGTCGCGCTTCGCGCGCTGCTTTGCGATCTCCTCGGCCGCAGCCTGGGTGATCTCGATCTCGCGCTTCGAGATCGTCGGCGCAGGCGCCGGAGCAGGAGTTTCGGTCTTGGCGGTCGCACTCATCGTGTTCACTTCGCGTGCTTCTTCTTGTAGTCCTCGATGGCCGCCTTGATGGCGTCTTCAGCGAGAACCGAGCAGTGGATCTTGACCGGCGGGAGGTTGAGCTCCTCGACGATCGTGGTGTTCGAGATCTGAGCGGCCTGATCGAGCGTCATGCCCTTGATCATCTCGGTCGCGAGCGACGACGAGGCGATCGCCGAGCCGCAGCCGAACGTCTTGAACTTCGCGTCCGCGATCATCCCGTCCTTGACGCGGATCTCGAGGCGCATGACATCGCCACACGCGGGCGCGCCGACGAGGCCGGTGCCGAGCTCGCTGGTGTCGACGTTGTCGTCGCGGAACGTGCCGACGTTGCGCGGGTTCTCGTAGTGGTCGAGGACTTTTTCTGAATACGCCATGATGGTTCTACTTTCAGCAGCTCAGTGAGGGGTCCACTGGATGGAATTTAGGTCGATGCCGTCCTGATGCATCTCCCACAGGGGGGACAGCGTCCGCAGTCGCTCGACGCTCTTGGTGACGACATCGATCACGAAGTCGACCTCCGCCTCGGTGTTGAACCGACCGAGACCGAACCGGATCGACGTGTGCGCGAGCTCGTCGCCGACGCCGAGGGCGCGCAGCACGTAGCTCGGCTCGAGGGACGCCGACGTGCACGCCGAGCCCGACGACACCGCAACATCCTTGAGCGCCATCAGGAGCGACTCGCCCTCGACGAACGCGAACGAGATGTTGAGGTTGCCCGGCAGGCGATGCTCCATCGAACCGTTGATGTAGGTCTCGCTGAGCTTCGCCGTGATGCCCTTGAGCAGGCGGGTGCGCAGGCGCTCGAGGCGCTCGGCCTCGTCGGCCATCTCGGCCTTGGCGAGCTCCGCCGCCTTCCCGAAGCCCACGATCAGCGGGACCGGCAGCGTGCCCGAGCGCATGCCGCGCTCGTGTCCACCACCATCGATGATCGGATCGATGCGGACGCGCGGCTTGCGGCGCACCCACAGCGCGCCGATGCCCTTGGGTCCGTACATCTTGTGAGCCGTGACCGACGCGAGGTCGACCTTGGCCTTCTCGACGTCAAACGGGATCTTGCCGGCGCCCTGCACTGCGTCGGTGTGGAACAGGCACTTCGGGTTGCGCGCCTTGATCGCCGCACCGATCGCCTCGACCGGCTGGACCACGCCGATCTCGTTGTTCGCGAGCATCACCGAGACGAGGATCGTCTTGTCGGTCATCGCCGCGACGATCTGCTCCGGCGTGACGAGGCCGTCCTTCGCGGGCGTGAGGTAGGTGACCTCGAAGCCCTCGCGCTGGAGGCGCTTGCACGTGTCGAGCACGCTCTTGTGCTCGGTCTCGACGGTGATGATGTGGTTGCCCTGCTTCTTCAGGAACGACGCCGCGCCCTTGATCGCGAGGTTGTTCGCCTCGGTCGCGCCCGACGTGAACACGATCTCCTTGCCGTCACCGCCGAGCAGCGCCGCGATCTGGCCGCGCGCGTTCTCGACCGCAGCCTCGGCGGTCCAGCCGAACGAGTGGTTGCGGCTCGCCGCATTGCCGTAGTGGTTCGTGAAGAACGGCAGCATCGCGTGGACGACGCGGAGGTCGACCGCGGTGGTCGAGTGGTTGTCCATGAAGATCGGGAGCTGCACGCCCTCGGGCGTGGAGACCTCGATGGGGGATGACTTGGCTGCGGACATCAGTTGTTTCCTTCGCGGAAAAGTACGGTCACCGGTACGTCGAACGTCTTGTCTTTGTCTTTGCCGTGCACGGGCTGCTCATCGGTGCGGCGCGACAGTCCCGCAAACAGCGGTGGCGCCTCGCCCTTGTGATGGCCGTTGTGATCGCACGAGCCGCAGGCGGCCGGCGCGTAGTCGTCGGTGCACGTCTGACACGAATCGAGATACGCGACCGCTTCGTTGAGGTCGTTCTCGATCACCTGGAGCTGGGTGATCTGCTCGCGGATCTGGGTCTGCTTCTCGATGAACAGCGCGCGCACGCGAGACGTCGCCTCGCGGCCCGAGCCGGCGCCCTGGAAGTCCTTCACGAACCCCTGGATCTCCGCGAGCGTGAACCCGATCGCCTGGAGCTTCACGATCCAGTGGATGCGGTCGATCGCCTCGACGC
This sequence comes from Myxococcales bacterium, assembly GCA_028287135.1. Classification (GTDB taxonomy): domain Bacteria; phylum Myxococcota_A; class Polyangia; order Haliangiales; family Haliangiaceae; genus JABFXX01. The sequence continues at coordinate 76,356 of JAQBQE010000017.1, forward strand.
CGTACATCCGGAAGCCGCCCTCGGAGCGCGACCGAGGCTCGAGCAGGCCGAGCTCCTCATACAGGTGCATCGCCCGGACGGTCTTGCCGACCGCCTTCGCGAGCTCGCCGACGCGCATCAGCTTGTCGGTATGAGTGGGGGCTTCCTTCATCGTCGTCGCCAGACCTAACCCTCACGCTAACGTGAGGTTTCGTCCATCTGTCGCGACTATGGGGGCCTCGAGAGGGCATGTCAAGACCAACCCTCACCTTTACGTAGGGGTAGCCTTCGACTCCTAACCCCGCAGAACCAGGTGTTTATCTGATTCAGACGTGGCGGTGGTGGTCGCGGTCCTCATCCTTGCGGATGTGTCCCCACGGCGAGCCTTCGTAGTCCTCGCGTGGATTCGTCCCCTTCTTGCGGGTCGAGATCGGGTGCGGGCTCTTCGGATCTTCTTCGTCGTACTCATCACGCATGGCAACGCAGGCGATTGCATCGCGTGTGCCGAGGCGTGAACGGAACGACGACAGGCAAGACACCGTCATGTCTTGCCTGTCGTCGGATGTCCGCACCCGCGAAGGGGCGCGTGACGTCACGCTGTGCCGCTACGCGCGGTGCTTCTTGCTTTCGTCCGGTTCGTTCTTAGACGCGCCCGACGAGCCGCCGTCCTTGCCGCGCGGCTGCGACTGCTTGCCGGACTCGCTCGCGACCTTGATCTGGTTCTGCACATCGTTCACGCCAGGTACGCGCTCGACGCTATCCTCGGCCATCCGCTTCATGTGACGATCGGGAACTTCCCCGCTGAGTGTGACTTCACCGCTGCTGACCGTGATCACGATCCGCGACGCGTCGACGTGTTCGTCATCGGTCAGTGCCTCGCAGACCATCTCGCGGATCCGCTCGTCCGAACGCTGGTAGCCCTGCGGTCCTTTCCCGCGATGCAGGCCGCGCTGCTGCGAGCCATACAAACCCTGCTGGCCGTAGCCGCCCTGCTGGCCATAGCCGCCCTGCTGGCCATAGCCGCCTTGCTGGCCATAGCCGCCTTGCGGATAGCCGCCTTGCTGGCCATAGCCGCCCGCCTGGCCCTGCTGGCCAAAGCCACCTTGCTGGCCGTAGCCGCTGTCGGTGCCGCGCATGCGCTCGGAGCCCTCGCGCATGCGATCGGTCCCATAGCCGCCGTATCCACCTTGCTGGCCCTGGTAGCCGCCCTGCACACCCTGCCCGCCCTGGTTGTAGCCGCTGTTGTAGCCACGCTGTTCAGCGCCGCCGAACCCGCGGTGGCCCATGCCCTCGTCCTGCGGGCCATAGCCTTCGCGCGCGCCGCTCCACATCTGCTGACCGCGATCACGACCACCGCGATCCTGTCCGCTGCGATCCTGTCCACTGCGATCCTGGTAGTAGCCCTGGCCGCCGCGACCGCTGAACCGATCGTCGGCGCCGATGCCGACGTCGCGATCCTCGAAGCGACCGCCACCGTAGCTCTGGTTGCGATTCTCCGACTGCATGGACATTGCGCGGTCCTCGCCGGCGCGACCTGACCCGTATCCGCTCTGGCCCTGGCCGTAGCGCTCGGACGAGCGATAGCGATCCTCGCGGTCGCGGTCCATGTCGCGGTCATCGCGACCGCGCATGCTCTGGTCCTGTGGGCGCCAGCTCGGGTTCTCGTCAGCAGAGGAAAGGTTGCGACCGTTCTGATTGCGGGTGGCCATGTGTTCTCCGGTTGCGTGGTTGCGCGTATTGCTCGCCCCGCGGGTTGCATCACGCATGCCCCGAGGTGGGGCGCGCGCTCACCCACGAGCTGCGCTCCCGGGCGCGGAGTGCCACCCTCGCGCGCAGCGTGCCGTGCGCTGTGACCGCCGCGCACGCGGAACCCAGCGTAGCTCGGACGATCAGTTCGCGGTCGCGGTCGCTTCGAACGCGCGGATCACGGTGACCTTGATCTGCCCGGGGAACGTCATCTCGTCGGAGATCTGCGCGGCGATCTCGGTCGACAGCTCCACGACGGTCAGATCATCGACGTCGCGCTCGCGAACGTAGACCCGCAGCTCCCGACCGCCGTGCACCGCGTGCGCGTGCATGACGCCGCGCCGCGACGCGCCGATCCGCTCGAGATCCTCGACCTTGGCGGTGAAGCCTTCGGCGAGCTCGCGTCGTGCGCCGGGCCGGGCGCCGCTCATCGCATCGGATGCGGCGACGAGATACGCGTAGACGGAGTTGCACGGCTCGTCGGCGTGGTGCGCACCGATCGCGTTGGCAACCAGCTCGGGCTCGCCGAGCCGGCGCGCGATGTCGGCGCCGATCACCGCGTGCGAGCCCTCGATCTTGTGGGTCAGCGCCTTGCCGATGTCGTGCATCAGCGTGGCTCGTCGCGCGAGCTTCTCGTCGAGGCCAAGCTCGGCAGCCATCATGCCCGCCAGGTAGCTCGACTCGACAGCGTGCCACCACTGGTTCTGCGTGTAGCTGGTGCGGAAGTTGAGCGCACCGACGAGCTCGACGATCTCGGGATGTGCCTTCTGGATCCCGAGCGTCTGGAACGCGCGCTTGCCGAGCGCGCGGATCTCCTGGTTCAGCGCCTCGCGGCCGCGTGTCGCCCAGCCCTCCGGATCCTTGCGCGCGTCGTCGAGTGACTCCGGCTTCTTGATCAGCCGCTGGATCGCGCGGCGGACGAACTCCTTGCCGACGCCGTCGAGACCATCGAGCCGGATCGCATCCTTGTCGTCGTTGACGAGGAGCTGCACTCCGGACACGGTCTGGATGCCCTGGTGGAGCGAACCACCGTTGTCGAGCAGCACGCCGACGAGCTCGGTGCCGATCCGCAGGTTGTTCTGCGCGCGCTCGGTCAGATAGTGGTGGTGATACCGCGTCGCCGCGATCTCCATGACCCGCTTGGCTTCGCGGTCGTGCGCTGGATCCGCGGCGGTCTGATCGATCGCGCGCACCGCGGCCGCGGCGCGGGCGCGGGCATCCTCGAGCCAGGCCCGGCCGAGCCGGTCGATCAGCTCGGCAGCCTGGGCTCCGGCGCGGCTCTCGAGCTCCGCGCGGGCGCTCTGGTACTTCTTGCGTGCATCGTTCTCGAGCCCGGTCGCGCGATCGCGCCGCGACTGGACGTCCTTGTGGACCACCTCGAGCGCGGCTTCGCGTTGCTCGATGACATCCTCGGTCGCCGCGAGCGCTGCCTGTGCGCGCGCGATCTCGTCGCTCCGGCGGTGGACGTTCGCTTCCTCGGCGGCGAGTGCTTCGTCGGCGCGCGTGCGTGCCTCGAGAGCCTCGGTGCGCGCGGCGGTCTCGATCGCCCGGCGCTGCGCTGCCGCCTCGAGCTCGGCCGCCTTGACCAGTGCTGCAGCTTCGCCGCGCGCCGTGTCGATCACGAGCCGGCCCTGCTTGCTCGCCTCGGCCGCGGCCGCGCGCATCGCGAGCACCGCGGTGACGGCGGCGATCAGGAGGCAAGCGAGGAGCGCGACCAGCATCGTCCCCAGCATAGCGCGTTCAGGAGGCGATGCGCGCTCAGTCGGGCCGCTCGAGGCCGGTATCGTCCTTGCGAGCCGAGCCGCTCCCTCGCGTGCCCTGGTTCGCGACCGGGATTCGCTCGAGGTCGATCCGGGTCATCGTGTTGCTGGTCACCGCGATCTCGTGGACCTTGTCGCGAAAGCCGCGCAGCTTGAGCGTGAACGTGACGGCCGCCGTTGCGATCGGCCACTCGATCTTGAGCGGCGTCTTGCCGAGCGCCACCCCGTCGGGTCCGAACACGGTCGCACCGCGAGGCACCGAATCGAGCGTGAGCTTCGCGAGCTCACGAATCGTCGCTGGCGCCGAAGCACTGCCCGTCTCGACCGGGACCGCAACGGCCGAGCCGCTGCCGGTCTCGACGGTGATGGGCTCCACCGTCGCGCTACCTCCACCGGTGATCGCTGCGTTCATCGCGCTGCCCGATCCGGCCGGGCCTGCGGCGCCGCGGCTCTCGCCCACGGGCTCCGCGTCGCCGAACCAGGCCACCACGAACGCACCGCCGATGAGGCCGAGCAGCAGACCGACCACGAGCACGATCGGCCACACCTTGCGAGGGGGTCGCGACGAGTACCCGTGCGGCGTCGCGATCCGCATCGTGTTCATCTTGGTTCCCGCGGGGTGCGCGAGACCGGGAATCGGAATCTGCCGGCTCTGGCTCGGCGAGCCGTAGGCCGGATCGCTCATGGTCGATCCGGGCGCGGGCAGCGGCAATCCATCGCCCGTCATTCGCCGCGCGCGCGCCTCGGCGTGCGCCATCACCTGGCGCGCATCGACCATCGCCTCACCGGGCGCGACGCTACGCGCCGGTGCGATCGGCGGCGAGCCACGCAGGTACGCCTCGGGATCGAGCAGCGCGTCGCGCAGCGCGTACATCGTGGCGAACCGCGCGTCGACCGGCTTCGCGAGGCAGCGCAGCAGGATCTGCTCGACCGAGGGCGGGATCGCCGGGTTGAGTCCGCGCGGCGCGGGAGGCAGTGCGGTGACCTGCTTGACCAGGACCTCGCCCATCGTCTCGCCGTCGAACGGCAGTCGCCCGGTCATCATCTGGAACAGCAGCACGCCGAGCGCATAGATATCGGTCCGGTGATCGATGTCTCGCTTGCTCTCGCAGGCCTCGGGCGACATGTACTGCGGCGTCCCGAGCAGCACGCCGATCGCGGTCTGCACGGCCGATGCGCCCGAGGCTGCGAACATCTTGGCGAGCCCGAAGTCGAGCACCTTGACGAAGTCGCGATCGCCGAGCCGGTTCATCAGCATGATGTTGTCGGGCTTGAGATCGCGATGGATCACGCCCGATGCATGCGCCGCCGCGAGTGCACTCGCGATCTGTGCACCGATGTGCAGCGCGCGGGCGATGTCCATCGCGCTCTCTCGCGACATCACCGCGGCGAGGGTCTGCCCCTCGAGGTACTCCATGATGTAGTAATGGTCGCCCTGGGGTGTCACCCCGAAGTCGTGGATCTCGACGATGTGCTCGTTGCCGATCTTGTTGACCGCGCGAGCTTCCTGGAAGAACCGCTGGACGACCTCGCGATTGCCCGCGAGCTCGCGATGGATCACCTTGAGGGCGATCTTCTTGCCGATCGTGGGGTGCTCGGCGAGATAGACCGCGCCCATCCCGCCCGTCCCGATCTTCGCGAGGACGCGGTAATTGCCGAGGGTCTGGCCTGCCGCGATCAACCGGCCGTCAGTGTACCAGCCTGGATCGCCGGAAGCGTCGACCGCGTTCAGCGTCCACCTGCACGTGCACGTGCACGTGGCACCTGCACGTCGACGATCTCCCCCGTGCAAGCCCGATCCGAGCGCCACCAGCTGAGCGGACGGCGGCCCGACGAGATCCGCGGTGAGGGCCGTCGACCGTGCCGATCTGCGCCTTGCTGCGAGCGGCGAGACCCGGGCGAACGCGATCCGCGTACACCTGCACGTGCACGTGGCACCTGCAGGTCGACGATCTCCGCCCGGCAAGCCCGATCCGCGCGCCACCAGCCGAGCGGACGGCGGCCCGCGCGCCGCCCGCGGCCGGATCATCTCGGACGTGCAGGTGCACGCGGCACGAGCACGTGGACGGTCAGAGCCCGTTCAGTGCTTGGGGCCGGCGCAGAACTGCTCGTAGTCGATCAGCGGGATCTTCGACCGATCCACGCCATCACCGCACGTCGGGCACGTGGGATCGCGGCGCAGCTTGAGCTCGCGGAACCGCACCTTGAGCGCGTCATAGACGAGCAGCCGGCCGGCCAGCGAATCGCCGAGGCCGAGCAGCAGCTTGATCGCCTCGGTCGCCTGCAGCACGCCCATCACGCCGGGAAGCACGCCGAGCACGCCGGCCTCCGCGCACGACGGTGCCTCCTCCGCCGGTGGCGGCTGCGGATACAGGCAGCGGTAACAGGGGCTGCCGGTCGCCGAGAACACGGTCAGCTGGCCCTCGAACCGGAAGATCGAGGCGTGAATCACGGGCTTGCCGAGCCGCAGCGCGACATCGTTGACGAGGTAACGGGTCGCGAAGTTGTCGGCGCCGTCGATGATCACGTCGTATGGACGGATCAGCTCGACAGCATTGTCCGCGGTGATCCGCGTGCGGTGCTTGTCGACCTTCACATCGGGATTGAGGCCCCGCAGCGTGAGCTCGGCGCTGTCGACCTTCGCGGTGCCGACGCGATCCGTCTGGTGCAGGATCTGCCGCTGCAGGTTGGACGCGTCGACGATGTCGTCGTCGATCACGCCGATCGTGCCGATGCCCGCGGCAGCGAGGTACATGCTCGAGGGAGAGCCAAGTCCGCCGGCGCCGATGCACAGCACCTTGCTCGACAGCAGCTTGACCTGCCCGACGACCCCGACCTCGGGCAGCATCGTGTGTCGCGAGTAGCGCGCCTCCTGATCGGCGCGCAGGGCGACCGGCTGCTCCCACGCGAGGCCCGCCTTCTTCCAGCCGTTGAACCCGCCGCTCAGCGATCGCACGTTGGCGTAGCCGAGCTCGAGCAAGCTGCGCACGGCGAGGACCGAGCGCGTACCGGCGGCGCAGTAGAGGACCACCGGGGTCTCGCGATCCATCACGGCCTTCTCGATCCGGAGCTCGAGGAACCCGCGCGGGATGTGCACCGCGTTCGGGATCACGCCCTGAGCGTGCTCGTCGGCCTCGCGAACATCGATGATGGCTGCGTGCGTGCCGCTCGCCAGCTCGGCGTTCAGACCTTGTGGATCGATCTCGGGGGTCTTGCCGCGAAGATCACGGAGCAGTGTGTCAAAGGTGGGCACCCGGAGAGATTGCCATGACCCTCACGTGAGGGTAAGGTGCCGGTCCAGGAGTCGTAAATGTCTGACCTAGCTACCGCTGCCTCCACCCACACCCACGATGCTCCGCCGCCTGTCGGTCCGGAGTCGATGGTGCTGATCACCCCGACCGCGTCCACCAAGATCACCGAGATCCGCGACGCCGAGGGCATCGAGGCCAACATGGCCCTCCGCCTCCGCGTGGTCGGTGGTGGCTGTGCCGGCTTCTCGTACGACCTCTACTTCGATGAGGGCACCGAGGTCGATCGCCAGCTCGAGATCGCGGGCGTCAAGGTCGTCGTCGACGAGATGAGCCTGATGTACCTCGTCGGTGTCGAGATCGACTACGTCGAAGGTCTGCAGGGCGCCGGCTTCAAGTTCAACAACCCGAACGTGAAGTCGACCTGCGGCTGCGGCTCGTCGTTCTCCGTCTGAACGCCTAGTACGAAGAAGGCCCGCCCAGCGACTCCATGTTGTGATGTAGATCTGCTTCACCGCGAAGCCGAGGATCGCGACGACGATCGCGATCGTCAGCCACAGCCGACCCAGGCCTTCTTTCGAGCGCGTTCGGCATCGCCGTCGGGATTCCATTCCATGCCCATGGGTCGAGTTTATCCCGAGCGGCGGGAGCTATAGATGCCCTGTGAGTGACATCGTAGGTATCCTCGAGCGCGAGCTCGGCGGCGATGCGATCGTCGGCCCAGGCCACGAGCGTCTCGACGACTACGGTCGCGACGAGAGTCCGCTGCCCGAGTTCTTCCCGCCCCTGTGCGCGGTGCTCGTCGAGTCGACCGAGCAGGCCGCCGCCGTGCTGCGGATCTGTCTCGAGCGCAAGGTCCCGGTCACGCCGCGCGGCGCCGGCAGCGGGATGTGCGGAGGTGCGCTGCCGATCGCCGGCGGCATCGTGCTTTCGACCGAGCGGATGAAGCGGATCATCGAGATCGATCCGGGCGATCTGATCGCGGTCGTGCAGCCCGGGGTGGTCACCGGCGTGCTGCAGGCCGAGGTCGAGGCGCAGGGCCTGTTCTATCCGCCGGATCCGGCGTCGCTCGAGTACTGCTCGATCGGCGGCAACGCGGCGACCAATGCCGGCGGTCCGCGCGCGTTCAAGTACGGCGTGACGCGCGAGTACATCCTCGGCCTCCAGGTCGCGCTGATGGGCGGAGAAGTCCTGCGCTGCGGCCGGCGCACCGCGAAGGGCGTCACCGGCTACGACCTCGTCGCCGGCTTCGTCGGCACCGAGGGAACGTTCGGCGTGATCACCGAGCTCGTGGTCAAGCTGCTACCCAAGCCGCCAGCGGCCGCCACCGTGCTCGGCGTGTTCCCCGACGTCGCGGCCGCAGGCTCTGCGATCACGATGCTCCTGCGCGACGGCCTGCGCCCGCGCGTCCTCGAGCTCGCCGACAAGAGCTCGATCGATCACATCCGCGGCAAGAGCCGCTATCGGTTTCCCGACAACGCGGGCGCGATCGTGTTGATCGAGGTCGATGGCGAGCCCGAGTCGATGGAGATGATGATGGAGAAGATCGGCGTGCGCTGCGACGAGCTCGGCGCGATCGATGTCCTCGCCGCGACCGAGCCCGCCGAACGCCGCGCCGTCTGGGAAGCCCGCCGTCTGATCTCGCCATCCCTCAAGGAGGCGTACCGGATCAAGGTCAACGAGGACGTCTGCGTCCCGCGCGGCAAGATCGTGGAGATGCTCGCGCGCGTCGACCAGGTCTCCGCGGAGACCCAGATCAAGACCTGCGTGTTCGGCCACGCGGGAGACGGCAACCTGCACGTCAACCTCCTCTCGCACGACGACCCGGAGGACCCCGCCGTGCGCAAGCACATGTGGGCCGCCGCCTCGCGGATCTTCGAGCACACGATCGCCCTCGGCGGCACGCTCAGCGGCGAGCACGGCATCGGCCTGACCAAGCGCGACTACGTGCACCTCGAACAGTCCGAGCAGGTCCTCGAGTGGCAGCGCCGCTGGAAGCTCATGTGGGATCCGTCGAACCTCCTGAACCCGGGCAAGAAGATTCCGGCGCGCACCAAGCCCTGCTCCGAGTAGGGACGCTTTCCACGATCTCAACTCTCGATCCGCAACCTGGCGGGATCACGAGAGCGATCGGGGACGGTCTCCACGTTCTCGTGGATTCACGCGCCGATGCTGCTGCCCGGGCGGAGCGCTGCCATGGGCCAGGGTCGCTACCGAGAGAGTGGAGACCGTCCCCTTTGGCCCATGAAGAACCAACACGTTAGCGATCGAACGTTGAGAGAGTGGAAAGCGTCCCTGGCTCCGAGTCGCTGTTACCGTGACGGTGATGAGCGAGCTGCTGCGGACGTTGATGGGCGCCTCGGCCGACGATCGTGACGCTTGGCGGCGGCTCGTCCACCAGGTGGGTGCCGCGACGGTAGCGACGTGGTTGTCGCCGGAGGCGCTGAGAGCAGCGACGCTCGCGGACACCGGATTTGCCTGCGCGATGCTCGAGGAGCTGCGAGGTGATGGCGCGTGCACGGCGGCGCTCGCGAGCGCGTTCCCGGAGATCGCCGCGCTCGCGGCACCGATGCCGATGCAGGTCGAGCACGACGCGGGCTCCGAGCGGCCGCTGCTCGATCACATCGGTGCGCGCCTGCTGGGGAGAAAGCTGCGTGGGCTCGAGACCCACGACCTCGCGAGATTCCAGGATCGCGGGCTTTCGCAGGGGGCGTTCGACCGGCTGGTGGCCGTGAGCGATCGCGTGATGGCCGCGGGGCTGGGTCCTGCGCTGCGCGTCGCGATCCTCCACCTCGACATCGCGAAGACGGCGAGCACGGCGCACCGCGCCGCGTGGTCGGCACAGGGCATCCCGCTCGACGTCCACAACGAGGCCGCTGCTGCGATCCTGCGCCGCCTCGATCGTGCGCGCGGGTGGCCGCTCCCCGATCCGATCGCGCAGCTCGCGATCGCGTGCGTCGAGGCGCATGGGCTCGCGGGTCAGCATGTCCGCGGAGAGGGACCGCTGCAGATGTTCGCGCCGCTGGTCACTGCGCTCCGCGAGCTCGCTCCGGCTCTCGCCGTCTCGCTCGGCACGACGACCGATGACGCGACCACCCTCGCGCTCGACGCGATGCATGTGCTCGACGCATGCGATACCTCGGCGGTCCGGGAGGGCCTGCTCGATGATGCGCTGCTCGCCAGCCTCGCGCGGGTCCGCGAGCAGCTCGGCTCGGTCTGCCGGGGGCCGGCGTGGACGGACCCGCACCGCGCCCTGCGCGAGCTGGCTCCACCCCCGGATCGCGCGTGGCTCGCCGACCGCCTGCGCGCACTGCGAGCCGGTCGCCAGCGCGCCGGAGAACCGTTGGCGGCCGTCGATGCTGCGGTCACGGCGCTCGGAGACACCGAGCTCGCCACGCTCGCCCCTGCCCTCGCGACCTGCCAGCTCTGGTACTGCGAGTCGGCGACCAGCGGACTGTCTCCCGCCGCGCAGCTCGGCGTGCTCGCTGCGGCAGTCGGTGCCGCACGCACGATCGGTGTCGATGTCTCGCGGCCGTGGCACGCGCAGCTCCGCCCGCTCGTCGGCCGGCTGCACGGAACGAGCTCGGCGGTGCGCTACCGGCTACGGCTCGTCGAGGCCGCGCTCGCCGCAACGCCGATCCGGACGCTGCTCACCGGCGGCGCGAGCCTGGGGCCGCTCGGTACGATCTCCGGCCGCCTCGCGCATCCCACCGATCCCGACGCGATCGTCGTGGACTACCTCGACACCGAGGAGAGTGCCGCGCTCGTCACGCTGCTCGGCCTGTACGAGACGCGCTCGACGATCGCCTATCACACGATGCTGAAGGCGCTGTGCGACCTCTACGGTCTACGCAAGGACGAGTTCGACCGCGTCGCGAACGAGGCGAACTACCTCGAGACGATGAACGCAGCGCGGTCCGACAAGCAACGGATGCTCGACTTCGTCCGGCCCGGCACCATCGTCGAGATCGGACCGGGGGGTGGTGTCGTGCTCGACCTGCTCGAGGCGCGGTTCCCCGACGCGAAGGTGATCGGCGTCGACCTGTCGCGCGAGGTCGTCACCGCGCTCGAGAGCCGTGCGCGCGCCAACGGCAATCGCTGGACCGTGATGCTGGGTGCTGCCGAGGCGCTCCCCGAGCACGTGCCCGCGGCCGACACCGTCGTGTTCTGCTCGATCCTCCACGAGGTCTACTCGTACACGGAGCCGAAGTTCCAGCTCGCATCGATCGGCAGAGTCGTGCGTGCCGCGTTCGACACGCTGCGACCGGGCGGTCGGATCGTGATCCGCGACGGCGTGATGCCGCCGCCCGGAACACGCCGGATCAAGCTGCTCTCACCCGACCTCCGACCGACGCTCGAGCTGTACTGCGCGCAGTTCGAGGGCCGCGCGATCGCGTATCGCGACCTGGGTCCCGACCGCATCGAGATGACCACCGCGGACGCGATGGAGTTCCTCTACACGTACACGTGGGGACCGGCGAGCTTCCCGTACGAGGTCCGCGAGCTCTACGGCATCCTGCCGTACGACGACTACGTCGCACAGCTGCTCGCATGGTGTGGTCCGGACGCCCGCGTGGTGGAGAACCCACTGCGCAGCTATCTCCAGCCGGGATACCGGGCGAACCTCGCGGGTAAGGTCGAGCTGACCGACGAGCACGATCGCCCGGTCGAGCTCCCCGACTCGAACTGCCTGATCGTGATCGAGCGGCGCTGATCAGTCGAGCCGCTTGCGGAAGCGCAGCGAGGTCAGGGCGAGCAGCGCCCCCAGGATCACGAGCAGCGCGACGAGCTCGCCGGTGAGGTGGACGAGCCCGGCATCCTTGAGCGCGATCCCGCGCACGATCTGCAGGAAGTGCGTCAGCGGCAACGCCTGCCCGAGCACCTGCGCCGGGTGCGGCATGGCGTCGAACGGGAACATGAACCCGGAGAGCAGGATGTTGGGCAGCAAGAAGAAGAACGACATCTGCATCGCCTGCTGCTGGGTCCTCGCGATCGTCGAGAACGTCAGACCGAGCGCGAGGTTCGCCGCGATGAACACGAACGCGAGCGCGTAGAGCAACATGATCGATCCCGCGAACGGCACGTCGAAGATCACCCGCCCCGCGAGCAGGATCAGCGTGACCTGGACGTAGCCAACGATTACGAACGGTACGATCTTCCCGAGCACGAGCTCGTAGCTGCGAACCGGCGAGACGATCAGCTGCTCGAGCGTGCCGCGTTCGCGCTCGCGGACGATCGCCATCGCGGTCAGCATCACCATCGTCATCGTCAGGATCACCCCGACGAGCCCGGGCACGACGAACACCGCGGTCCGCAGCTCGGGGTTGTACCAGGTCGCAGGCTCGACCTCGATCACCGCGCGCTCTGCCGATCGTGACGCGACCAGTGCGGCGGCCGTGTTCGTCGCGCTGCCCACGGTCTGCGGATCCGTTCCATCGACGACGAGCTGGATCTGCGTGGGTCGCCGGCGCGTGACGTCCGACCCGAACCTGGGCGGGATGACGAGCGCGACCCTCGCTTCCCCGGTCTTGAAGGCGTGTTCGATCTCGGCGTGGTCGCGCACGTTCCCCACGCGGTCGTAGAACGTGGTCGCCTCCATGCTGCGTGCGAGGTCGCGCGATGCCGCCGTGTGATCCTGGTCGTAGACGACCATCGGGATGTGGCGGACATCCGTGTTGATCGCGTAGCCGAACAGCAGCAGCTGCATCACCGGCAACACGAGCATCATCGCCAGCGTTGGACGGTCGCGGCGAAGCTGATGCAGCTCCTTCCATGCGATGACACCGATCCGGCTGAGGGGGCCGGTCACGCCGCCCTCGTGGCGGGGCGCTGGTCCCCGACCATCGACACGAACGCATCCTCGACCGTCGCGCGGATCACGCGGTAGTCGCGGACCGTGAAGCCGCGCGGCTCGAGCACCTCCGCGATCAGCCGCGACGGCTCGCCCCCGCGCGTCGCGACCCGCAGCGTGTCTCCGTAGTGCGACACGGTATCGACCTCGCTCCGCGCACGGAGCAGCTCGGCCGCCTCGAGAGAGCGATCGACCTCGAGCTCGGCGACCGCGAGGCCTCGACGGGCGACCACCTCGGCGGGTGTCCCGAGATCGAGCAGCCGACCACTGAAGATGAAGGCCAGCCGATGACAGCGCTCCGCCTCGTCCATGTAGTGCGTCGTCAGCAGCACGGTCGTCCCGGTCGCCGCGATCCGGTGGATCTGATCCCAGAACTCACGGCGACTGACCGGATCCACCCCGGCCGTCGGCTCGTCGAGGAACAGCAGCGGTGGCTGATGGATCGTGGCGCTCGCGAGCGCCACCCGCTGCTTCCAGCCCCCCGACAGCGTCCCCGCGAGCTGCGTTCGCCGGTCACCGAGACCGGCGTGCTCGATCACCTCGTCGATGCGGGCACGCCGGCGCCCGCGCTCGACCCCATAAATCCCGGCGAAGAACCACAGGTTCTCGACGACGCTCAGATCCTCGTAGAGGCTGAACCGCTGCGTCATGTAGCCGATGTGCTGCTTGACCCTCTCGGGCTCGTGTTCGACGTCGAAGCCGACCACCCGCGCGTGCCCGCTCGTCGGCCTCAGGATCCCGCACAGCATGCGGATCGTGGTCGACTTGCCGGCGCCATTGGGACCGAGCACGCCGAACACCTCGCCGCGTGCCACGGTGAACGAGAGGTCGGAGACTGCGACGAGACTCCCGAACCGTCGCGACAGCTGCTCCACCTGGATGATCGGCTCACTCATGGCATCGCCGTGAGCCCCCGCGCGATCGTGACGTGCGCCGGGACGCCAGCATGCAGCACGCGCTGCGGATCGTCGACGCGCACGCGCGTGCGTACGACGAGGTTTGATCGCTCGCGCTCGCTGAACAGGTAGCGCGGCGTGAACTCCGTGAACCGAGCGACGTGCTCGACCACTCCGTGGAGCGCCTGCGGCAGCGAATCGACGCGCACGATCGCAGGTGCCCCGACGCGCACGCCGCCGAGCGCCTGCTGCGGCACGAACACGTCGACGTACGGGTGCGTCGTGTCTCCGACGGTGAGCACCGGTGTGCCGGCGGCGACCACCTCGCCCGCCTCGACATGCACATCGAGCACCTCGCCGGGGTGCAGCGGCCGGAGCTGGTAACGGCTCATCCGATCCGCCTCGACCCGCGCCGCTGCTGCTGCGGCGCTCGCCTCCGCCTTCGCCCCGGCCACCTCCTCCTTGCGCGAACCGGTCCGCAGCTCGCGAAGCTGCTGCTGCGCGGCCTGACGCTCGGCGACCGCCGCCCGGGCCCGCGTCTCGCTGTCGTCGAGCTGCGCCCCTGGGATCGCCCCGCGGGCTGCGAGGGAACGATCGTCGGTCTCTCGCTTCACCGCGAGCCGCTCGCGCGCCTCCGCTTCACGCAACCGCGCCTCCTGCTCCCGGATGTCCTCGACCCGACGTCCGGCGCCGACCAGCTTCGCGCGCTCCTCCGCCGCGATCGCCTCGGCATCGCGCATCTCGGTCGTGCCCCTCGCCTGCGTGTCGTCGAGTGTCGCGACGATGTCGTGGGGCGTGACGTGATCTCCGCGTTCGGCCTGCACGGAGGTCACGCGGCCCGGGACCTCGAAGCTGAGCACGCGCTCGTCGAGCTCGACCACACCCTGAAATCCACGCGGCGCCTCGGACCGACGACACGCCAACAGCGCCGCCGCACAGCTCACAGCGAGGACGCTGGCAGTGCACGCGACCATGCTGGCACTTACCCCGGGAGCGGAGCGCTGGCGATCGTCCCCGCGAGGTCGCGCTCTGTGTGATCATGCGTCATGCGCAGCCTCGCTCTCGCAGCCCTGATCCTCGCCGCGTGCGGCGGCGATGACTCCTCGCAGCTGATCGACGCACCGAGCGCCGACGCCGCATACGACGTCACTCGCTGCCTGATCACCGGCAACTACGGAGCGCTCGGTACGAAGACCGGGACGGCCGGCAACGTGATGGGCAATCCGACGCTGACGATCACGCTCGAGCCGGGGCCACCGCGCGACACGTTCTTTCTCAAGCTCGCGATGGCGAGGACGCCCGGCACGTACACGCTCGCGGGGGTCGACCTCGACTTCACCAGCTGCACGCTGTGCGTCAACGTGATCGCAGACATCGTGTCGATGGTCGGTCCGACCAAGTTCTACTTCGCAGACGCGGGCACGGTGACGCTGACCAGCACCAATCCTCCCGCGGGCTCCCTGCAGAACGTCACGTTTCACGAGGTGACGTCCTCGGGTGCCACCGTCCCGAACGGCTGCGTCGCCTCGATCACGTCGATGGCGTTCGGTCCACTCTAGGCGCAATGCTGGTAAGTTAGCGGGTTCCGTCGTCGTGTACGCGCACGTACGTCCACGTCCACGATCCGCTGCGGATGGGGTGCGCGTACGCTGTTCGTAGCCGGATCGGTGGATGGGCCCACGGCACGTACGCTGCTCGGGATTCTGGCTGCTGCGCATCCAGCCCCCCTCGCGTTTCGCCGGTTCGGCTGAACGGTGCTGTGCGCGGGTCTGCGGAGCCTGCGCGTACCTCGCTCGCTGAACGAGGTGGCCGCGGGGCCGAGCGCTTGGCTATTACACTGCCTGCCCGCGATCGCGACCGCGGCCGCGAACTGCTGTCGCGTACGCGGAGTGCAAGTCACAAGCGCCGGCCCTCGCGGACACCTCGTCTAGCTCGCTCGTGCGTGACCACGGACGTTCGGTCGAGTCGGATCGACACGACGCGTTCATGGCGGACCGACACGACGCGTTCATGGCGCCAGCAGCGAACGGAGGCGGCGTTCCAGCAGATCGCGCGCTCCGTGCGCCAGCAACCCACGCGCCCGATCATCCGTCGCGCGCGCGAGCACGAAAGCAGTCGCGCTGGTCGCCGAGAAGATCTTATCGGCCCTCGCGGGTCCGCCCGTCGACGATCGCGAGCTCACGGGTGTCGATCCGGACTCGATGGACCGCCCGTGCTCACGCACGAACGAGCTAGACCGAGGTGTCCGCGAAGCAGCATCAGACTCCCGAGCAGCGTACGTGCGTCGCGAACAAACCCGAGAATACCAGGAGCAGCAACGGGCACCTACGCAGCGGATCGTGGACGTGGACGTGACGTGCACGTGCGGCCTTAACTGACCAGCATCGGCCGCTAGAACCGACCGAACACGGCCACGCCCGAGCCGCCGGTTCCCACGGTGGCCGGCGTGACGCGAACCTTGGTGTCGACCTTGGCGTTCTGCACGCGAACGCGGCGGCTCGACGGCTCGAGGATGCCGTCGATCATCGCCAGCACGCCGGCCGCCTGGAACACGCCGTCCGCGATCAGCAGCACCTTGGTCGTGGTCTCGCGATCACACGACGCGCTGGTGATCGGGCACGAGCCGCGCTCGTTGAGGGCGAGCCACGGACCGGCGACGGGAACGTAGAGCCGCTCGAAGCCGCGCTCGCGGTTCTCGTCGCTGGCCGATGCAGCCGCGATCACCGACGCGCCGTAGCTCGCGGCGAACACGAGGGCACCGGTGGTGAACACCGGCGCGTTGTACGAGTCGTAGACCGTCTCGTACTGCGGCTCGAGCACCACGCGACGTGGCTGCTCCGGCGGCGGGTTGACGATCACCACGGGCGCGGGCGCCGGCGCGGGTGGGGGGGCTTCGACGATCACGTCGGTGCTCGCCGGCGCAGGGACCTGGCTCGGATCGGGAGTGTTCGGATCGGGCTCCTGCGCGAGCGCGGTGGCGGGCATCAGGATCGCGCACAGGGCGGCAAGGCGGTTCTTCATAAGCTCTCCTCTGTCGGGTGATGCCCGCGAGAAGTGCAAGAGCCCTGCCTCGGCCTGGGACGGCTTCCTACGCGGATCGCGGTCCGCCGCCGCGCGCGGATGTCACAGCGTCAACGCGGAGGTACAAAGCCGTCGCGTCGGTGATTCCCGCGGCCGGTGGGCCACAGCAGTCGCCGCGGGCCGGGGCTACTTGGCGCGGGAGGGCCAGGTGAATCGAACGGTGGCACCCTCTCGCACCGTGTCGTCGATCCAGGCGCGGCCGCCGTGCGCCTCGACCTGCTTCTTCACGATCGTCAGGCCGATGCCCGTGGTCTCGACGACGTCGCGCGAGTTGAGGGTCTGGAAGATCTGCCACACGCGCTCGTGGTGCTCGGGCGCGATGCCCACGCCGTTGTCGGAGACGGCGAGCTCCCACTCGTCGGCGCGCTCGTCGGCGGTGATCCGCACGAGCACGTCCTCGCGCAGCGAGTGCTGCAGCGAGTTCGTGATCAGGTTCAAGAACACCTGCGACAGCGCCGACTTCTCCGCGAACAAGGTCGGCATCGCGCCGACGATCAGCACGCGCGCGGCGGTCGACGGGCTCAGGAGATCGATCGTCTCGTGGAGGAGCTCGGTGACGTCGACGCGCTCGGGCTTGTGCTTGGTCCGTCCCACGCGCGCGAGCTCGAGCAGGCCGTTGATCAGCTTGTCCATCCGCGCGGCCCGGCCCTTGAGGAGCTGGAGCTGCTCGACGATCCGTGGCTCGGCGGTCGGGCCGAGATCTTCTTCGACCCACATCGCGAGGTTCGAGATGCCGCGGAGCGGTGCGCGGAGATCATGCGATGCGACGTACGCGAACTGATCGAGCTCGGCGTTCGTCTTCTCGAGCTCCTTGATCAAGCGCTGCGCGTCGCCGTAGAGCCGCGCATTGTCCATCGCGGTCGCGGCATTCGCAGCGAGGCCGACCGCGATCCGCTGTGCGCGCTCGGAGAACATCTTTGGCTTCTCGTGGCCGAACACCAGGCCGCCGAGGACGGCGCCGGCGCGCGTCGTGATCGGCACCGACATGAAGCTCCGCACCGGCAGGTGACCGTCGAGCAGGCTGCGCCCGAGCGGATTGCGCGCGTAGCGGGCATCGGTGGTGACGTCCTCGATCCGGACCGGTCCGCGATTGTCGAACGACGGCGCGAACAGCCCGGTCTTGGGAAACTTGGCGAATGCCTCGCGGGAGATCCCGAACACGGTCGCCAGCGAGAATGCCTCGCCGGGCGTCCCGCTCGCGTTGTGATAGAAGGCGCCGAACTGCGCACCGGTGAGCTGTGTTGCGGTCGTGGTGACGGACTGGACGAGCGCCGACGGATCGAGCTCGGCGGAGATCGTCCGGCCGATATCGTTGAGCTTGGTGAGCGTCTCGCGCTCGACGACGAGCTCCATCGAGGTCGCGTGCGCCTCGGTGTAGAGCCGGGCGTTCGCGACGGCGAGGCCCGCGCGGGAGGCGAGCTCCTCGGCGAGCACGACTTCCTCGGCGCCGAACGGACGGCGCGCTCCGCAGCGAGCGACGGTGATCGCCGCGACGGCCATCCCGCGCGCGACGATCGGCACCACGACATAGGACGTCATCGCCAGGGCACGTAGTGCCTCGAGGTGGTTGGGGTCGTACGCGATCTTCTGCAGATGCTCGTCCGTCACGCGCGCGATGAACTGGGTCTTCTGGGTCTTCAGCGCGACCTGCACCTCGCTCGGATCGTCGACCGACGGAGGACGATACTCGAGGAGTGAGCGAACGCGATCGGCGATCACGGCATCGCCGTGATGCGAGGCTGCGCGGCGGCTCGTGCCATCACGCTCGGCGAGATCGATCGTGCACCAGTCGCCGAGCCACGGCACGACGAGCTTCGCGAGCTCGCTCAGGATGTCGTCGACGTCGAGGCTGGTCGAGAACAGCTGGCTCGCGCGGACCATGTACTGCTGCTGCTCGAGCTGGCCGCGCAGCTGCTCCTGCGTCCGCACCTGGTTCATGAACTGGCCGAGGTTCGCGCCGAGCGTGCGCAGGATCTCGACCAGGTGATCGTCCGGCGCCTGGTTTCCCGCGCCGAACATCTCGACCACACCGGCGAGCTCCGTTCCGATCAGGATGGGAAAGCCGAACCCCGACCGCACCCGCAGCTTGGTCAGACCCTCCCTGCGTGGCCCCGCCGGATCGTTCGCGAGATCGGGGATGAACGCGGGTGCTCGATCGCGCCAGACCATGCCCGGTAGTCCCGCGCCGGCGACCAGGCGATGCCGACGACACAGCTGTTCCCACAGCGCGCTCTCGTACGGTTCCTGGGCCCACATCGAGCGAACCTCGAGGGTGGAACCGCCCGGGATCCAGAACGCACCGAGCTTCGCCTGCATCGTGGAGCCGAGTGCCGCCAGGATCTTCGGCATCGCGGTGTCGACCGAGCTCTCTTCCGCGAGGACGCGCGATACCGCGTGCGACGCACGTGCACGCCTCTCGGCTTGCTCCGCCATCGCCTCCAGCCGCGTGATCTCTGCGCGCAGAGATTCGACATCGGCAGTGGGCTCGCTCACTCCGTCAATCTAGACCGCGACCGCAGGCGCGACCGTGAGGTCACAGCGAGGTTGTGTGAGGTTCCTGACCTCGACCCGGTACTCGGCGAGCCGGACCGTCCGGGTCCGCCGCCAGTACTCGAAGGTGAAGCCCGGCCACAGCAGGACGTCGCCGTCGGGTGCCTGGTACCAGCTGTTGCAGCCGGAGGTCCAGACCGTGTTCTCGAGCCGGCGGGCCATCTCGTCGCGGAACCGGGCCTCGACCTCGGGGCGGACGTCGAGCGAGGCCAGATCCCGGTCACGCATCGTGCGCAACGCATCGACCGCGTAGCGAACCTGCGCCTCGATCATGAAGATCATCGAGTTGTGACCAAGGCCGGTGTTCGGTCCCATCAGCAGGAACAGGTTGGGAAATCCCGAGACGTTGATCCCG
Source organism: Myxococcales bacterium (assembly GCA_028287135.1). Lineage (GTDB taxonomy): Bacteria > Myxococcota_A > Polyangia > Haliangiales > Haliangiaceae > JABFXX01. The sequence continues at coordinate 95,822 of JAQBQE010000017.1, forward strand.
AGATAGTTGCGCACCGAGGCTCGCCAGACCTCGTTGAGCTCCTGGCCGTCGCGGCCGGTGATCGTCATCGCGGCGATGTAGTCGACCACGCGGAAGCCGGTCCCGAAGATCAGCGTGTCGACCTCGCGCAAGGTGCCATCCGCGGTGCGAATCCCGGTCGGCTCGATCGCCGCGATCCGATCGGTGATCACAGCGACGTTGTCGCGCGTGACGGCAGGGTAGTAGTCGTTCGAGATCAGGATCCGCTTGCAGCCGAGCCGGTAGTCCGGCGTCAGCTTCGCGCGCAGCTCCGGCTCGCGCACGGAGCGCGTGAGGTGCTTGATCGCGAGCTTCTCCGCGAGCTCGAGCAGCTTCGGCGCGAAGGCGAATCCCAGCACGCGGCTCTCGAACAACCAGTACAGACCGGTGCGACGCAGCCAGTGCGCGGCGGGCACGTGCTCGAGGATCCAGCGCTCGCGATCGCCGATCGGACGATCTGCCTTGGGAACGATCCACGGCGGCGTCCGCTGATAGAGGTCGAGCTGTGCGACGGCGGGCGCGATCTGCGGGATGAACTGGATCGAGCTCGCACCGGTCCCGATCACGGCGACGCGCTTGCCGCGGAGATCGTGCGTGTGATCCCAGCGCGCCGAATGAAACGTCGTGCCGGCGAAGCTCGCGAGCCCGGGGAGGTCAGGAATGCTCGGCATGTGCAACGCACCGTTGCCGAGGATCAGGGCACGCGCGATCAGCGGCGCCTGGCCCTCGATCTCGACCGTCCACAGCGCGGTGGCCTCGTCGTACGCAGCGCCGATCACGCGGGTGCCAAACCGGAGGTGAGGCCGCAGCTGGTACGCGTCGGCGCAGTGCTCGAGGTACCCCAGGATCTCGCGCTGGCCGCCGTACGACCGCGACCACGACGGGTTGGGCTCGAACGAGTACGAGTACAGGTGCGACGGGATATCGCACGCAGCCCCGGGGTACGTGTTGTCGCGCCAGGTGCCGCCGACGCCGTCGCCCTTCTCCAGGATGACGAACGACTCGATGCCGGCCTTGCGCAGCTGGATGCCTGCACACAGCCCCGAGAAGCCCGCTCCGACGACGACGGCGGTCAGCTCGGCCATGACGCGCACGCTAGCGCGCTATTGATTCTTGGTCAATAGCGCGCTAGGAGCGGCGAAAGGTCGTCGATGCGGGCAGTTACGCCGACAGCTGGTCGAGGGCGGCGTCGACCTCGTCGAGCTCCCACAGCCGGCGCTCGATCTCTCGGTCGAGCTCGGTATCGAGCGACGGGCAGGCGGTGCGCTGAGCGACCAGGCGGACCAGCTCGTCGACCGCTTCGATCTCGTCGGTCAGGCGCTCGATCCGGCGGAGGCACTCGTCGCGGTGGCGGATCCGGCGCGCCTGGATCTCGCGGCGGCGCTTGGACTTGTTCGCGTCGGTGATCGGGATCGCGACGGGGAGCTCGTTACCGCCGGCGAGCCGCAGTGCGTCGATGCAGCGCTGGTGGCTGACGGCGAGCCGTACGAAGTGGTCGAGGAGATCCTGGAGCTCGAAGCGCTGTGCTTCGCTCGGGTCGGTACGCTCGACTTCCTCGACCAGGTCGCGCAGCTCGAGGTACTGCGTCTGGCGAACGGGACCCGCGGGACGCAGGGACCGGAGCCTGCCGTTCTCGCGCTTGGCACGCGCGCGCAGGTGGGCCTGGTGGTCGAGGTGACGCTGGACGAAGCCGTAGCGTGCTGACATCGCACCGAGTCCGATCACCGCGAGCATCGCGACGAGGGCGCCGATGATCCCGGCATAGCCGAGGCCGAGGCACGCACCGAACACCGCGATCGCGACGCATACGGGACTCGCTACCGCACCACGGATGTACGTCAGGCCGTGCGTACTCTGCGTCGCAAGCGCAGGCGGCGGCGGAGCAACGACGAGGCTGCGCTGCGAGGCAAGACGAGGCTGCATGTTCAATGGCTGCTACAACACGCGTGCCACTGGTTCGGCCTTTCACCGACGAGAGCTTCGACATTTTCCTGGTGGTCGCCGCCGCCACACCGTGGCGCGGGAGGGCGGGCCAGGGGGCGCACGAATGTCCCACATCGGTGCACCTCCCGACGGAGCAGCTCGGACGACCGGGCGAATGAGCCGGCCCTGACCGCAACGTTTGTCACAACGCGATACGATGGCTCCCGGTGGGCGCCCAGCTCGATCAAGTTCTCAACTACCTCGATCGCGATGGCGTGACCGAGATGGTGATCAGCGTCGGACGGCCGATCACCTTGCGACGTGCAGGGCAGATCGTCCCGGTCACGAACGCGCCGGTCAGCCGCGCGCAGCTCATGGGGCTGTTGCAGGGATCGTCGATCGTCGCACTGCTTCCAGCGACCGATGGCGTGCATCCGTCCGCCGATGTCGAGGTCGGCGCGCGCCGCTTGCGCGTGCAGATCTCGCGTCGCGGCGACGAGTACATGCTCAAGATCGAGCGTGCGCCCGCGGCACCGGTGCCGGCCGCGCCCCCTGCCTTCGAGCTCGAGCTCGAGGTCGCGCCCGAGGTGGCTCCGCCGCGGCGATCCGCCCCCGTCGTTCAGCCGCCTGCGCGTGCGCCGATCTCGGCCCCCTCGACGTTCGAGCTCGAGCTCGACCCGTCACCCGCACGCGCGCCGATGACATCGACGCGCCCGATCGACCTCGAGCTCGAACCGCAGATCGCCCCACCTGTGCGCGCCGCTGGGGCGCCGGCCACGCGCGCTGTGGCAACGCCGCCAACGGGATCTCCCCGTATGGCGAGCGCCGGAGCCGCAACCTCATCGGCGTTCGGCGAGCTCGTGCGACTCGCCCAGGACCGCGGCGCGTCCGATCTCCACATCGCCACGGGACGCGTGACGTCGATCCGCGTGCTCGGCGAGCTGGTCCCGGTCGACCCCGGTGCTCCGCCAGCCACTGACGCGCAGGTGCAGGCGCTCCTCGGTCCGCTGATCCAGCCGCATCAGGAGAAGTTCGACGAGGTCGGCTACATCGACCTCGCGGTCGATTCTCCGAATGGTGGCCGGCTGCGCACGAACCTGTCGAAGCACCAGGGCGGGCTCAAGGGTACGTTCCGGATCGCGCGCCCAGCGCCGCCGACGCTCGAGGAGCTCGGCCTGCCCAAGGAGCTCGCGAAGGTGATCGGCCATCACCAGGGCCTCGTCGTGATCGCGGGCCCAAGCGGTCACGGCAAGACGACGACGCTCGCGGCGCTGGTCGACATCGTCAACGCGTCGCGCGCGTTCCACATCATCACGATCGAAGATCCGGTCGAGATCATCTATCCGCGCAAGGCAGCGGTCGTCTCGCAGCGCGAGGTCGGTCCGCACACGCGAAGCTTCGCCGCGGCACTCAAGGGATCGTTGCGCGAGGATCCGGACGTCATCGTGATCGGCGAGCTGCGTGACCGCGAGACCGTCGAGATCGCGCTGACCGCCGCCGAGACCGGCCACCTCGTGATCGCGACGATGAGCACACCGTCGGCAGCCAAGACGATCGATCGGCTGGTCGACATGTTCCCGCCCGACGATCAGTCGCAGGTCCGCGCGTCGATCGCCGGTGCGCTGCGCGCGATCGTCTCGCAGCGCCTGCTGCCCGCGGCGAACGGCACGAGCGTGGTCGCCGCCGTCGAGCTGCTGACCGGGTGCCTGCCGCTGCAGCAGATGATCCGCGACGACAAGCTGTACCAGCTGCCGAACCTCATGCAGCGAGGACGCGCGTTCGGGATGCTGCGGTTCGATGACTCGTTGACCGAGCTCGTGAAGACGCACCGGATCACGGTCGACACGGCGATCGCGACGACCGAGAACAAGCGGGAGCTGACGGCGACGCTACGCGGGGGTGGCGCGCCTCCGCCCGAGGCTGCACCGCGCAAGGGCCTCGGCGGCCTGTTCGGAAAGAAGGATCGCGAGTGACGATCGATCGCCTGTTCGACCGGCTGCTCGAGAAGAGCGGCTCCGACCTCCACCTGTCGCCGGGCTACCCGCCGATGCTGCGGATTCGGGGCCAGCTCGTGGCGGATGGTGAGCGGCCGCTGAGCAGCGCAGACATCGAGGCGTTGCTGATGCCGCTGCTGTCACCGACCCAGCGCCACCAGTTCACGACGACGGGCGACCTCGACTTCGCGCATGCGCACGGCGTCGCGGCGCGATTCCGCGCGAACTACATGAAGAAGCTGACCGGCACGGGTGCCGTGTTCCGCGCGATCCCGACCAAGATCCTCTCGCTCGACGATCTCAAGGTGCCGGCGGGGATCCGCAAGCTCTCCGAGATCAAGTCGGGCCTCGTGCTGGTCACCGGCCCGACCGGCAGCGGCAAGTCGACGACGCTCGCGGCGATGATCGATCACATCAATCGGTCGCGCCCGGGACACATCCTGACGATCGAGGATCCCGTCGAGTTCGTGCACACGCCGCGGCGGTGTCTGATCACGCACAAGGAGGTCGGCGAGCACGTCCCGACCTTCCTCGATGCGATCCGCAGTGCGGGTCGCGAGAATGCCGACGTCATCCTGGTCGGCGAGCTTCGCGGCGCCGAGACGATGAAGGCCGCGCTCCAGCTCGCGAGCTTTGGCATCTTGATCTACGCAACGGTTCACACCAACTCGGCGGCGGCGACCATCGATCGTTACGTCAACGCGTTCCCCGCCGATCAGCAGTCGCAGGTTCGCGGTCTGCTCGCCGATTCCCTGGTCGGGGTCGTCGCCCAGCAGCTGATCCCCAAGGCCGACGGCTCGGGGCGCGTCGCGGCGCACGAGATCCTGATCGGCAGCCTCGCGCTGACGTCGCTGATCCGCGAGGGCAAGACCCAGCAGATCGGTAGCTTCATTCAGGCCGGCACGTCCGAGGGCATGCAGTCGATGGACGTCGCGCTCGAGAAGTATGTGGTCGCCGGGACGATCAAGGCGCAGGACGCCCTCGAGAAGGCCCTCGACAAGGAGTCGTTCGGGAAGCTTCCGAGTATCGCGTCCCAGCTGGCTCACGCCCAGACCGTGCCGATCGAGCCTTTCTTGTAGGCTCGCCGCCCTGGATTTCGGGGGCACTGCGGCTAGGATGCCCGCCGATGACGCGCATCCTCCGTTCCAATCCTCTCTCGACCGCAGGGCTCGTCCTCGCGCTCGTCGGGAGCCTCTCGCTCGGCTGCAAATCCGAGAAGTCCCGGCTCGACACGTTGATGGCCGAGCACCCGATGAAGCACACGTCGACGGTGACGACGACCAGCAAGCCGGGTGCTCACGGCACCGGCGAGACCCAGCCGGGCGCGCCCGCCAAGGACCTCGACAGCAAGGACATCCTGGCGCGCAAGGAGACCGCGGACTCCGTCCAGGTCATGCACGTCCTGATCGGCTGGAAGGATCTCGAGGCCGCGTACCGCGGTCAGATGGATCCGCGCGCAAGCAAGCGCACGAATGACGAGGCCGCCGCGCTGGCCCAGGAGCTCGCCGCCAAGCTGAAGGCGAAGCCGGACTCGATCGCCGCGCTGTCGAAGGAGTACTCCGAGGATCCGGGCTCGCAGGGCGGTGAGCCCTACGAGGTCACCCCGACGACCGGCTTTGTCCCCGAGTTCAAGAACCTCGCGCTGCGCCTGATGCTCAACGAGGTCGGCATCGTCAAGACGACGTACGGCTACCACGTGATGGTCCGCGTCCCGCCGCCGGCACCCGACCCGCTCGAGTCGGCGGACATCCTGAATCGTCCGACCGCCGAGACCGGCACGGTTCGCGTCCAGCACGTCCTGATCGGCTGGAAGGGCGCGCCCGCGGCACGCACCGCGACGCGCACCAAGGAAGAGGCCGACAAGCTCGCGCAGGAAGTCCTCGGGAAGGTCCGCGAGAAGGCTGACATGGCTGCGCTGATGAAGGCGCACTCCGAGGATCCAGGCTCGAAGGACAACGCGCGGGTCTACGACGTCAGCCCCGATGCGCCGATGGTCGAGCCGTTCAAGAAGCTCGCGCTCCGCCTCCAGATCGGCGAGGCAGGCCTCGTGAAGTCGCCGTTCGGCTGGCACGTGATCAAGCGCGTTCCGCCCGAGCCGCCGGATACGATCGAGTCGGCTGACATCCTCGCGCGCCCGGTGGCGACCCAGTCGGCACAGGTCAAGCACATCCTCCTCGGCTGGACCGAGGTCCACGCGGAGGACGAGCGCGGCAAGAAGCGCACGCGCGCCGAGCTCGAGAAGCTCGTGAAGGACACGATCGCCAAGATCAACAAGGGCGCGAAGATCGAGCCGCTGATGGCCGAGCTCTCCGAGGATCCGGGCTCTGCGAAGGACGGCAAGCCGTACGACGTGACGCCCGATGCAGGACTCGTCGAGCCGTTCAAGAAGCTGTCGCTTCGCCTGAAGTCGGGCGAGGTCGGTGCGGTCAAGACCGAGTTCGGAATCCACATCATCCAGCGCGTCGACGGCATGCCAGGTGGTGCGAAGGCGCCGGCTCCGGCCGAGAAGGCCCCCGCGCCGGCAGCCCCCGCGCCGGCGACGCCGCCCGCGCCGAATCCGTAGCCACGCCACGGCGGGTCGCGGTATGAGCGCCGCATGGACGTTGCTGCACAGCTCCAGGCGCTCGACCTCGACCCACGCAAGCTCACCGACGGCGACCTGATCGCGCGCTCGCCGATCGACGGTTCGATCACCGCGCAGCTGCGCTCGACCCCGACCGCCGGGGTCACCGCCGCGATCGATCGGGCACACGAGGCGTTCCTCGTGTGGCGCTCCGTGCCCGCGCCGCGTCGCGGGGAGCTGATCCGGGTGTTCGGCGAGGAGCTGCGCGCGAGCAAGGACGCGCTGGCCGCGCTGGTCACGCTCGAGGCCGGCAAGATCAGCGCCGAGGCCCGCGGCGAGGTGCAGGAGATGATCGACATCTGTGACTTCGCCTGCGGCCTGTCGCGGCAGCTCTACGGTCTGACGATTGCCTCGGAGCGCCCCGGTCACCGGATGAGCGAGACCTGGCATCCACTCGGCGTGGTCGGCGTGATCAGCGCGTTCAACTTCCCGGTCGCCGTGTGGGCATGGAACTTCGCGCTCGCCGTGGTCTGCGGCGACTCGGTGGTGTGGAAGCCCTCGGAGAAGACGCCGCTGACCGCGCTCGCGTGTCAGGCGATCTTCGAACGTGCCCGCACGAAGTTCGCCACCACCGGCGCCGCGGCGCCGGCAGGCCTCTCGGAGATCGTGATCGGAACCGCCGCCCAGGGCGAGGTGCTCGTCGACGATCGCCGCGTCGCGCTCGTCAGCGCCACCGGCTCGACCCGGATGGGGCGCGCCGTCGGTCCGCGGGTCGCGGCCCGGTTCGGCCGCACGCTGCTCGAGCTCGGCGGCAACAACGCGATGATCGTCGCGCCGACCGCCGATCTCGACCTCGCCACGCGGGCGATCCTGTTCTCCGCCGCCGGTACCGCCGGGCAGCGCTGCACGACGCTGCGCCGCCTGATCGTCCACGCGTCGATCCGTGACGAGCTGCTGTCGCGGGTCGATCGCGCATACGCCCAGATCCGCGTCGGCGATCCGCGCGACGCGAAGACCCTGGTCGGCCCGCTGATCGATGGAGCCTCGTTCGAGGCCATGCAGGCGGCCCTGACGCGCGCACGCACCGAAGGCGGCGAGGTCACCGGCGGCGCGCGCGTCGCGATCGCGGGCTGCGAGGGTGGCTACTACGTCACCCCCGCACTGGTGCGGATGCCCGGGCAGACCTCGGTCGTTCGCGACGAGACGTTCGCTCCGATCCTGTACGCGGTGACCTATCGCGACCTCACCGAGGCTATCGCGCTGCACAACGACGTCCCGCAGGGGCTGTCGTCATGCATCTTCACCAACGACCTGCGCGAGGCGGAGCGCTTCACCTCGGCGTCGGGCAGCGACTGCGGCATCGCCAACGTCAACATCGGTCCGAGCGGCGCCGAGATCGGTGGCGCGTTCGGCGGCGAGAAGGAGACCGGCGGCGGGCGCGAGTCGGGGAGCGATGCGTGGCGCGGATACATGCGCCGGGCGACGAACACGGTGAATTACTCGACCGAGTTGCCGCTCGCGCAGGGAATCACATTCGGTTGATGAACCGGTGAACCGGTGAACCAGTGAGCTCTCTGGCTTCCCCGGTTCTCGGCCCTCTGCTCAGAAACAGGATAACAGGCGACGGGAAACCGGAAACGGGAAACCGCAGACCCTGGACCCTGCGCCGCCACCCGGCTGCACTCTTCACGTCGCACGTGACCTGAAGAGCAGCGCCGGATCGCGGAAAAGGGCGGGCGCCTGGATCCGCATTTCCGGTTTCCGGTTTCCCGTCGCCTGTTGTCCTGTTTCTGAGCTTCCGGGGAACGCATTGCCAGTCGCCGGTCGCCGGTCGCCGGTCGCCGGTCGCCGGCCGCCGGCCGCCGGCCGCCGGTTTCTGAGTTTCCGAAATCCGAACGGGCCAAGAGTGGTGGCTCACCCGAAACGTAAAAACGGCGCCCCGCGTGGGCGCCGCCTCGGCCGAAAGAGCTAGCCGGTTAGCCGGTTAGCCGGCTAGCCGGTTCCCCGGTTCCCCGGTTCCCCGTTACGGGTTCGGCGTGTCCGTCGGCGCCGGCGCCGGCGACGGCGTGTCAGGCGTCGGCGTCGGAGCCGGAGCAGTCGCCTCGGCAGCAGTGTCGATCGAGCTGATCAGCTTGAACTCGACGCGGCGGTTCTTCGCGCGCGCGGCGGTGAGCTTGCCGCCCTTGAGGCCGGTCGGCGCCTCGACGGGGCTGGTGTCGCCGTAGCCCTTCGCGAGCACGCGGGACTCGTCGATGCCCTTGGAGACGAAGTAGGCCTTCACCGTCTCGGCGCGAGCCTGCGAGAGCGCGGTGTTGTCGGCGAACGTCTTGCTGCTCTTGAGCGGCTGGTCGTCCGTGTGGCCCTGGATCTCGAGCTTGATGTCCTTGAACTCGGCGAGCACGGCGACGGCCTTGTCGAGTGTCTTGGCAGACGCGCCGGCGAGGTCGGCGGAGTTCGTCTTGAACGTGATGCCCTGGATCGCGCCGGTGAACTGGCGGAGCTTCTCCGGGATCTCGTCCGGGCAGCCGTCGTCGTCCTCGAAGCCGTTCTTGGTCTCGGGCTGGTCGGCGCACTTGTCGGCCGCGTCGGGAACGCCGTCACCGTCGTTGTCCGGGTCGGGGCAGCCGTCGTCGTCCTGGAAGCTATCCTTGTCCTCGGGCTCGATCGGGCACTTGTCGGTGGCGTCGGCGAGGCCATCGGCATCGTTGTCGCCGTCGGGGCAGCCGTTGTCGTCCTCGAAGCTGTCCATGTCCTCGGGCTCGGTCGGGCACTTGTCGGCCGCGCCGATGATGCCGTCCTTGTCCGGATCGTCGTCGGTCTTCGGCGGCGGCGGCGCGACCGTCTTGCTGGTCGGGCGGCCCCACTCCTTGTAGATGCCGAGGATGGTCTCGACGTCGAACGTCTGACCGCCCGTGTTGCTCGGGACGAGCAGACCGCGAACATCGAGGCGAACGCCCCAGTTGTTCGCTGCGCGGTACTTGAGACCGGCGCCCGCGTGGATCGCGATGTTCTGCTCCTTCTGGATCTCGGTCTCGTTGGCCGAGTCGAAGATCTTGATCGCGCCGGCGCCCGCGAGGACGAACGGGATGATCTTGGTGTCCGCGCTGGCGGCGCGGAACTGCGCGACGAGGCTGCCGCGGAAGGCGCCCGCGTAGACGTCGAACACGAGGTCGCGCGGCTCGGTCGGGATGACCCCGCCTTCCGCCTCGACGCCGAACATCCCGAAGAACACGCCGAGCCGGAACCCGAAGATCGCCGAGTTCTTGAGGCTGTTGGTCATGTCCGTCTCGGACTCCTCGACGTCCTCGACGCCGAGGCCGCTGTCCGTGTTGAACACGTGGAGGCCTGCGAGCCCGCCGAATTCGACTTCTGCAGAGGCGAGGGTTGGCGCTCCCACGAGCGCCAGGGCCAGGACGAGTGCGGCGAAGCGGTTCATAGCCAAGGGTTTTCGTTCCACCCTGGCCCTTGTGCAAGAGATCTTTGGACCTAGTTTCGCAGATCCAGCCGGGGACCCCCGGGGAGGCCGCCCGCTAGCGCACCGCTAGCGCCAATGCCACTCGGTTAAGGTCGTTCGTGCACGTGCACGTGCACGTGCCACGTGCTCGTTCACGTCCACGATCATCGGCAGAGCTTGCTCAGCATTCCGACCACGCGGACCAAGAGCTGCTTGCCCGC
>JAQBQE010000055.1 GCA_028287135.1 Myxococcales bacterium
ACAGCGAGCACGAGCTGATCGCATCGCTCGCGTGTGATGCGCAGACCTCGGGCGGGCTGTTGCTGTGCCTTCCCGCGGATCGCGCGGAGGCGTGTGTCGACGAGCTTCGCGCGCTCGGTCTCCCGGCGGCGCAGATCGGCGAGCTCCGCGACGGTGGCCCGCCGATCGCGCTCGAGTAGCACCCGTCATGGTCGGCCCACCACTACTCGACCCGTTGCTGTCTCCATTCCTGGTCAGAGGCGCTCAACATCAAGCTGGCTGCCCCTAATGCCAGCCACCGTGGTCGGGTCGTGACTGTTGCAGAACGTGCCGATGGCGGGTTCGCGCGGCGGCCGGTCAGCGGGGCTCGTGCCGGGCGATGATCGGCTCCCACGACAGACCGCGCTCGCGGAGCTCGGCGGTGTAGATCGAATCGCGATCGAGCGTTCGCGCGAGCGCGGTGGCGATCGCGGTCGCCAGCACGAGAGGCAACACGACCGCATAGTCGCCCGAGAGCTCGAACGCGAGGATGGCGGCCATCAACGGTGCGTGGGTCGCGGCAGCGATCGCGGCCGCCATGCCGATCAGTGCATAGCCACCGGGGGGGCCCACGTCGAATCCGGCGGCGAGCAGTCCCGCGCCCGCCAGATACCCGGTGCAGCCTCCGATCAGCAGGGTCGGTGTGAACACGCCGCCGGGACTGCCCGACGACACCGACGACGCGGTCGCGAGGCACTTCGCGACCACCAGCACCGCGATCAGCCGGAGCGGAAGGTCGCCATCGAGGATCTGGTTCAGCGGCTCGAATCCATTGCCGGCCACGCCGGGTACGGCAACGATGATCGCGCCGGCCCCGAGCCCGCCGAGGGCTTGTCGCCACGGCGGGCGCAGCCACGGGCGGTGGAACGCGCGCTCGCCGACCGAGACCAGGCGCGTGAAGCCGAACGCCATCAGCGCCGCGGCGAGTCCGACGCCGGCAAACGCGAACAGCTCGCCGGGGCTGGTGACCACGAAGTGGCGCACTCCGTAGATCGGGCCCGCTCCGAGCGCGGCACGAGTCAACGTGGTTGCGATCACGGTCGCGATCAGCGTCGGGACCACCGTGTCGATCACCACGATCCCGGTCACGATCTCGAGCACGAAGGCGACGGCCGCGAGAGGCGTGTTGTACGCCGCCGCAAAGCCCGCTGCGGTTCCTGCGGCGATCAGCACGCGCCGGTCGCGCTCGCCGATCCGCAGCCAGCTGCCGATCGACTGTCCCGCGGTCCCACCGAACTGGATCAAGGGACCCTCGCGCCCGAGCGAACCGCCACACACGATCGCGCACCACGATGCCGCCGACTTGATCAGCGTCACCGTCAACGAGAGCTGCGTGCGACCGAGCGCCACCGCTTCCATGACATCGCTGACCCCACCGCCCCCGCGGCGCGCCACGGCGAGTCCGAGCAGCCCGGCAGCGAGCCCACCCACCATGGGAAGCGAGAGCCGCCACCACCAGGTGGCCTCGGTCATCGCCGTGACGATGTTCGTGGTACCGGCGATCGCGGCGAGGGTCAGGCTCAACGTGGAACGAAACGCGATCGCGAACCCCGCGGCAGCGATCGCGACGAGCACGAGGGCGGCCACGAAGCGAGCCGCCGACCGCGGCGGGAGGTCGCCGGCGATCCCGTCGCTGTCACTCACCCGGGAACCATAGTCCATGATTCCTCGCGCGAAGGATCGCCGTGCGTGAGGTGCATAACTCGCTGAGGCGGAGGCGCAGATCCTCGTCCAGACGGCCACACGAGATGACATCGATCTCGTCCTCGAGATATCGGTCGAGGGCGTTTGATCATCGAGTCGTTCAGCTTGATCATGCCGCTCGGCTCGTAAAACGGCCTAACGTGCTCGCTGCGTTCGTGTAGTAGTTTGCGCACGTGGAAACCGGGATGCAGAGGCTGCGCGGCGTCTTCGGAGCGGTCGCCGGCATCGAGCTCGAGGTCACCGTCACCGAATCACCGTGGGGCAAGGACGGAGCCCTCCGTTCACTCCCCCTCCGCGTTGTGCGCTTCGACGAGCACGTGGCGGGCAGCGCGTATGTCACCGTCGGCCTCACTGCGCCTGGATCATTTCAGAAGAACGTCGGTGGAGCACCGTACGAGATCGCGCTCTGCCTGCCGGCCCCCACCGCGTGGGCGCCTCGCATGCTCGCGCAACTCGCGCAGCTGTCCGTCGGATACGAGCTCACGCACATCAGTGACTGGACCTGGACGAACCTGACGAAGTGTTCCGACTCGATGGGTACGTCGATCTCGATCCCGCGCGCGCTGCGCGAGCCGTACGACGGGCTCGGCTTTGTTGCGTATCGCGCCCCCGGCGCGCCGGCCGAGGCCCCGCGCGTTCGGCTCGCCGTGGGCGTCGAGGCGCATGAGCGTGGGCTGACGGAGGCAAGGTTCGTGGGCGCCCTCAAGCGCTACGGCTTCTGGCCGGTGACACCGGCGACACGTGACAACGTTGTCGATCTCGCCGGGCGCTACGTCCCGCGGCGCGCGGCGAAGCAGAAGGTGAAGCAGGAGCCAGAGACGGACGAGGCGCGCGCGCTTGTAGAGTGGCTCGTGGAGATGGGTGAGCTCGTCGTGGCGGACGGTGCGATCGATCGCGTCGCCGACCGCCTCCGAACGCGCTACGGCAACCTCGTTCGCCGCTACGCGGAGGACTACGTTGCGGAGGCGGCGGGCATCATCCTCGCCACACTCGAGCGCGATCCGGATGTCGAGGAGGTCTTGGTCGGGGAGCCCGCGCGGCGCGAGCTCGAGAATCGGCTCGCGAAGGGAATCAAGCGTGCGAACCGGGGGCGCTGACGTATCAGCGCTTGGACTCCGGCGAGCCGAGCGTCCCGCCGTTGCGGATCCGACGGTTGATCTCACCGCTCAGCGCATCCCAGTGAGCGGCGCGCACGTCCTCGGCGGGCCTACCATTGAATTGAAACCCGAGCACGCGCGTGTTGAGGCCAACGAAGTGCGCGCCCGCGTTGCCGAGGTGCTCGAGATGCGGCGGAAACGGCGAGCAGATCGTCACCTCATCGAGCTCGATCACCCCTACCTTCCCCGACGCGAGCACGACGGCGCATTGTAGTCCTTGCTCGTCAAGCTCGCTGACGAGGAGACCCGAGTGCGCGCGGAGGATCTCCTCGAAAGCCTTCTCGAGCGCAAACCCCGGCGGCACTCCACGGATGCCGCTGTTCAACGGGCGCTCGCCACAGAGTGGTGCGAATTTGCCAAACGATGCGCGAACGTCGGCGGCGAGGACAAAATCAGTTTTGCCGTCGAGCCACTCGCGAATTGCGCGCGGCACGTCCCAGAGGATGACATCGTTGTCGAGCGACAACTCGTGATCATCCGGGAACGCGTGCAACGGCAACAGCTTCCAGGCAACCCCCTCTGCCATCCTCGGATCGAGAGCGCGGGATAGGCACTCCGGGACGACGCGCGGCGCCTCCAGCCACTCCACTTCCTCGGGCACGTCGCCGGTACGCCTGCGAGCCTCGTCCACATCGATGCTGTTGACGTAGACGCGATACCGCGCGCCTGCGCCGAACAGTCGCCGGGCGCCGGTGATCGAGGCCTGCAGAGCTGCGAACCCGCGCGTGCGTACGTCGCCGATCGTCCATCGAAGAGCAAGCATGTGTTCCTCCTTGCGCGACACAGTCTGCACACCGTGCGCCACCACAGCCGCGCAACGCACGCCGGCACGATCGACTAAAGCGATTTACGCATGCGGATAAAGCCGTCACGGCGAACCTCGCGATACCCGAGTCGCGCGTAGAGCTCGACAGCACGAACGTTGTCGGCGTCGACATCGAGCTCGGCGTACGCACACGCGTGAGACGCGCCGATACGTTCTGCTTCTGCGAGTAGGTGCGTCGCGAGCCCGTGGGTTCGGTGCACTGGTCGGACGCGGACCGCCCACACATATGCAACCTTTGGATATCGAGCGAGATCGATCCAGAGCTGTCCGACGATCGAGCCGTCTTCTTCGGCGACGAGCATGATCATCGTGCCTGTGGCCGCATGAGCGAACGTGTCGCGGATGATGTCGCGATCATGCGTGAACGCGCCGTCCCACTCGAGCGCGTCGAGGTCGTCACGGCGGCAGTGCCGAATCAGCATCGCGGCACAGTTCCCGCTGCCGCGCGAGCCTGGGGGACGATGACGCGACGATGGAGCCGGACTCGGTCGCTCGCGCCGAAGCGATACTTGTACGGTTCGCCACCTCGCAGAAAGTCGAACCAGGCGAGCTTTTGCTCGACGGCCCCTTCGATGAGGGCGGCAATCGCGAGCGTTCCAGGACTGCACCGCTCGAACGCGGGCGCGAAGCCTCCGAGATAGTAGCGCAGGCAATCGCGGTCCCTCAGCGCGACCGCAACGGATGCGAGTGTTCCACCCAGCCGAATCCCGGCCGCCATCACGAGTTGCTGGCTAGCGAGCCCGGCCAGGGCGTCGCGCAGAAAGCCGAGACGCGCAGCATCGATGATGCCCGGTTGATCGCGCATCGCCCACCGTGCCGCGTGTAGACGCGCGAGTGATTCGACTGCTTCGATCGGGTCGAGGAGGATCGTCTCGAACCCATATTCCCTGCAAGCACGCCGCCGTTGGTAGTCGATCTCGCGCCGAATTCCGTCAGGCATCGGAGTGGCGAGCGAGATTGCGGGACAAGGCTCCTGCGGTTCGGCACGTTCGGTGCCAGGCACGGCGATGCTGCGCAGCGGCGACAGGTCTGGAAGCTCGCTGAATTCGTAGCGATCGCACTCGAGACCTGCGAGGGCGCGCCCGATCTCGGGCAATAGCTCGTGCGCATCGTCAGCGAGAATGACGTCCTGGTAGTCGGAGACTCCCGCGCCGATCAGCGACAGTACGCTTTCGTCATGGTCACGCCAGCGAAACACAGGCAGTAACGCATCGAGCGATGTACCGCGCCACACCGCGATCGCACGGACATCTCCGTCGAGCAGCGTCCGACACCACGCAAGTGCCCACGCAGGCCGTTGGAACACCGTAGCGGTCTCGGCACGCTCCCACAGGGTGGTCCAGCGCTCGCTGATTGCGTGTAATCCCGCTGCATCGAGAACCTGTACGTTGATTCGTCGACGAGGCTTCCACGCGTTCCCGGCGAGGCGCGCATATCGATCGAGATACTGCGCGCACATGCGTCGATGTGAATACCGGCGCTCGGCGGCATCGCGACAGCGCCGGCGTTCCAGGCGCGCGACTGCGTGGAGTGCAGCCGGGAGCTCCGTGCGATCCGTTACGAGGATCCCCGTACGGCCATGCTCGACCACGTCGCACAATGCGCCTCGCGCGAACGCAACGACCGGCGTACCGCAAGCGAGCGCCTCCATGGCGACGAGCGAGCTCGTCTCTGCAACAGAGCTCGGCACGACGATGCAAGCCGCGCGCGCGATGAGGCGCGTCTTCTCCATTCCGCTAACGCAGCCAACAAACCGATGCGGCGGGCGGAGTCTGGGCTCGACCTCCTCGTTGAAATACCGCTCGTGCTCCGGGAATCCAAAGACTTTGCCGGCGATGACGATCGGCACGCCGGCTTCTGCACCGGCATCGAGAGCGACGTGCTGCCCCTTCTCTGGGCATATGCGTCCGAGCACGAGCGCGTAGTCGTCATGCACGGGAGCTGGACACATCTGCTCGAGGTCGACGCCATTCTCGATGACATCAAGAACCGGCGTTATTGCCGTACGTGCCATGCCCGCCTGAGCGTTGGAGACGCAATGAAGAAACGTATTCGAGCGTGTGGGCGCGAGCGCGTGCTGCGGATACCAATCAAGGGGCATGTGGAGTGTGACGAGCACGGGCGTGCCAGCTCGTGGCAGGTACGCGTGGAAGTCGATCCCGTGCAGATGGACCACATCAACGTGCTCGCGAGACAGGGTCGCATCGAGGGCGCTACGGCAGGCATCGTGCGCCGCCGCCCACGCATCCTTCGTGATTGCACACGGAGGAGAGGGGAGCTCGACGAGATCACCGCATACGCGCGAGCCAGCAGCCGCGATGACGATGGACCGGTGACCGGCCGCGACGAGCGCCGCGTCGAGCATCGAAACTACCTGCTCGACACCTCCAACTGATTCAGGCGCGACGGGCGATAACGGAAAAGCCACATTCACGATCGTCAGAGGACTCATGTGGCGTCATGCGCTGCAACGCATAGGCCGTCTGTACCCGCCACTCGTCCCACGACATCATGCCGACGGACTCTCTGTGATCACGTGAGTCACGGATCGCCGCGAGCTCGCAGAAAACACCAGACCAAGGACGCCGCGCTTTGCAGGGTTGTACCTGAGGGGGCCGCCGTACATTTCGTGCTCCATGGCGTCGAGCATCGCGTCGACCGAGCGCCCGGCGAACACAGCGTCCGCCACGGCCAAGAACGTCGCGCGATCGAGAAACCATCCAGCTGCCGCCGCCTTGCTCACCCGCCGTGTGCTCGATGCGCAGGTCGAGGGAGACGTCATCCAGTACACGAAGCGGCCCATGCCCGAAGGGTACCGCGTGACCGAGGATGTGTGACGAAGGCACACCCGCCGGTGATGGCACCGCCGGCGAGCGCGCGCTCGAGCATGGCGCGGCCGGCGGCGCTGCCGTGGGCGAGATAGACCTCGTCGATGAACGCTTCGCAGTCCGGATCGGCGTCGTAGTACATCGCCGCGAGCATGCGGACGACGTCATCGGGCGGCGCCGGATCGAAGCCGAGGATGCGCTTCGCGATCGCGCGGTGGTCCCAGTAACGAAACTCGGTGGGGACAGCCTCGTTCCGGGCGGCAGCGGCGGCGACGGACATGGCGTGAACCATATCGCGTGACCGCGGTCGAGGGGCTGGCAGACCGTCGCCCCGACCCTCAGTAGAACCCAATGCGGCGCGCGTACCGCTCGGCGCGTTCGCGGTCGTAGGCGTCTGCGTCGAACGACTCGCCGTGTAGTGAGCGGAGGATCTCGCCTGCGCTGGGCAGCTCGTCGCGGCGCATGAACGCCGAGTGATCCCAGAACGCGGAGCGCAGGAACGCTTTCGAGCAGTGCGTGTATGCGGCATCGATATCGACCAGGATGCCGAGCCTGGGCGCTTTGCCGTCGACCGCGGAAGGAGCGAGCAGGGAAGCATCGGTTGTGAGCGTTGCGCGACCACGGATGCGCAGCGTGTCTCCGACGCCGGGGATCACGAACACGATGCCGACGTGCGGGTTGCGCAGGATGTTTCGCAGGGAGTCGGCGAGCCGGTTGCCAGGGCGTTCGGGGATCAGCACCGTGCGATCGTCGAGGATACGAACGAAGCCTGCGGGATCTCCGCGCGGGCTGACGTCACAGTTGCCGGCTTCATCAGAGGTTGCGAGGCACAGGAACGGCGAGCGCTCGATGAACGGTCGCATCGGCAGCGTGATCCGATCCGTGATCTTGGCGCAGGTGAGCGGAGTCGGTTCTCCGATCAGGCTACGCAGCGCCGTCTCGTCGTCGATCGTCGCGGTCGTCATCCGATGGACCATGGACGCAGTATGTCAGTTCTGACCGTTGGCACTCTCGATTCCATCGGCGTGCGCGAAGTTTGCCGGCCCTTGCGTGACGGGTCCACTCGCCAGATCACTCCGCCCAGGGCCGCGGCAGGAGCTCGTGGAGCGCGTCGACCGCGATCGCGTGCCCGCATGCCACCGCGCGCTTCGCGCCGCCGACGTGGACGCGATGGCGCCCACCTGCACCGGGCCTTCTTCGGTCACCACGTGGCGGTTCGTTACCACCAGATCGGGTGCGACAAGAAAACCGCTGCCGGTGCCGAGGTCCGACGAGAACACCCACGCGATCGCAGGCAACACGTGACGGCCGAACTCGTCGAGCGCATCGACGTCGAGGTCGCGCAGCGCGAGCCGCTCGCGCTGGTCGGCGAGCACCTGCCGGTACGCCTCGCGACGCCCCAGCCGCGCGAGGCCATCGAGGTGGCGGTGGACGGCCGGCATGGGCACCTGCGCGGCCGGTATCGCCGCGAATGCCTGCTGGTAGGCATCGAGCGCGCTGTCCCAGTCCCCGGCATCGTGATGGATCGCGAAGCGCTCGCGCGGGTCCGTTCGCGACGCACTGGCGCGCGCGAGGATCGCGCTCCACCTCCGGAACTGCTGCTCGAGTGGCTCGAGAGTGGCGACGGTGCCGCGGAGCTGCGCATCGAGCTGCTGCCCCTGATCCTGGAGCTCTCGGAGCTGCTTCTCGAGCTCCGCGGATGGCGCGGAGAGATCGAGCGTGCTCAGGGCGGCGAGAATGAGACGGAGACGACGACGAACGTCGACGCCGCAGGTCGCGGGAACCTCATCTTCAGCAGTTCCGCCATCGAACACGCAACGAGAGTCGGGTCGGCGACGTCGCTACCCTTGTTCTGGACGTGCGCGACATCGCCAGATCTCACGATGTGGAGCATCACTTCCATGCGTCCACGGAGCTTCGGGTTCGCGGCGAGGCTCGTTGCGTAGCTGAGTCACGGATCGCCGCGAGCTCGCAGAAAACACCAGACCAAGGACGCCGCGCTTTGCAGGTTGTACCTGAGGGGGCCGCCGTACATTTCGTGCTCCATGGCGTTGAGCATCGCGTCGACCGAGCGCCCGGCGAACACAGCGTCCGCCACGGCCAAGAACGTCGCGCGATCGAGGATCCATCCCACGCGCCAGTTCTCCGCCTGGTTGACGTGCAGCTCGCGGCGCTCGAGCGCGCGCACGGCGGACAGATGCCCCTGCGTGCGCTGCCGCGGGCCGGCGTGCACTGCGTGCTCGGCAGCGACGACCCGTCGCCGATGGGCACTGCGTTCCGCGACGAGCTCGAGGTCGCTCGCGCCGCAGGGGTCGATCTCGCGCGGCTCGAAGCCGACTCGCTCCGACGCTGGACCGAGATCACCGGCGCTGCGCCGGTCCTGTGATCAGAAGCCGAAGTTGAGGCGGAAGCCGGTGCCGAACGCGGCCACGGGACGATGGAGGTAGCCTTGGGGTGAGCTCACCGCGTAGGTCAGCGACCACGTGTTGCGCAGCTTGAACGTGTAGCCGAACGTGTAATACGCGCCGACGTCGCGCTCGCTGCCGAAGTACTTGCGAAACCACACCATCGGCCCGGCACCGAAGTTCAACCCGCGCCAGATCCGGTACGTCGCATAGAGCGAGACGCCGCCGAACGAGAACCCGGTCTGGCCCGCATCACTGCGGAGCGTTTCGAGGAAGATGCCGACGAGGTGCACGGCGACCCTCGGCGTGACGTAGTACCCAATCTGCGCGGTCTCGGCGAGCTGGAACCGTTCGTTCGGGGTGATGTGAATGCCGGGCGAGCCCATCGGCCGCGCATAGACGTAGAACGGCACGGCGAGGCCGAGCGCCGCATTCCACCGCGGCTTCTTCTTGGCCGGCGGAAGCACCGCCAGCGCAGCGGCCTCGTTGGGCGCGGCCGCTTCCACCGGGGGCGTTCCCTCCTCGGGCACCGCCGGCTCGCTCGCAGTGGGCTCCGCCGCGGGCACCGTCTCCGCGAATGCGGGCCCCGTCAGCGTGAATCCGAGCGCGACGGCAACACCAATGCAGACATTCCTCATCATCATCAATCCTCTCCCCCAGGGCGACGAAGCCCCCCATCACATCACTACATCACGAAAACCCCGGTCCC
The DNA here is from genome assembly GCA_028287135.1 of Myxococcales bacterium. GTDB lineage: Bacteria > Myxococcota_A > Polyangia > Haliangiales > Haliangiaceae > JABFXX01. The sequence continues at coordinate 9,648 of JAQBQE010000055.1, forward strand.
GTGGCGCCGACGTATTGGGATCGACGTGCGGATTGGCCCGAGTCGCGCCACGCCAGCCGCATGGCCTCCATGCGGGCGAACCTCGGCGGAACGCGTGACCGCGTTCACGCCGGCCCGAGCACGGCGAACCCTTGCGCAGTGCACGTTGAGCAAGTGGGGGCGCACCCCGCTTCCCGCGTTGCGGGCGCGCCGTCATCGGGCGTTTACTCATCGAATGAACGCGGCAGACTACCTCTTGCGGGCCAAGCCCATGTCATTCCAGATGTCGATGACGGCGACAGCGACAGTCTTCATCGTCCCTGCCGCGGACGATGTCATCCAACGCTCGATCGCGGCATCCGTCGGATCTGAGATCGATCTCCACGGCAAGGCTCGAGTCGCGCGCTGTTTCTTGGCGCCATTCAGAGCCGCGGCGGGAATGCTCCGAGATGAGTTGCCGCTCGCAGAAACGGGAGATTCGTCGTTCAATGAGGTGTTTTCTCGCTACTGGGCGCAAGAGCACCAGGGACTCCCGCTCTCGCCCGAGACCCCGCTGTTTGTGCTCGTCCTCGGGTAGCAGGGGGACAAAGGGGGCCCGTCCGGCCCGTCCCCAATGACGGCAGCCTCGCCCTGTCCGGAACCCGGACACTTATATGCACGGTTGGGCTTCTCGCCTTTGGTCATCGCGCGAGGTCCGTGACCTGATCGTTCTCGAGAGCGAGCTAGAGGAGGGAACGTTCCAGCTCTGCCATGTGCGCGAGCTGGTGCGCGTGATGACGCCGGACGAGGCAAACCTTGTGCTCCCGTGAGCACGCACCCTTTCTGAGATGCGTTCTAGCCCAGGTACGCTTCGTGGCAGACGGCCTCGATATTGTGACCATCGGGATCGGTCACGAACGCGCCGTAATAATTCTCGTGATACTGCGGCCGCACGCCCGGCGCGCCGTTGTCCTTGCCGCCCGCGGCGATCGCGGCGTCGTAGAACGCGCGGACATCGGCGCGACCCTTGGCGACGATCGCGACGTGCACGTGATCCTTGGGCGCGTCACCGCCCGAGATCCAGAAGTCGGGCTTGTTGCCGATCCCGAAGCCGGCCACCTTCTCGAAGGCCATGAGCTTGGCGTAACCGAGCGGGGCGAGCGCCTTCGTGTAGAACGCCACGGCACGGTCGAAGTCACTGACGCGGATCCCGATGTGATCGATCATGGGCCGACGATACCGGCGACACGGGTGCTTCGAGTAGACTGCGCGCGTGCGAACTGCAGGGTCCTGGGTGTTTGCGGCGGCATTCCTCGGCGCTCCTGGCGTGGCGAGCGCGGGGCGCACGCAGTACGGGTGGCTGTTCGGTACCGAGGTGATGCCGGAGCGCGGCGCCGAGCTCCAGACCTGGATCGACGAGGAGAACGGTCGCGAGCCCGCCGACTACCACCAGACGACCTGGGGCTTCACCGCCCTGGTCGGCGTCACCGACAAGCTCGAGCTCTCGCTGCCGGTCGAATTCGTGTGGAAGAAATCCGATCTCGTACCCGGCTCCACCTCGTTCCAGCAATACGGGATCGAGGCACGGTACCGGTTCGTGACGAGCGATCCGGTCGATGCACCACCGTTCGCTCCGCTCGCACGTCTCGCGGTCAAGCGTGACGTGATCGAGCGCAACCTGACCGTGATCGAGGCAGACCTCGTTGCCTCGACCACGACGCCGACCGGATCGATCCACGCGCTGATCGATCTCGGCGTCAACGTGGGGATCACGCCCGGCGACCAGGAGATCGAGCTGCGGCCGGGCGCGGGCGTCAGCTTCAAGGTCGTCGGAGACCTCCGGCTCGGCGCCGAGATGGTCTCCGAGATCAACCTCGAGTCGTCGGCCGAGAGCTGGGTCGTCGCAGGTCCGAACCTCGCGTGGTCGCACGGCCGGTTCTGGCTGAGCGCGACGTTCGGCATCGGCGTCTATCACATCGACACCGCGCCACGCATGCAGTGGGGAATCGCGTTCTGATGCGGACCGCGCTCGCGCTGATCGTGCTCGCATCGATCGCCGGGGGCGCCGAGGCGGCGCCGGGTGGACGCGTCGTCGGCAAGGTCACGGTCACCGAGGCTGACGGCAAGCCGGCGGTCGGCGCCGAGGTCATCGTCTACGTCGTCGGTTTCGCAGAGCCGCCCGAGGGTCGCGACGTCGTGACCGTGCAGCAGAAGGGGCGAGCGTTCACGCCGGACCTCGTGGCGATCACCGTCGGCGAGAAGATCGCGTTTCCGAACGCCGATGCGTTCCTCCACAACGTGTTCTCGCAATCCGCGACGCGGAAGTTCGATCTCGGCTCGTTCAAGAAGGGCGAGTCCAAGACCAAGGAGTTCCCGGCGCCGGGCGTGGTCGACGTCTACTGCAACATCCACCCGGAGATGGCAGCGACGATCCTCGTGCTGCCGAACCGCCGCCACACGCGCACCGCTGCCGACGGGACGTACTCGATCAGCGGCGTGCCGCCCGGGACGTGGACCGTGTTCGCGTACACGCGGCGAGCGAGCAAGCCGATCAGCGGCAAGGTCACGGTCGCCAGTGGCGCGGATGCCAGGCTCGACCTCGCGCTCCAGCGCGGCGCCGAGAAGGAGCATCTGAACAAGTACGGCGAGAAGTACCGCCCGAACACGACGACGTACCGCTAGTCCGGCAAGCTGCCGGAACTGCTCGGGTCTGCGAGCGCGCCGAATTCGTGGAACCTTTCCCGCCTCCGTTCGAGTAACAGGCGGAAGAGATGCTTCGCGTGGCGTACGCAACACCGGCGACCGAGCTCGATGCACCCACCGTGCGTCGTGCCGTGCGGGGTGACGCCGACGCGAGTCGCGTGCTGGTCGAGCTCTACCAGGGCCGCGTGTTCGCGATGGTCTCGCGCATGCTCGCCGGCCGTGGTCGAGCGACGATCGAGGACACGGCGCAGGACACCTTCCTCCAGGTGTTTCGCCAGCTCGCGCGGTTCGATGTGGCGGGCCGTGCGCGGCTGTCGACCCGAACTTCACGCCGCTGGCCGCGAATGCGACGAACCGTGGGCTCGAGCCGGCCGAGATCGCGCCGTACAACGCAGCGCTGACCGAGGTCCAGCAGCGCTGGGCGCAGCTCGTCCGCGCGCTGTATCTCGAAGCGACGGGCGATGTGGCGGGCGCCGAGACGCTGTCGGTCGAAGCCATGCGCCGGGAGATCGAAGAGAAGAGCCAGGACGGAGACCACCTGCTGCAGCAGCTGGCGCGCGAACGCGCGGGGCTGAGCCCGGTCCCGACCGATACCTCGAGGATGACGCCGTACGAGCGCATGCAGCGCGCGTACCTGCAGCTCGGTGATCAGTCGGAGGCGGCGGTCGCGAAGCGACTCGGCCCCGAGCGGGCACGACAGATCCGGAGCCCGGAGGGCTGGGGCTCGCGCAGCCAGATGGCGGGCTGTCCGAAGTAGCTAGCTGTCTTCGCGCAGGTAACGGACCATGCTCGCGTCGAGCCGGCTCTGGACGAGGCGGATCACGCTGTCGATCTGATCGACCGGCATCGACAGCCGCTGCGCGAGGACATTTCGCGTCCCGGTGACGAGCGCTGCACGCGCACGCTGCAGCCAGCGAGCCGCAGTGGCGCGATGGACGCCGAACGCCGCGCCGATCGCGTCGATCGACAGCTCCTCGACGACGCTCTGCCGCAGCAAGGTGCGGTCCTCGGCGGACAGCAGCGTGATGGCCTCGCGAAGTGCGGTCGCGAACTCGGCGCGGTACTCGCCCTTGAGCTGGGACAGCATCGGATCGGAGGCGGTCCCGAGTGCATCCTCGAGCGAGCGTTCGATCGGCAGCTCGCGCTTCTGCTTCTTGAGGTGACGGATCAGCTCGCGAGTCGCGGTGATCCGGACCCAGCCGCGCAGCGGTCCCTTGCCCTTGTAGCCGGCGATCCCTGGCGGCTTGCCATCACGGGGGACCAGGAGCTGGACACGCAGCAGTTGCTTGACCTCATCGACCAGATCCTTGGGCGCGCGGGTCGACGCACCCGCGGCATCGACCTCGGTGAGCACCGCATCGAACGCGGCGTGCGCGGTCGGCTCCTGTGCAGCACAGGCCGCGGCGATCGCGAGGTCTCCGGCCGGCGCCGCTGCAAGTGCCGCGGCGAGATCGGGTCCCTCGATCCGGGTGGCGACGAACATCGCGAGCTCGGTCTCGTCGAGCTTGATCGTCGGCCACGCCCGCTTCGCGCCCGCGACCACCGCCGTCCACGCGGCGAGTGCGGCGGGACGCGAGGTGATCTCGATCGTGCTGAGCTCGGCGAGCCTGTCGAACGGGTCGGCGTGCGGCGGCATCGGCGGGGGCATAGTCGCACGGCGAACGTGTCACAATGCACCCAGGTCGATGGAGTGCCTGGACGCCAACGTCGTGCAGGATCTCATGGCGGGCGGCCTCGATCCGGTTGCGAAGACGCACGCGATCCAGCACCTCGATGGTTGCGGTGACTGCCGGGACCTCCTCTCGGCGCTCGCGCGCGACGCGACTCGTGATGCGGCGGCGTCCACGCTGCGCGATACCGAGAAGTGGGGACCGAGCATCGCGATGCTCGAGACGCTCGGCAGCAACGGTGGGGCAGGGCTCGCGGCGACGATGGCGCCGGAGCTCGATTCCGCCACCCGCCCGGTCCGGATCCGGGTCGCCAACCAGGTCGGCACGACGCTGGGCAAGTACACGCTCGTCAAGCGGCTCGGGGCCGGCGCGATGGGCGTCGTCTATCACGCCGAGGATCGCGAGCTCGGCCGCAATGTCGCACTGAAGCAGCTGCATCGCCCCGACGAGGCGCTGACCGATCGGCTCGTCCGCGAGGCGCGGTCGATGGCGCAGGTCAATCACCCGAACGTGGTCGCGGTCTACGACGTCGGCGTCGCCGAGGGCGTCACGTACATCGCGATGGAGATGGTCACCGGCGACAGCCTGCGCGCGTGGCAGCAGGTCAGCCGGACGGTGCCCGAGATCGTCACGGCCTACGTCGCGGCGGGACGCGGGCTCGCGGCCGCGCACGACGCGGGCATCGTCCATCGCGACTTCAAGCCCGACAACGTGCTGGTCGGGCACGACGGTCGGATCCGGGTCACTGATTTCGGGCTCGCTGCGTCGCGCCCCGATGCCGATCGCGGCGAGCCACGCGCCGAACGCTCCGCGTCGACGACGATGAGCGACGTCAACCTGACGACCTCGGGCTCGGTGCTCGGCACGCCTGCGTACATGGCTCCCGAGCAGTTCGCCGGGGGCAACGTGGACGCGCGCACCGATCAGTTCAACTTCTGCGTCGCGCTCTACGAGGCGCTCTACGGTCAGCGGCCGTTCGAGGGCAAGACGTTCCCCGAGCTCGCCGACCACGTGTGCGACGGCAAGGTCCTGCCGGCCCCCGCAGGGACGCGGGTCTCGGGCGGGCTTCGCGCGATCATCCTGCGCGGCCTGTCGATCAAGCCGGGCGATCGATTTCCGACGATGGATCACCTGCTCGTCGAGCTCGGTCGCGATCGCGCGCGGCCGTGGCGACGGACGTCGTACGTGGCGACTGCGCTCGCGGTCGTGCTCGCGCTCGGACTCGGCGCCGACTGGGCCGTCCGCGATCGCGTGTCGATGCAGATCCGCCAGTCGTTCGCGGTCACCGCCAAGCAGTCGGACCGCGCGGTCCGTCTGCTCGCGGATCAGTTCGACGCGATCTCGAACCTGGTCTACCTGTTCCCGATCATGCGCGATGTCGCCGGCTATCACGACGAGGCGGACTTCGGCCTCCGCGATCCTGCGCTCGACGCCGAGGAGCTCGAGAAGATCCACAACCAGCTCGTGTCCGCGGACTGGAGCCTCGCGCGGAACTTCGGCGGGCGCGAGCATGCGTCGATCCTCGCGGTCGCCGATTACAAGGCCCGCCTGCTCTACACGAGCGCTGCGCCCGAGACCTGGCGCACCGATCTGTCGACGCTGCCGTGGGTCAAGGCCGCGCTGGATACGGGCACCGGCAACACGATCACGCTGATGCGGTACCACGACCCGCGCCTGGTCGCGACCGGGCTGCTCGGCGCCACGCCCCCGCCGGGGCTCGCGATGCTGTTCACGCGCACGCTGGCGCTCGGCGAGGCGCGCAGTCAGTTCCTGCAGATCCTCGATGCTGGCAACCTGCTCGATCAGATCCGGCTCGACGACACGATGCTGTCGCTGGTGTCCCCCGACGGCACGCCGGTCGGCGACGTTCCGATCGAGCTGGTGAGCGCGGCACCGGCGCTCGGCCAGCGCTCGATCACGCTCGACGGCGTGACGTACGAGGTCCAGGCGTTGCCACTGACCGGGTTCGCCGGTGACCGGATCGGCCATATCGTGATGGCGAAGAAGATGAACAGCGTCCTCGCGCTGTTCCCGGGCGCGCGCATCGTGTTCACGATCGCGATGCTCCTGGCGCTCGGCCTCGCGCTCGTAACGGCGATCCTCGCCCGGCGGATCACGGGCGCCCGGGCCGCATAACCTGGGCCATACTGCGGCGATGACGACCGCGACCGAGCTCCGAGACCGACTGCGCACGCTGCCCGACGTCGCGGTCCCGTTCACGCCTGCGATCGAGGCAGGGATCGCGGATTCCGTGCGCTACCTCGGCTCCGATGCGGCGCTGAGGAGCCTCGAGATCGACACCTACTGGCCGAAGTGGCACTCGCCGTGGTGGCACATGCTGCTGCTCTGGGAGCTCGGCGAGGCGCGACAGATTCCCGAGGCTGCGGTCCGCGCGATGGTCACCGGCCTCGATGCGCTGCCGATGCACATCTTCCCGATTCATCCCGAGGAGACCCCGCCAGGCCTCGACGTCTTTCGCCACAGCTCCTGTCACTGCGCGCTCGGCACGATGGCGCAGGTGCTCGCAGCGTGCGGCGTCGCTGTGTCGCGCGAGCTGCCGTGGGTGAGGCCGTGGTTCGTGCGCTACCAGATGGCTGACGGTGGTCTCAACTGCGACGGCGACGCGTATCTCACGACGGAATGTCCGAGCTCGATGGTCGGCACCGTCTCGCCGATCGAGGTGATGCTCGGGATGTCGACGCGGACGCCCGACGAGAACGCGTTTCTCGCGCGCGGGACCCAGTTCCTGATCGGACGTCGGCTGACCGAGGGTTCCGACACCATGTTCAATGCAGCCGAGCGGGTCGCGGCCGCGACCTGGCGCTCGCCGACGTTCCCGAGGTTCTACTTCTACGACGTGCTTCGCGGCCTCACCGTCCTTGCGCGATCGATCGAAGCCGCCGGTGCTGCGCTTCCGATCGAGGTGGCGGCGGCGGTCGTCGAGGAGCTCGTCACGCATGCACCCGACGGAGTCATCCGGGTCGAGCGCCAGGCCTTCTCGACGAACATGAACCGGGTGACGCTCCCCGACGGGACCTCGGTTCGCGAGCCGGCATCGCGATTCCCACTGCTCGAGGCGACCAGCGTCCTCGGCGAGCCATCACCCGCGCTCACCCGCGAGTGGTCGCAGACGCGTGCGAGGTGGCTGCGGCTGCTCGACGATGCGGCCTGATCGGTGACGGGATCGGGCCGGGTCTGACCTCCGCTGGATAGGGCCTTGCCGTGACGCAGCGCCCCGGCAACCCGCATGGCCACTGCATTTGCGCCGCGGCTCGCTCTAGCGATTGCACGGTGATCGCGCGGGCATGGGCGTTGCACCACGTAGCGTTGTCGTGCCCCCGGTCCTCGTCCGCCACATCATGTCGTCGCCCGTGGTGACGTTCTTCGCCGAGCAGACGTTGCCGCTCGCCGAGGACGTGATGCGGTTCAAGCATCTCCGTCACCTGCCGGTGATCGACGACGACCGCCGCCTGGTCGGACTCGTCACCCACCGTGACCTGCTGCGCGCCCAGCCGAGCACGCTGATCGGTCTGTCGGAGGTCGAGCGGCGTGCCCGCCAGGCTGATATCCGCGTCGACCAGATCATGGAGCGTGACATCTGGACGGTCGGGCTCGACACGCTCGCATCCGCTGCAGGTTGCACGCTGCTCGATCACAAGTACGGCTGTCTGCCGGTCGTCGATGACGACCATCGGCTGGTCGGCATCGTGACCGAGCGTGACTACCTGCGGTTCGCGATCAAGATGCTGCAGATGCACGACCCTGACGGCATCGTGCCGAGCACCCAGGGGCCGATTCGCAACACGCTGCGGATCGATCGCACCGTCGCGGATCGGCCGTCGCGGATGGCGTCGATCAGCGGTCGGTCGAGAACAGGTGCTTGAAGAAGCTGCCCGGGTTCGACAGGAAATCGCGCGTGATCTGGAAGTGCTCGGTGTCCTCGTAGTCGACCTGGCGAATCCCGGTCGGTGACAGCGAGTAGATCAGCGCCTGCGGGTACGCCATCAGGATCGGCGAGTGCGTCGCGATCACGAACTGCGAGTCGTGGTGCTCGACCAGGTCGTGCATGCGCGCGAGCAGGGTGAGCTGGCGCTGCGGGGACAGCGCTGCCTCGGGCTCGTCGAGGATGTACACGCCGTTGCCGCGGAACCGGTTCATCACGAGTGCGAGGAAGGATTCGCCGTGCGACTGCTCGTGCAGCGAGACCTCGCCATAGCCGGTCACCCCGAGCCGTTCGACCTCGGTCGCCACGTTGAAGAAGCTCTCCGCGCGCAGGAAGAAGCCGTCCTTGGGGCGCCGGTGCGATCGCGAGATCCGCAGGACCTCGTGCAGCGAGGACTCGGACTTGCGCGTTGCGAAGTTGAAGTTCTTGGTGCCGCCTTCGGCGTTGAACCCGGCACCGACCGCGATCGCCTCGATCAGCGTCGACTTGCCAGCACCGTTATCACCGACGAGGAACGTGACCTTCGGATCGAGCTCGAGCTCGGTGAGGTGGCGGACCGCCGGGATCGAGAACGGATACGCGTCGAAGCTCGCGACCTTCTCCCGGTCGAGCCGCAACGAGTGGAGAAACCCCCGCCCTTCGAGCGCGCGTGTCGACATCAGCCGAGCGCTGCGATCTGCTCGGCGGTGAATCCGTACTCGCCGAGCACCTGGCGGGAGTGCTGGCCGAGCCGAGGCGGCGGTCCGGCATTCGTCGGCGCGCCGAGCGGCGTGCGGACCTGCTGGATCGGACCGACGCCTTCGCCACCGTCGATCGTGAAGAACACCTCGCGCGCTCGATGCAGCGGATGATCGGGGAGCTCGAGGGGCTCGACCACGACCTCCACGCAGCAGTCATGGACGGCGAGCGCCTCGGTCCACTCGGCAGCGGTCTTCGTCGCGAAGATCGCGGCGAGCTCGGCGCGGGTCTTCGCCTGCTCGGCGGGCTTGCCGACCACCTCGGCGATGTTCGGTGGGCGACCGATCGCCTGGTTGAGCGCGATCCAGAACTTGGGCTCGAGGGCGCCGACCGCGAGATAGCGATCGTCCTTCGTCGGGTAGACCGAGTACCCGGCGACCCCGCCGTTGAGCGTCTCGACCCCGCGCGTCGGCCTGGCGCCGCAGTCCATGTTGCCGAGCTCGGCGGTCAGCATCGACAGCGCGCCCTCGGTCATCGAGATATCCAGGTGCGCACCCTTGCCCGTGCGGTGGCGACCGACGAGGGCGCCGAGGATCGCGGTCGCGCCCCACAGCGAGCCGCCCGCGAGATCCGCGATCTGCACGCCCGGCATCCCGGGTGCGCCGCCCGCCTCGCCGCCCATCGCGAGCACACCGGCGAGTGCGATGTAGTTGAGGTCGTGACCTGCGCGCTCGACGTACGGCCCGGTCTGCCCGAAGCCGCTGATCGAGCACACGATGATCTTTGGATTGCGCGCTGCGAGCGCGTCGTAGCCGAGCCCGAGCTTGGCCATCACGCCGGGGCGGAAGCTCTCGACGATGACGTCGGCCTGCTCGACCATCTTCAGGAATGCGTCGCGCGCCGTCGGGTTCTTGAGATCGAGGGCGAGCGAACGCTTCCCGCGATTGACCGCGAGGAACCGGCCCGACATCCCGCCCTTGGCCGGTGGGATCGCGCGCAGGTAGTCACCGACCCGCGGGTCCTCGATCTTGACGACGTCGCCGCCCATGTCGGCGAGGACCATCGTCAGGAACGGACCCGGCAACAGCCGCGTCAGATCGAGGACGCGGATGCCGGTCAGAGCGTCGGCGAGCGGAGAGGCGACCATGCGCGCATCATGCCTCAACGCACGGGCAACGGTCGTTGCAGCCATGTTGCGTCCACGGCGGCGCCGGCCCGGGATGCTCCCAGGTTGCGCCCGACTCGCGTCGAATCGCCGTCACCGTCAAGACCCGTTCAGCGAACGGGGACCGTGCTCACTTGGGGCGAGCGATCTCGAACAGCTGCTGCAGCTTCATCGCGAGCATCGGATCGCCCGAGACGCGGAGCTTGCCCTGGAAATAGAGCTGCATGCCGGCGTTCGGGTCCGCGAGCATCGCCTTGAAGTCATCGTGCGAGACTTCGACGGTGCACTGCGCCTTGCCGCTGTCGCCCTTGGTGCACGTCGGCGGGTTCGCCGTCGTATCGACCGTCCACTCGCCGCCGCCTTCGCCGGCGATCTTGAAGCAGTAGATCGCGTTGAGCTCGCGCGCCTTGTCCGGATAAGCCTTGAGACCTTCCGGGACGAGGTTGTCGAACAGATCCTGCGCGTCCTTGGGCAACGTAGCCATGTGCTGATTCCTCCGAGGGCGTGTTACCGCGGGGGTCCGGAGCAGTCAACGCTGACTGAAAACGAAAAACGGGCACCTCGGCGGTCTGCCTCCGGGTGCCCACGGTCGTCGGTGAGGAGCGCGTGATCAGTTCGCGGGCGGCAGGTCCGCGGCGGCAAACGCGCAGTCCGCGACATCACCCTCGGCGGGCGCGAAGCTCACGTTGTCGCTGTAGTACGTGCGCTTGAACCCGCCGTCCCAGCACTCCGACGCGATCGCGCTCGAGGTCAGGTCGCCACCGGTCAGGCGAGCATCCGCGCGGCCCATGCCGTTCGACTGCCAGCGCGACCGCAGGGTGATCTGCTCCTGCGCCATCGTGCCGCCCGCGTTGCCGTCGACGTTGAACACCATGTCGCCGCCGCCATCGAGCGTCTCGTTGTAGGCGTAGTTCGCCATTACCGGCTCGTTGTTCTCGTTGGTCGAGATGATGCCGAGGTCGAGGTGCCGCGCCGCGAGGTCATAGTGAACGTCGACCTGGCCGCGCGCCTCGGGATCCGAATCGATCGGGTTGACGCGCTTGCCAGCGTCGAAGTCGAGCAGGAAGCTGCCGTTGCCCTTGAGGTCGCCGGGGCGCGGATCCGCGACGCCGTCGACGATGACCTCGAACGAAGCGCCCGACTGCGTCTTCGACCGACCCGAGAGCTGGTACTCGTACGTGCCGTCGGCGAGCGCGCGGACGTCGAGCTTGTACTCGGCCGGGTCGAGGGCATCGCTCCACGGGCCCCACGTGTATGTGTCGCCGTTGATCGTCGTGACCGGGAACTGGATGATCGTGTGGATCAGGACGAGCACCCAGCCGGCACCGCCGTTGAACGTGCGCGTGACGTGGCGCGTGGCGACGTACCACTCCGCGAGCTGACCGACGGTGCGCTCGGCTCCGCCGGGGAGCTTGATCGAGACCTGCTCCGCCTGCGGGATGGCGCGCTTGAGGTCTTCGGGGGCTTCGTCCTGCTTGACGCAGGCGACGAGGGAGGTGGCGCAGAGGGTGGCGATCAGGCTGGTCTTGAGCATGGAAACCCTTGGAGCAGCTGCCGTACCAACCTGGTTCCGTGCGATCTCGAGGGGTTACGGTGTGGGGTTTTCCAACGGTCCACGCGCCGCGCCGGGAGCCGTAGGAGGCGACGACAGTGGCGGCAGCACGGTGACCGTATCGCCGTCGTGGAACACGACGACCGCCTCGGGGACCCGCTCGTCATCGAGGGCGATCGCGACGCCGACCGGATCGGCGCGGAGGATCTGCGGGAGCGGATAGACCCAGATCAGCAGCGCGTTCGCGGCGTAGGCGGCGATGAAGTCGCGCTTGATCGTCGTGTCCATCCGCACCGCGAGCGCGACGTCGCCGACCGGCGAGATCGCCTGGCCGAGCAGGCTGATGCCGGGCACCGGGATCCACGCGGCCTGACCTGCCATCGATCCGGTCGCATCGATGTCGAGCAGGCGGACCTCGGGAGTCCGCGACCGCGCGCTGATGTTGGCGACCCGCACCATCGGCGACTGCCCGGGGATCCAGACGCTGCCGAGCAGCGCCGTGTACGGATACTCGGTGGACCACGCCACCTTGCCCTTGTCGCGCGCGACGATCTTGCCGTCGTCGTGCGAGATGTCCCAGTGGCGGTCCTTGTAGGTCACGCTCAGCGGCGGAGCCCCGGCGGGAGCGGGCGTCGCGACGCCGGTCATCACGTCGATGGAGACCGCGCTGTCGCCGCGACGCCAGCGGATCGTGCGCTCGCTCTCGGTCCACAGCTGCTGGGCCCCGGCGGCGCCGGCAAACTCCTCGACGAGCTTGGCCATGCCGTGAACGGCGACGTACTGCTCGTCGGCGCCGGCCGGCGTCACGCTGCGCATGCAACCGAGGAGGGTGTGCGCATCGGGGATCACGGGCGGCGTGGCGCATCCGCCGATCAGCACGAAGCTGCCGCCACGGACGAGCGGCGGCGCCACCCGATCCCCTGCCGGCTTGGTCCACGCGACGGTTCCGCGTCGCCAGTCGACCGCGGTGAAGCCGAACTCCGAGGACGCGACCACCGCGATCTCGTCGACGATCACCGGACCGCCGACATCGAACCGTGGTCGATCGGCGCGCGAGGGCAGGTGGATCACGCGCAGCGGCTCGGCGCGCGGAAGCTCCTCGAGCTCGGGCCATGCGCTCGTGGCCGGCGGCTCGGCGACACTGCCGTCGCTCGCGATCACGACGGGAACGGTCGGCGCGATCTGCTCGCGCTCCGCCTTGGATTTGCAGCCGATGGTCGCGATCAGCAGAACGAGAGAAAGTGGAGACCGTCCCCGGTGCCCTTCGTGATCTCGCGGACTTCGACGTCGAGAGTGGAGAGAGTGGAAAGCGTCCCTGGCTCCGGGCGCGTTACTCGCCATCGCCCTTCTGCTTGCGCTTGGCCTGGGCCTCGCGGAACCGATCCGCCCAGCCCTCGACGTTGACCTGCTTGACGCGGGTCAGCGCGAGGGAGCCGCGCGGGACGTCCTTGGTGACCGTGGTGCCGGAGCCGACGTACGCATCGCGGCCGATGGTGACGGGGGCGACGAGCTGGCTGTCGGAGCCGATGAAGGCGCCTGCCTCGATCGTCGTCTTGTACTTGCCGACGCCGTCGTAGTTGCACGTGATGACGCCTGCGCCGACGTTCGCCTTCGAGCCGACGGAGGCGTCGCCGAGGTACGCGAGGTGGTTGGCCTTGGCGCCGGCCATCAGGTGGGTCTTCTTGGTCTCGACGAAGTTGCCGAGGTGGACGTCCTCGTCGAGCTGCGAGCCCGGGCGGCAATGCGAGAACGGACCGATCTGCGCGCGTGCGCCGATCTTGCTCTCCGTCAGGATCGAGTACGGCTTGATGTTCGTGTTCTCGGCGACGGTGACGTCGGTGAGCACCGAGCCGATATCGATCCGCACGCCGTCACCGATCGTCGTCTTGCCGCGGAGCGCGACGTTCGGAGCGATCCAGACATCCTTGCCGAGCGGGCCAACGTCGGCGTCGATGTACGTGCTCGCAGGATCGACCATGGTCACGCCCGTGCGCATCCAGGCCTCGTTGATCCGGCGGCGGGCCGCGACCTCGACGCCTGCGAGGTCGACGCGATCGTTGATCCCGGCGACCTCGGTGAACGGCGCATCGATCGACGTCGCACCACCGCGCTCGGCGGCGTGGGCGACGAGATCGGTCAGGTAGAGCTCGCCCTTCGCGTTGTCGGCGCGCAGCGACGCGAGGTCCTTGCGGAGGTGCCCGAGCTTGATCGCGTAGAACCCGGCGTTGGTGTCTTCGATCTTGCGCTGCTCCTCGGTCGCGTCGACGTGCTCGACGATCTTCTGCAGCTTGCCGGCGGCATCGCGGACGAGCCGGCCGTACGGCATCGGCCGCGGTGGCACCGTCGACAGCAGCGCCATGCCAGCGGGCGACGCCGCACAGGCCGCGGTGAGCTCGGCGATCCGCTCGCTCGCGAGGAGCGGTGCATCGCCGCTGAGGATCACGACGATCCGATCGTCGGGCTCGTTCTGGACGGATGGCAGCGCGCACTGGACCGCGTGACCGGTACCGCGCTGCTCGGGCTGGATCGCGACATCGACGACGCCGGCACCGAAGCTCGCATCGAGTGCGGACTTCACGAGCTCGTTCTTGTGCCCGAGGATCGCGACGACTCGATCCGCGCCGGCGGTGCGGGCGGCGGTGACGACCCAGTGGAGCATCGGGCGACCTGCGATCCGATGTAGGACCTTCGGCGTCTCGCTCTTCATGCGAGTGCCGAGACCCGCCGCCATGACGAACACGATGGGGTGCGCGACCGATGACTGACGGCTCATGTCTGCGGAACCTAGCACTAATGTTCGGTGACGCGTCGCAGCCTACGGATGCCTCACCGTGAGTTGACCGATCCGCGTGTACCTATCGGCGGAAGTTCGGCACAATGTGAGGATGGGCTCGAAGATCGCATCCGCGATCGCCATGCTCGCGACGTTGCTCGCGGGATGTGGCGCGAAGCTCGACGAAAATGTTGCCGGTGATGGCTCGGTGGTGGACGTACCGGGCCCGACCGATGCGACGACTGCGCCGTCCGACGCAGCGATCGATGCGCGGCTGTGCGCAGGCGGTGATGCGCGCGCGACCGATCCGGCGACCGGATCGTGCTTCGTGTGGTTCACGGCACCCGCGACGTATCCCGCCGCGAATGCTGCATGCACCGCGTTCGGCGCGAAGCTCGCGATCATCAAGGCGGCGCAGACCAACGCGACCGTGCTGTCCCTGATCGGGATGAGCGACGCGTTCCTCGGTGGCACCGATGCGCCGCCGGCGACGGAGGGCGCGTTCCTGTGGCGCGGCAACGCCGCCGATCCCGTCACGGCCGTGGCGAACTACACGAACTGGCGCGCCGGCGAACCGAACAACGGCGGCGCCGGAAGCACGGTCGAGGAGGACTGCATGATCATCGAGGGCGCGCGTGGTGGCACCTGGGACGATCGTCCGTGTGCACCACCTCCCGTCGGCGCCGGCTCGTACTCGTACGTCTGTCAGTTCTGAGCGCCGGCACGCTCGAGGCAGCCTGCGAGGTGGGCATCGGTGCGCACGAGCTCTGCGTGCAACACGGGATCGATCTCGGCGAGCCGTGTACTGGTCGCGGCGGCTGCGATGCAATCACCGCGGCCCGCGGCCGAGCTCGCCTGGATCGCCAGCCGGTTCTCGACGCGAGCGCGCAGCACGATCTCGGCGGGCGACGCGAGACGGGTGACTGCCGGCGCGGGCGCGAAGGCGGTCTCGATGCCAGGCGCCGACGTGGAGACCGGCGCCGTGGTCGCGATGCTCGGTGCGGTGCTCGGGTGCCAGGCGGGCTGGACGGGCGCGTCGTCTTCCCGGTCGTTCAACACGAGGCCGAGCACCACGAGCGCGGCGCCGGTCAGCAGGAAGCCGACGCCGATGGTCCTTTCGGCTTCGTGGACGCCCCGCCGGATCGGGTTGCCGAGATGGGTGTCGAACCCGTCGCATTGACCCATCGCTCCCGTGCAGCGCGTATCGGAGCTGCTGCCGTCGGCGTACAGCATGCCGCCGAACAGCATCGAGCCGGCCCCCGAGACGATCGCTGCCCGGCTCGAGGTGCAGGCGGAGGTGACGAGCAGGGCGGCGACGAGGGCGAGCGAACCGAGGCGAGTCGACATGATGCAGGCAGTAGATGCAGTGGTCGGACCACGGTCCAAGTGGCCAGAATGCCGTCGGGAGGTGCGTTCACTCCGGGTGCAGCGGCGGGGTTCCACCGCCGATCCGGTGGTGATCTGGCGCTCCCGCTGCCATCTATCTGCGTCGCCAGAAGCTGCGCTAGAACTCGTCGGTGTCTGGTCGCTGGCTCGTGCTCGCGCTCCTCGTGCTGGTGGCCGCGCGGGCGGATGCTCATCAGAGCGCGGTCAAGTACGCGGACGTCACGGTCGACGGATCGCGGATCACCATCGCGCTGACGATCGCACCGGCCGATGCGACCGGTCCGCTGGGCCTGGCCGACGACGCCGAGCCGACGGTGGCGGACGTGCTCGCGCCGTCGGCGGTCGGCAAGGTCAGCGCCTACGTCGCGACGTGGATCTCGGTCAGGCAGCCCTCGGGCGCGAGCTGCAACGTGACCGATCCTGCCGCCGAGGCGGATGCGGATGGCCGCTTCGTGGTCGTCACCTGGACCGCCACGTGCTCCGATCCGATCGACGAGCTCGTCCTCGACTTCACGCGGTTCTTCGACGTCGATCAGCGCCATGAGGCCATCGTGACCGTCCACGCGCCGGGTGAGCAGACGGAACCCGTGCTCATGCGGGCGGCATTGCCAACGCTGACCGTCGACCTCGGAGGCTCGCTGTCGATGCTGCAACGGGTCGCGATCGCACTGGGGCTCGGGCTCGCCGGGGTCGCCGTCGCCGGCGTGGTCCTCGTCCGCCGCCGGCGACGCGCGTCGCGTCCGTAGGAGCGCATGTAGGCCTACCGGCTCCCACGTACGTACCGGCAGGGTCGCGATCCACTTCACTCTCCGGAGGAGACGGTCGATACTGGATCCACATTGGCAGTTTCTGAGCCGGAAGACCCGGGCGCGGACGAGGCTGCAAGGCCGATCGTCATCTGCGTCGACGACGACAAGATGAACCTCACGGCACTCGGGCGCGTCCTGCGCACCCGGTGCACGGTCCTGCTCGCGAACAGCGGGCTCGAAGCGATCGAGATGGTGGAGGCCCATCCCGAGGTCGCGTGCGTGCTCGCCGATCTGCGGATGCCAGGACTCGCAGGTCCCGAGCTGCTGGCGCGCGTCGCCAAGATCCGCCCGCATTGCCGCCGCGCCGTGGTCACCGGGTTTCCCGAGTCCGACGATCTGATCAGCGCGATCAACGCCGGCCACCTGCACTACGTGATCACCAAGCCGTGGAAGCTGCAGGACCTGATGCAGGTCGTCGACCAGCTCGTCCACACGTTCAAGCTCGAGCGCGACAACCACCGCCTGCTCGGCGAGCTCAGTCTTGCGAACACGCAGCTCCGCGAGCACGAGCGCGTGCTCGAGGCGCAGCTCGAGGTCCGCGGTCGCGAGATCACCGCCGCGACCGAGCAGCTCGCGCAGATGGGCCACCAGATCGATGCCCTGACGCTGCGTGACGGGTTGACCGGCCTCTACACCCACCGCGCGTTCCAGGAGCGGCTGCGCGAGGAGATCGCGCGCGCGCTGCGCTACGGCCAGCCGATGTCGCTGCTGATCACCGACATCGACGGCTTCGCGGCGGTCAACTACGACCTCGGCTATCAGGTCGGTGACGAGATTCTTCGCCGCATCGCGGTCGTCCTCCAGGAGGACGACTCGCCCGATCGCGTGCGCAGCTCGGATGTCGTCGCTCGCTACTCCGGTGAGGAGTTCGTCCTGCTGCTGCCCGAGACCGCGAAGACGGGCGCGCTGACCAAGGCGGCGCGGCTGCGCGATGCGGTCGGCGCGACCGAGATGCCCGGTGGTCGCAAGATGTCGATGTCGATCGGCGTCGCGTGCTTGCCCGACGACGCGGCGGACCCCGAGGGTCTGCTGACCGCCGCCGAGGCGGCGCTGCGTGGCGCGAAGCGAGGTGGTCCAGGACGCGTGCAGTTCTTCTCGGGCGACACGCCCGGTGAAGGCCCGCGCTCCGCATCGCGGCCGTTCGGCAAGCCCCCCGAGATCGATCGGTTCCGTCCGTACCAGGAGCGGATGCACGAGGTCACGGCGATCCTCCAGCGCGATCGCTCGCTGTCGTGCTTGCTCGTCGATCTGTCGCGACTCCACAAGGTCGAGCTCGACCTCGGCGTCCAGCATCACAGCGAGATCTACGATCACGCGGCCGCGGTCCTCGATCGACTCCGGGGTGCGGTGCTCGATCTCGCCGACCTCGTGTGCCGATCCGGCGACGGCGACGGCTACCTCGTGATCCTCGCGCCGCGCGCACCCGGCGTCCGCGTCGACCTCGAGGCGCTGGCCGCCACCGTCGAGCGTGCGGTCGAGGAAGCGCTGTCGCCGATGGTCAAGGACGTGCTGCGCGAGCAGCCGCGGATCACGGTCGGCTCGGCGCGCGTGCTCGGCAACTCGCTGATCCGCCCGGAGCGTCTGACCGCTCGCCTGATCAGCGAGGCGCAGGACAACACGCGCAACCTCCGCGAGCGCAAGGCGCACCGCGATCGCTCGACGCTGCAGGACATCATCCTCGGGGAGGGGTTGTCGACGGTGTACCAGCCGATCGTCGACCTCGGCACCGGCGATATCTTTGCGTACGAGGCCCTGACCCGCGGTCCGCGCGGCAGCGCGCTCGAGTCTCCTGCGACGCTGTTCGCGATCGCCGACGAGGTCGATCTCACCGTCGAGCTCGACCGCGCGTGTTTCCGGGGTGCGCTCCGCAACGCGAAGACGCTCGAGCCGGTGCACCGGCTGTTCGTGAATCTGTTGCCGATGTCGTTCTACGATTCGGCGTTCATCGAGGTCGAGGTCGGCAACCTGATCTCGGCTGCCGGCCTGACGCCCGCGAACATCGTGTTCGAGATCACCGAGCGGCTTGCGATCGAGAACTTCGCATCGTTCAAGCGCGCGCTCGCCGCGTACACCGCGATGGGCTTCGGGGTCGCGATCGACGACGTCGGTACCCGCCACTCGAACCTCGAGACCGTGATGTCGCTGCGCCCGCACTTCATCAAGATCTCCGACGTGCTGGTTCGCGGCATCGCGCGCTCGACGGTCAAGCGCGAGATGCTGCGCTCGCTGCGCCACATCGCCGAGACGATCGATGCGGTGATGGTCGCCGAGGGCATCGAGGACGTCGAGGATGTGGTCGCCCTGCGCGACCTCGGTCTGCGCTACGGACAGGGCTATTACATGGCGCGCCCGGCACCGCCGTTCGTCACGATCAAGGACGAGGTTCGTGCCGAGCTGCGCAGCGTGAACAAGGCGACGGCTCGCCCGACCGAGAAGGTCGCGACCAGCCAGGACAACGACGATGAGGACGAGGAGGACCGCGACCTGCCGATCGCGATCGCGGCGAAGCCGTCCGGCCGGAGCCAGGTGTTCGGTACCGGGTCGCAGAACGCGATCCCCAAGAACGCGTTCGGCCGCCCCGAGGACGAGATCACCAGCGACTTCGCCATCCCGGGGGCGTCCAGCGAGCGGCCGCGCCCGCGTGCGTCGGAGCCGCCTGCCGGCGGGGTAGCGGACACCGCACACACGCCATGGGAGCCCCTCAGCGATGACGAGGCGACCGGCGAAGCGTTGCTGGAGAGCCTGCGCAAAGGTGGAGAAAACACCCCCGAGGGAGAGCGCGGACCGGGGCGACCGGGTTTAAACTGACGTCCGTATGGATCGGACTGCGTTCCACAAGCTCCTCGCATTCGGGATCGAGAGGGGCGTCTCGGACATTCACTTCGAGGTCGGCTACCCACCGCACTATCGGCTCCATGGTGAGCTCCTCGGCGCGATCAAAGTCCCACCGCTGACCTCGCAAGACACCGAGGCGATCGCCCGGATGATCCTCGAGGATCGAAACATCACCGTCGACTTCACGCGACGGTTTGCCGAGATCGACGTCTCGTACTCGCTCGCGCAACGCGGACGGTTCCGGGCGTCGATCTTCCGCCAGCGTGGTGCGGTCGGCATCGTGATGCGGTTGATCCCGATCCAGGTGCTGTCGATCGAGCAGCTCAACCTGCCGCCCGTGCTCGCCGAGATCGCCGACGCGCGTCGCGGCCTCGTCCTGATCACCGGCGCGACGGGCAACGGCAAGACGACGTCGATGGCAGCGATGCTCCGCTACATCAACGAGACGCGGCACGCG
The DNA here is from genome assembly GCA_028287135.1 of Myxococcales bacterium. Classification (GTDB taxonomy): domain Bacteria; phylum Myxococcota_A; class Polyangia; order Haliangiales; family Haliangiaceae; genus JABFXX01. Next base: position 29,577 of record JAQBQE010000055.1, read on the forward strand.
CACATCGTGACGATCGAGGATCCGATCGAGTTCATCCACGAGCCGCAGAAGTGCATGATCATCCAGCGCGAGGTCGGCGCGGATACCGAGAGCTTCCGCGACGCGATGACCGCGGCGATGCGCCAGGATCCCGACGTGATCATGGTCGGCGAGATCCGCGATCGCGAGACCGCCTCGATCTGCCTCAAGGCCGCGGAGACCGGGCACCTCGTGCTCTCGGCGCTGCACACGCCCGATGCGGTCGGAACGATCCAGCGTCTGGTCGGTCTGTTCGAGACCGATGCGCAGGACGTCGTTCGCGATCGCCTCGGTGATTGCCTCCAGGCGATCGTGTCGCTCCGGCTGCTCGCGAGCAAGGATGGCCGGCGCCGGCTGCCCGCCGTCGAGATCCTTCGCGTCACGCGGACCATTCGCGAGTGCGTGCGCGCCGGCCGGCTCACAGATATCCCCGAGCTGATCCGCAAGGGTCGCGACCTGTACTCGATGCAGCTGTTCGATCAGCACCTGATCGATCTCGTGAACAGCGGCCTGATCTCGATGGAGACGGCGATCTACGCGTCGTCGAATCCGGAAGAGTTCGAGCGCGCGCTTCGCGTGGAGTAACCAGCCGGTCACGGTGCTCTGCGGCACACCTCAGGTGCCGCCCACGCCGAAACGAAAACAGGCGCCTTGCGGGGCGCCTGTCGTCGTTCCAGCGAGTCGCTGCCTAGCGGCGGCGGCTTCCCGGCGGGGCCTTCACCGGCTGCGCGGGCGAGGGCGCGCGGCCCGGGTCACGGACGTCGTTGGTGTTGCGCGGCGGAGGCGTCGACGGCGCGACGGGGCGCGGGCCCGGGTCACGAACGTCGTGGCCGCGCGGCGGCTGCGTGGGCTGCGTCGGGTAGACCGGCTGGCGCTGCGGCGGCTGCTGCGGCGGGCGCGGCTGCGCCTGCGGCGGGCGCGAGACCGGAGGCGGCTGACGCGGGCCCGGATCACGGACGTCGTTACGCGGCGGCGGTGCCACCGGGTTCGACGGATAGACCGGGTTCGCGGCCGGGGGTGGCTGGCGCGGGCCAGGCGGAGTCCGCGGGCCGGGGTCACGCACGTCGGTGCGCGGCGGCGGTGCCACCGGGTTCGACGGATAGACCGGGTTCGTGGCCGGCGGAGGCTGGCGTGGACCAGCGCCCGGGGGCGGCTGATACGTCGGCGGCTGCGAGACGGCAGGCGGCGTGCGGCCCGGGTCGCGACCCGGATCGTTCCAGCCACCACCGCGGTTGTCGGGATAACGCGGGCCACCGGTCGGCGGCGGCGTCACCGGGTTCCTGCCCGGATCGCGATAGTCGCCGGTGTTGCGATCGGGGAACCGCGTTCCGCCGGTGACCGGAGGCGGGCGAACACCGCCGTTGGGCGGGATCACCGTCGCGGGACGGCCATCGCGATGGTCGCGGATGTTCCAGCCACGCGGTGCGCGATCGCGCGTCGACCAGTAGCCCGGCGTGTAGACGTACGAGCTGCCCGAGTAATCGTAGTAGGGCTGGACGTAGACGTAGTTGTCGCTCTGCGGCTGCTCCCAGCGACCGCCGACCCACACCCACTCGTAGCCGTTCCAGTGCCAGTAACCGTCAATCCACACCTGACCGTATCCAGGCGACACACTCATCTGCTCGTACAGCGGCTCCGGCGGCATCGAGGAGACGTGGAACGGCGAGGGTTGACCGACCGAGACGCTGGCAGAGGCGTACCCGCCGCCATAGCCGTACCCGTAACCAGGGTTCACAGGCTGGGTCTCGCGAACGACACAGGCCTGCGTCGCGAGGGCCAGGCCAAGTCCGCCGATCCATTGAACGAGGGTTCGAGTGCGCATCTACATGCCTCCTAAGGCTTCAGGTATTCGACTGCGAAGCCGCCCGAGAATTCACAGTCTAGTTGACGGTCGCGAGTGCCACAAGTACACAGAAGTCCGATGAAAACGGTCTTTTCAGGCATCCAGCCGTCGGGGGAGCTGCATCTGGGCAACTACCTCGGCGCCATCCGCAACTGGGTGACGCTGCAAGACCAGTACCGCTGCGTTTTCTGCATCGTCGACTATCACGCCATCACCCAGAGCTACGAGCCCAAGGAGATGTCGAAGCGCGTCACCGACATGGTGATCGACCTGCTCGCGCTCGGCATCGATCCCGATCGCTCGCTGCTGTTCGTGCAGTCGATGGTCCCCGAGCACACCGAGCTCGCGTGGGTGTTCAACAACGTCATCGGCATGGGCGTGCTCGAGCGGATGACGCAGTTCAAGGACAAGAGCGAGCACCAGCCGGAGAACATCAACGTCGGCCTGTTCACCTACCCGGTGCTGCAGGCGGCGGACATCCTGCTCTACAAGGCGGAGGGCGTGCCGGTGGGACAGGATCAGCTGCAGCACATCGAGCTCGCACGCGATGTCGCGCGCGCGTTCAATCATCGCTTCGGCAAGGTGTTCCCCGAGTGCGAGGCGATCCTGACGAACCTGCCCAAGCTGCTCGGCCTGGACGGCAAGCAGAAGATGAGCAAGTCGCTTGGCAATCACATCCCGCTCTCGGTGTTCGGTAACGACAAGGCACTGCGCAAGCTGCTCGCGCGCGCGGCGACGGATCCGAAGCGCGTGCAGCGCGAAGATCCGGGCAATCCCGACGACTGCCCGACGATCGGTCAGATGCACAAGGCAATCTCGTCCCCCGAGGACAACGCGTGGGTTCGCGAGGGCTGCACGACAGCGCGGATCGGCTGCGTCGACTGCAAGAACAAGCTCGCCGACAACCTGAACGCGCACTTCGCGCCTTACGTCGAGCGGCGGACCGCGTTGCTCGCGAATCCGGGCCGCGTCGAGGAAGTGCTCGTGCAGGGTGCGGCGAAGGCGCGGGCGATCGCGCAGCGCACGATGGGCGAGGTCCACAAGAAGCTCGGGCTGTGGCGTCCGAAGGCGACGGCCGTGAAGGCCGCAGCGACGATCAATCCCGCACCGGCGAGCGAGTCCGGCGCAGGTCCGGGGACCAAGCCGGAGGCGGCGAGCTGAGATGGGCCTCGCGCTGACATCGAGACGCTCGACGGTCGCGGCGGTCACCAGCGCGCTCGCCGCGATGGCGCTCGCGGCGGCGGTCGCGGGTCGGAGCTGTCGCGTGACCCAGCCGGGACCCGAGGCGGCGGTGCGTGAGATGCTGCACGCGGCGAAGACCGGCGACCGTGATGCCGTGTTCTCGCTGCTGTCGCCCGCGACCCGGAACCGGCTCGATGCCGAGGCCAAGCGAGCGACCGATCTCGTCGGTGCAGCGACCCGCTACACGGCGAAGGATCTCCTGAGCATCGGCAGCTCGGATGGGATCGCAGCCCCCACCGATATCACCGTGCTCGAAGAGCGCGGCGATCGCGCGAGCGTCGAGGTGGTGTCGCCGTCGGGGCGCGCCCGGATCGAGCTGATCAAGGTCGAGGGCCGCTGGCGCATCGACCTGCCGCAGTACGGGAACCTGTAACGGATCCGGCCCGGCCGGGCTCCACTGACCATGACGCTAGCTGTCGCTGTTCCAGAGCTGACGGACGACGAGCTCGCCACGCGGGTGGCCGGGGGCGAGCGCGAGCTGTTCGAGATCCTCGTACGCCGGCACAACCAGCGGATGTACCGGGCGGCGCGGGCGATCACCCGATCCGATGTCGACGCCGAGGATGTGCTGCAGCAGGCGTGGCTCGACGTGTTCAGGAACCTGGGTCGGTTTCGCGGGGACTCGTCGTTCGCGACCTGGGCCACCCGGATCGCGGTCAACGAGGCGATCGCGGTCGCGCGCAAGCGGCCGCTGATTGCCGAGGCAACCGACGCACCGAGCGGCGTCACGCCGGAGCTCGAGCTCGATCGCGCACAGCTCGGCGCGTTGCTCGAGCGTTGCCTGGCGACGATCCCGCAGGGCAACCGCGAGGTGATCGTGCTTCGCGACGTCCTCGAGATGAACACCGCCGAGACCGCGACGTGCCTCGGACTCTCCGAGGAAGCCGTGCGGGTCCGCTTACATCGCGCACGCGCGTCGGTGGCGGCCGCGCTGACCGAGACGATGTCCGACGTCTACCGGTTCGATGGCGCGCGCTGCGACCGGATCACCGCGACCGTGATGCGTAGCGTCCTCGACGCGGCCGTATAGACGCCGGGGGCGAGGGTCGCTACACCTGGGGGGCCGACATGTACAAGCCCCCCCGGCCCCCCTGGCCCCCGACGCGCACCGACGCGATCGTCGACACGATCCACGGCAAGACGATCGCGGATCCGTATCGCTGGCTCGAGGACGAGCACAGCCCCGAGGTCCAGGCGTGGATGACTGCGCAGGACGAGTACACCCGGGCGGAGCTCGCAAAGCTGCCGGGTCGCGAGCAGCTCGTGGCCCGGCTTCGCGAGCTGTTCTACTACGACGCGATCAGCGCGCCGGCCCATCGCAAGGGTCGCTACTTCTACACGCGCAAGCACGCGGACAAGGAGAAGACGATCGTCTACTGGAAGCAGGGCGACGATGGCGAGGAGCGCGTGCTGTTCGATCCCAACCAGTGGAGCGCGGATGGCACCAAGGGCCTCGGTGGCTGGTGGCCGACCGATGACGGCAAGCTCGTCGCGTACTCGGTCAAGGAGAACAACTCCGACGAGACCACGACGAAGATCTTCGACGTCGATGCCGGCGCGGATCTGCCCGACACGCTGACGGGCACGAAGTACTCCGGTGCCTCGTGGCTGCCGGATGGCAGTGGCTTCTATTACACGTACGTGCCGCCCGTCGCGGGACCGGTGACGATCGCCGAGCGCCCCGGGTTCGCCGAGGTCCGGTTCCATCACGTCGGAGCCGAGCAATCGCACGACCCGCTCGTGCACCCGCCCACCGGCAGTGCGAAGACGTTCATCGGTGGCGGCGTGTCGCGCGATGGTCACTGGTTGATCGTCTCGATCCAGCACGGGTGGAGCTCGACGGACGTCGTGTTCAAGGACGCGCGCAACAAGGAAGCGCCGTGGACCACGCTCGTGAAGGGCGTCGACGCGATGTTCAACGTCGACGTCTGGCGCGACCGGTTCTACATCACGACCAACGAGGGAGCGCCGCGCTATCGCGTGTTCAAGGCCAACCCGCTCGAGCCCCAGCGCTCGGCGTGGATCGAGATCATCCCCGAGAGCGCATCGACGCTGCAGCAGGTCGATATCGTCGGCGAGCACCTCGCCGCCACGTACCTGCGAAACGCGGCGACCGAGATCGAGGTACGTGATCTCGATGGCAGGTTCGTGCGCAACGTCGAGCTGCCGCCGCTCGGCTCGTGCGGTGGGATCAGCGGCATTCCTGACGAGGACACCGGGTACTTCGCGTACACGTCGTTCACCGAGCCGCAGGTGATCTACAAGACGTCGATCGCGAGCGGCAAGGTCGAGGAGTGGGCGCGGATCGCGTTACCGGTCGACACCACGGAGCTCGTGACCGAGCAGGTGTTCTTCCCGTCGAAGGACGGGACGCAGATCTCGATGTTCGTGCTGTCGAAGAAGGGCACCGTCAGGGACGGCACGAATCCGACGATCCTCTACGGCTACGGCGGGTTCAACGTGAACATGACACCGTCGTTCGCCTCGTCGCGCGCGGTGTGGCTCGAGCGCGGCGGCGTCTACGCGATCCCGAACCTCCGTGGCGGCGGCGAGTACGGCGAGGACTGGCATCGCGCGGGCATGCTGCTCGAGAAGCAGAACGTGTTCGACGACTTCATCGCGGCGGCCGAGTACCTGATCGCGGAGCGCTGGACCTCGCCGGCGCACCTGGCGATCTCCGGTGGATCGAATGGCGGTCTGCTCGTCGGTGCGACGGTCACGCAGCGCCCCGATCTGTTCAAGGCGGTGATCTGCGCCGTCCCGCTGCTCGATATGCTGCGCTACCACCTGTCGGGCTCCGGCAAGACCTGGGTTCCCGAGTACGGCTCGGCCGAGGACGCAGCGCAGTTCGCGGCGATCTACGCGTACTCGCCGTATCGGCTCGCCGTCGATGCCGGCCAGCGTGCGTATCCGGCGGTGCTGTTCGATACCGCGGATCACGATGACCGCGTCGATCCGCTGCACGCGCGCAAGCTCGCGGCGGTGTTGCAGGCGACGCAGACCGCGAGCGCTCCGATCCTGCTGCGGATCGAGCGCAATGCCGGTCACGGCGGCGCGGACATGGTCAAGCAGCAGGTCGAGCGCGTCGCAGATACGCTGACGTTCCTCGAGACGGTCCTCCGCTAGCCACAATGCCACTCGGTTAAGGTCGTTCGTACGTCCACGTGCCACGTGCTCGTTCACGTCCACGATCATCGGCAGAGCTTGCTCAGCATTCCGACCAGCGGACCAAGAGCTGCTTGCCCGCCGACAGGTCCGACTCAGGCACAGCGCCGACCAGCCGGACGACGTCGATGATTGCGCCGCATTCCATCGCCTCGCCCCGTGCGATCGCGTACCGGTTGTTTCGATCG
>JAQBQE010000063.1 GCA_028287135.1 Myxococcales bacterium
CGTAGTCGAGCATGCCGGACGTATCGGCCGTGCTTCAGCCCGGTTGCTACCGAGTCCGTGGACGTGGACGAGCACGTGACACGTGCACGTGCACGACGACGGAACCCGCTAACTGACCAGCATTGCGGCTAGACCGGGTCAGGGTCCGACGAGCTCGAGATTGCTCTCGATGACCGTCACGTTGCTCGACGTCCACTTGCTGTCGTTCGTCCCGGCAGCCTTGGAGGTCACCGATCCTATCGATAGCGCCGTCAGGAGCAGTGCTGCTCCGATGAACAGCGCGTCCTTCCAGCGGTCCCGCCCGTGTCGGTGTGCGATCTCATTCAGAGTGCTCATCCGTGCCTCCCTCAGGCCGATAATCGTCCCACTCTAGAATTATCAAAACGGTCAGGGGGTGTCACGAAAAAGCTGAGGAAGAGATCGATCGAACATCGAATTCCTCGTCGAGGAATCGTGAAATGTGCCGCTGCAGGCGCGATCGACCTACATCGCCAGACTTCGTGCACACGCTCCCGACCCGGTCGCTCACGGATCGTCGAGATGATCTTCCGCCTCGAGCCGGTCGGACAGTCTCTCGATGTCACCGCGCAGTGCCGCGCCACATCTCGCGCAGCCCGTGGCCGTCGAGGAGACGACCGACGCGCAGCCCGAACATCGCGGCACGCGCACGCGCCGACCGAGCACGTGTCCGGAGGTCGCGGCGCCGAGCACGATCAACGGCGCTGCGCCCTGCGTGGCGAGCGCGATCGAGAAGCCCATCCCGAGCGCTGCACCCGCGATGAACCCAACGCCACCCCGATGGGTCCGCCATCGAAACGCATTGCGCCGCGGCGGTGCTGCGTCGTCGTCGAGATCGATGTCGTCGAACACCACCGGTGGCTCACGCGACTCGCTCGCCTTCGCGTCGGCCGGGATCCCGAGACGTCGGCGGAGCTCGTCGGCACGCGGGCGCAGCACCGAAAGCCAGGCGGCAGTCTCATCGCGCTGTGGCGGGGACAGGCCCGCCGGAACCTCCGCGCCACGCACCGCAGCCTGCACGGCGAGCAGGTATGCGAGATCGGACATCGGCAGGAAGCCGGCCTGGAGCACGTCGTACTCGAGGGGCGAGTAGCCGCCATTGAACCGTCCGGGTCGGCTGAACTGCTGGAACGCGGCGTTCGCGGCCAGCGTGCCGAGCCCCAGGTACACGGTCGCGATCGACCCGCGTTCGAGGTCGCGGTCGGGATCGATGTCGAGCTCGGGTGGCTCGATCGCGCGGTACGGGTCCGCGCCATCGGGTCGGTTGGCCACCGCATGCGCGACGCCGATCTCGTGCGCGAGGGTACCGGCCACGTCATCGGCACCGATGAACTCGATCCGGAACGGGAGCTCGCGCGTGCGCACGCCGACCAGCGCAACGCGCGTGGCCGGCACGCGTTCGGTTGGAGGCGCGCCGAGCCGCTCGTCGAGCACATCGATCGCACGCGGATTTCCCGCATGCCATGCGAGCCGACGCAGCAGCGCCGCTACACCGCCGCGCGTAGGGCGCCACGGCTCGGGGAAGGCGTCGGCTCCCGGGATCACGGGCGGCAGCAGCAGCGATGCTGCTCCACCGCGGGCGATCAGGTCGCCGAGGATGGTGAGCAGACGTTCGCAGCGTTCAGCGTCCGGTGTCGACGGGAGATCCACGGGTGCACATCATGGAGCATCGAACGTGATCGTGCGAGAGAGCGCGCGATCGCCTCGTCAGCATCTCTCTCATACGAGGGGGCACGCAGCTTGCGTCTGATCCGATCAAGCAAAGGAGCTTAAAATGAAACTCTTCAGCATCAAGCGTCTCATCGGTCTCGCGGCAGTCTACGGCGCCGTCAACTACGCCAAGAAGAACGGTGGCGCGAAGGCCGCCTTCGAAGGTCTGGTCGGCAAGGCGAAGGAAGCCCTGAACGCGGCCAACGCCAAGAAGGACGAAGTCATCGGCGCGGCTCACTCGTCGGGCATCGGGTCATCGAGCCCGAGCTACGCGGATGAGACCGGCTTTGGCAGCAGCTCTGGTGGCTACGGCGGCGGCGGATACTCGAGCGGATTCGGCGGCAACGGTTCGACTCGTCGCGGCTGATCGTCCAGCTCGATCGAGATGACACGCCCGGCGGGCCTGACGGCACGTCGGGCGTTCTCGCGTGTGCGCAGGATCTGGTCGAGCCCCCATCACGCCGCGCGGCTCGGCACGCTGCGGAGATCACTGAGCGCGTGCGCCGCGGTCGGGATCCCGAGAGGGACGCCCTACCATCGCTAGCCCCGCGAAATCGCGTAGCCTTCTGTGCCCCGTCCCGGGCATGAACGGCACACGCGATGCACCGCTTGTCGCCATGATGGCATCCGTTAAAGATCTTGTTTCCAACTTCGGCTGCGCTTCGAGCGATCTCGCCAAGCGCTTCGGCGGCTCCACCGCGGACGTGGCGAAAAACGTGGGCGGCTCCGCCGCTGACATCGCCAGGAACGTCGGTGACTCGGCTGCCAAGCTCGCGAAGAAGGTCGGACCGAAGCGCGGTCTCATCGGTCTCGTCGCGTTCGGGGCCGTGATCGCCGGTACCGTCGTGCTCGTCCGGTACCTGCGCGCGCGGCAGGAGGACGATCTGAGCGAGGAGGAGCTCGCGCTGAACGAGCAGGCGCAGGCGGCCGATCCGCATCGTCGTCGCAAGACCACCCGCGCTCAGCGCAAGGCTGCGGCCGAGCGCATGACGCACTGAGCACTGCTGTGGGTCGGTGAGCGGACCACCCGGTTCGAGCACCGGTCGCCCAACCGCGAGCCGGCGTACACGCGTCGGCTCGCGGAACCCTGTTTCGGCGACTGGCGACCAGGGATAGGTCGTTGGCGGGTGCCGCCATCGTGGGATCGGAGGCAGGCGCTCAGAGTGGGCCCATGCTCCACCGAACGATCCCACTTGTTGCCGCCCTGCTCTGCCTCGCCACGGACCCGGCTGATGCCGACGACGCGACGAAGGCGACGTCGGACGAGGGTCCCGTGCAGGAGCTCAGCATCAACGTGTTCCGCAATCCGTCGATCGGTCTCGAGTACCGTCGCGGCGCGGTCTCGGTCCACGGCGGGCTGTACCCCACGATCATCTCGAAGGATGCGATGGGAGCGCACCAGACCAGCTGGTTCGTGCGCGCTGGACTGACCCACTACTTCCTCCCGCACGCGTGGTACGGGCAGCGGCCCTCGGAGGTCTACGTCTCCGCCTCGTACCTCCGCGCCCTCGACCACGAGCCCGGCAACGACCACGGCAACGCCGCCCTGCTCGACGCCGGCTACCGCTGGATGGTGTGGCGAGGGCTCCATGTGCGCCTCGGTGTGGCGGTGATGCTCGAGCGCCATCATCCAGTGAAGGTCAACCCGACCCCGGGCCTCGGCTGGAGCGCGTCATGGTGACCGGACGTGGAGCACTCGCGAGGATCGGCGGCGGTGCCCTCATCCTCGGCAGTCTTGGCTTCGTCGCTGCGTTCAGCTACCTCGCGGTCACGTTCGGGTACCCCGACGTGCTCGATGCATCGGCGAGCAGTGTGTTGCCCGCGCTCGCCGCCGGCGGCTCATCGATGCGCATCGCATCAGCGCGTACGGCACGACGCTGCTGATCGTCCCGGTCATCGCCCCAGTGTAGGCCGGTTCGCGACGGAGCGGGTCGCGCGAGCTGCTAGAGCGCGGCGCTCGCGCTCGACGAGGACGCTGCCGCTCCACCCTTCGCGCTGAGCTTGCTCAGGTTGACCGAGACGAGCATCGAGACGCCCGGCTCCTTCATCGTCACGCCGTACAGGTTATCGACCGACTCCATCGTGCGCTTGTTGTGCGTGATCACGATGAACTGCGAGCGATCCGTCATCTCGCGGACGAGCTCGTTGTACCGATCGACGTTGGCCTCGTCGAGCGGGGCATCGACCTCGTCGAGGATGCAGAACGGCGACGGCTTGATCAGGAAGATCGAGAACACCAGAGCGACGGCCGTCAGGGCCTTCTCTCCACCGGAGAGCTGCTCGACCGTCGTGTTCTTCTTGCCCGGGGGCTGCGCCATGATGTCGACGCCTGCCTCGAGCAGGTCGACGTCATCGCCACCCGCGATCGACAGGGCTGCCTGGCCGCCGCGGAACAGCCGCGGGAACACTTCCTTGAACGTCGCGTTGACCGCAGCGAACGTGTCCTTGAACAGCTTGCGGCTGGTCTTGTTAATCTTATCGATCGCCTTCTGCAGCTGGTCGACCGCGCGCTCGAGATCGATCTTCTGCGACGACAGGAACTCGAATCGCGTGTTGACCTCGGCGAACTCCTCGATCGCCGTCAGGTTGATGTCGGTGCCCATCCGGTCGATCAGCTCGCGGAGCTCGCCGAGCCGGTCGTCCTCGACCTTGGTGACGATCGCGCGCTGGTGGTAGTCGTGGAGGATCGACGGGACGGAGATCTGATACCGCTCATCGATCTGATCCTCGAGGACCTTGCGGTTCATCGCGACCTGACCGTTGCGCAGCTCGAGCTGGCTGACCTCGGCGGCGAGCTTGTCGGTGCGGCCGCGCATGTCGCGGGTATCGAGCTCGATCGTGGTCAGCGCGCTGAGCCTCGACTGGTAGCCGATCCGTCCCTGCTCGAGCGTGGCGACCTCCGCATCGCGGCGCTCGCGAACGCTCGCGAGCTCGGCGGCGAGCTGATCGCAGCCTTCGCGCAGCGAGTGCGCGCGGCGAACCGCGTCCTCGATCTCGCTCGCGAGCCGCACGGCGCGGTTCGAGAGCTCGGCATCGGTGCGCTGCAGGCGAAGTGCGGACGCCTCGGCGGCCGCGCGCTTCTCCCCGAGCTGGGCCGCGCGGATCCGAGCCTCGGTGAGGACCTGCGCCATCTCCTCGAGCCGCTCGCGATGGCCGCTGACCTCGGCGAGGAAGTCGAGCTGCGAGCGCTCGAGCTCCTCGATCCGGGACTCGGCAAACGCGCGACGATCGAGCGTGGCCTGGTCGTCGCTGCCGATCGCGCCGAGCCGCTCCTCGAGCTCGAGCTGCTCGGTGCCGAGCTGGCCGAGGCGGTCGCGGGCGCGCTCGAGGTCGGAGCGCACACGCGCCTCGTCCTTCTCGTGGCCCATGATCGCGAGGTCACCCTCGTGGACCTGCGTGCGCAGACCCTCGATCGCCTTGACGAGCTGCTTGAGCTCGGTCTTCGCGGTCACGAGGCGCGTCATCGCATCGGACAGGTCGTGCTCGAGCCGTCCCGTGATCTCCTCGAGGTCGCGAATCTCGCGCTTCTGCGCGAGGACGCCCGCGCCCTGCGCATCGCGCGAGCCGCCGGCAACCACCCCGTCCTCGTCGACGACATCGCCGTCGAGCGTGACCAGCCGATCCGTGACGCCCTGGTTGTGCAGGCGCAGCGCGCGCTCGAGGTCCTCGACGACGACCGTCGAGCCGAGCAGGCGCTTTCCGACCGCCGCGTAGCCATCCTCGAAGTCGACGAGGTCGGCCATCCGGCCGAGCACGCCGGCCATGTCACCGATCGCTGCGCCGCCCCGCCCCGCGCTGATCGCGGCGACCAGTGTGGTGCGGTCCTCGACCTCGATGGCGCCCCAGCGGCGCTCCGCGGTCGGCGCCTCCATCGTCGAACCGTCAGACCCCGCGCTCGCCTCGCCCTCGAGCTCGCCGCGAGCCGAGAGATCCGAGCCGCCCGAGCTCTTGCTCGCCACGTGCTCGGCCACACCGCCGCGCGCATCCTCGAGCGGCACGAACGCGCTGCGTCCGCCGCCGCCCTGCTTGAGGAAGCTGATCGCCGCGAGCCCGACCTCGGGCTGGCTGACCAGCACGCCGCCGAGCCGATCGCCGAGTGCTGCCTCGACCGCAACCTCGAACATCTCGGGTGCGCGCACGACATCGGCCACCACGCCGCGGATGTCATCGCTGCCAAAGCCGTGTGCGGAGTCCGCGCCCTGCATCACCGCGCGGGTGCCGCGCGCAAAGCCCTCGTAGCGATCCTGGATCTCCTTGAGCGAGGTCAGGCGCGACGTCCGGCGATGGAGCTCGGTGCGGAGCGTCTCGACCTCGGCCTCGCCGCGGTTGACCTCGTCGGTCAGCGTGTCACGGCGCGCCTCGAAGCCCTGGTTCTGGCTTCCGAGATCGAGCCGGGTCTGCCGCAAGTGCACGAGCGCGCCATCGACACGCTTGCTCTCGCGATCGAGCTCGCGAACGCGATCGGTGTGCTGCTCGGTCTCGAGCATCACACGCTCGAGCCGGCGGCTCGCTTCTTCCTTGCGGCGCGTCAGCGCCTCGAGCTGGGCGGTCGCCGTCGCGATCTCGGTGCGCCGCGTGCCGAGCTCCGCGCGCGCCTCGTCGAGGCGGCCCTGCGCGTTCGTGAGCATCTGGCGGCCTTCGCCGGCCGCTGCCTCGCGGGCCGCGACCTCGGCGGACTCCTGCTCGACCTCGGCCTCGAGGGCCGCGAGCTCTTCCTGGCGCTGCCTCAGCTCGGCCGAGCCACGCTCGCGCTCCGCCGTGATCTGCTCGATCTCGGTGCGCGCGCCGGCGATCCGCGAGTCGAGCTCCTCGGCCTCGCGCCGCTCGAAGCCGATCTTGCTCTCGCCGAGCCGCAGCCGGTTCTCGAGCTCGTAGACCTGCTCCTGGATCCCAACCAGCCGGCGTTCCTCGGTCGAGAGCTCCGCGCGCTCGGCGACGACATGCGCGTCGTACGTGATCCACGTCGCCCGCACGTCCTCGAGCTCGACGCGTGCGTCACCGAGGCGGCCCGCGATCAGTCCGCCCTCGCTCGACAGCTCGAGCCAGCGGTGCGCAGCCTTCCACAGCTCGATGTCCTTCATCTCGGACTTGTACTTGCGGTAGCGCTCCGCCTTCTGGGCCTGGCGGCGCAGCGTGCCCATCCGCTTGTCGAGCTCGCTGACGATGTCCGAGACGCGCATCAGGTTCTGCCGCGTCTGATCGAGCTTCTTCTCCGCCGCCTTCTTCTTGGCCTTGAACTTCGTGATCCCGGCCGCCTCCTCGATGATCGCGCGGCGATCCTGGGGACGCGAGCTGACGATCTGGCCGATCCGGCCCTGCTCGATGATCGCGTACGCCTTGGTGCCGACGCCGGTGCCGAGGAAGAAGTCCGTGATGTCGCGCAGGCGACACGGGGTCTTGTTGATGAAGTACTGCGAGGTGCCATCGCGGTACAGGCGCCGCGTGATCGTGACCTCGGTGTACCGGGAGAAGTCGATCGCCGGCGGCTGATCCGCGAGTAGCTGCGCGACTTCCTCGGTCGGCGACAGGATCGGGTTGCCCTCCTTGTCGACCCACGCCGCCGCGTTCGCGGAGCCCGGCGCGAGCCCGGCCGCGCCCTCGTCGATCGCCTCGATCGCGGCGACCGCACCATCGACCGCGCTGTCGACGATCTGGTCCGCGCCTGCCTCGGCGACTTCGTCGGTCGCCAGCGCCGCGATCGCCCGCTCGGTCTCCGCCTCGTCGCTGTGCCGGGCAAGCTCGAGCTGTTCGTGCGAGAACCCGACGTCATCGAACGTCAGCGAGACCTCGGCCATCGGGGCCGGGCCGCGCGACTCGGAGCCCGCGAAGATCACGTCCTCCATCGCCTTGCCACGAAGGTGCTTGGCGCTCTGCTCGCCCATGCACCAGCGGATGGCATCGACGATGTTCGACTTACCGCAACCGTTCGGGCCGACAACGCCCGTCACTTGTTCGCTGATGTTCACGACCGCTCGGTCGCAGAACGACTTGAAGCCGATGATCTCGACTCGCTTGATACGCATGGGCGGACGCAGGTTGGATCGACCCTATGACATTGGCAGATCCCGGGTCCGCGGCCGCCCCGAACGGCCTTCAGCCCACTGCCAGCCGGCCCTTCGATCTGCAGGCTGCGGTGACGCGAGCGAGGGAGAGCATCTGGCGCACGGCGACGCTCGACGACCCGTACCCCAACCTGAGGGCGCGTCCGCGACCGAGCGACTGATCAGTCGATCGGCGTGGTCGAGCGCCAGACCTGGACGTATGGCGCGCCGCGCGCGACGTACGCGTAGCCCGCGTCATCGAAGGCGACCGAGCGGAGCTGCGAGGCCGGCGTCAGCGCGCCATCGACCTCGATCGCGTAGGTCGCCTGGAGCTCGCCGAGCCCGGCATCGTCGTAGACACGCCACAGATCCTTGTCCGCAGTGCTCGCGGGCAGCGTCGTCACCAGGCTACCGCGCGTCGTCAGGAACGCCAGGCTGCGGTCGCCCTTCACACCCGTGGTCTTCCAGCTCGCGCCGGCGTCCTCGGAGACCGCATCGGTCGCGATCCACGCGCCCTTGTCGGTGACGCCGACGAACCGGTGCGCCTCGCCCTCGATCGCGCCGCCCTCGGGCCGGGTCGCCATCGCGTCGTAGGCGGTCGTCCACGTCGTGCCCTCGTCGGTGCTGCGCCACACCGTCGCGTGCCAGACGTCGCCGGTGGCGAGCTTGTCGCCGGTGAACCGACCGACCAGCATCGAGCCGTCGAGGCCGCGCGCGAACGCTTCCGGATCGTCGGCCTGGAGTCCGGTGCCCGTCGCCGCGGTCCACGTCATGCCCGCATCGTGACTGGTGAAGAACTTCGGCTTGGCGACGCCGAACAGCGTGTCGCCATCCGCCCAGATCCGGGCCGGGCTCTCGCGCAGCGTCCACGACTCGGCGCCGTCGGCCCACGCCATGCCTGCGACGAGGAACGTGCCGTCGGCGCCGCGCACGATCGGCGGACCGCCGGATCCGAACGCCGACCCCGTGTCCTCCCAGTTGCCGGCGACGACGCCCGGCGTGCCGGGTGCATCGAACCGCACGAGCCGGTAGCCCCACGCGGTCGAGCGCGCGAGCACCCAGTAATGACCGCCACCGCAGCCACCGCGCTCGGCGATCAGCTCGAGGTCACCGCTGCCGATCAACGGCTGCCAGGTGGCGCCGAGATCCCGTGTGACCTTGCCGCGCGTGATGATCGCGCCGTCGTCACAGACGGTCGCCTCGTTGTCGACCACCGCCGGTCCCGCGATCGTCCCCGCCGCCTGCCCCGCCACATCGAACACGTAGGCGGTCGTGCCGCCGACGAGCAGGAACCGGCGATCCCCGAGGACGAGGACATCGCGCCCCGCGTTCGGGATGCTCGCGGTCACGAGCTGCCACGTCATCCCGCCATCGGTCGAGCGATGCACGCCCCACCCGGAGGTCGCGACCAGCGCGCTGCCATTGCTCTCGATGTCCTTGATGTACGGCTTGGTCTCGGTCGGCGATGGCTGCGGCAGCACGCTCATCGTCCAGCCGGCCGTACCCTCGACCGCGATCCGGTTCTCGATCGCATCGAACACGATGAACCGGCCGGTCATCGGATCGATCCGCCAGGTGCGATCGGTGGCGAACGCGGGCTCGCCGGTGAGCGGCGCGATCACGTCGGTCGCGAGGTCCCAGCGGCTGAGCCCGATCTGCGTGGCGAACGTCGCGACGATCGACCCGGTGATCGCAACGCGCGGCAGCTCGCCGAGCTGCGGATCGAGCTTGCTCCAGGTTGCGCCTCCATCGCGCGAGATCCGCCGCGACATCACGATCACGTCACCGCGCGCGGCGAGGAACACGTCGTAGCTCGTGTGCTGCGGCGGTGACCACCGTTCGAGCACGAGGCGCTGCGGCGTGCTCGGCGTCGGGCCAGGCTCGCCGCAGGCGGCGAGTGCCGCAGCGAGGGTCACGACGACGATCGGCTTCATACGAGGGCCAGTAGACATCGTCGTCAACGCACGTGCGCGCCGACTAACCCGGGCCTCACGTGCTATCACCTGAGGCGTGCGACGCGCGTCACTGGCGATCGTGATGGTGCTCGCGGCGAATGCCGTTGCAGCACCGACGATCGACATCCGCGCGCAGACCCAGCTCGCCCTCGACAAGGTGCAGCTCCGCGGCGAGGGCGTCGCCGAGGTCGCAGGCCTGCTGAGCGATCGCCTCACCGGCGACGGGCTCGGCGGCCAGACGATCAAGATCCGCGTCAACGGTCAGCAGGTCACCGCGACGACCCAGCCCGACGGAACGTTCCGCGCGGTGGTCGCCGTCGTCCCGGGCCCCCAGCCGATCGAGCTCGACTTCACCGGCGGCGCGCTGCTCGAGGCGTCGACCCAGACGACGGTCACCGATCCGTCGCGGTCGCCCGTGACGCTGTCGATCTTCGTCGATCCGCTGAGCGAAGGTCCCGATCCTCACATCCGCGTCACCGGCACGGCCGACGGCAAGGAGGCGCGGCTCGACGTCGCGCTCGAGATCGGCAGCACCACCGACGACACGCTGAAGCCGTTGCGTCGGATCGCGACCGGAACCGACTTCGTGCTGAGCCGTGCCGATGCGGGCGGTCCCGGCACCCGGCGGATCCGCGCGACGTTCCCCGGCGACGAGACGCGCCAGTCCGCGACGACCGAGGTCACGCTCGAGATCACGGCGCCGACCACGACCACCATGAAGCTGTCCTCGACCGAGCTCGCCTACGAGGACGAGCTCGTCGTCACCGGCTCGGTCACCGATGCCGATGGCAAACCCGTCGCGCGCGCCGCGGTCACCCTCGTCACCGGCGATCGCCGGCTCGCCCAGGGCGCGACGACCACGGACGGCACCTACCGGTTCGAGGTCGAGGCCGAGGTCATCGGTCAGGGCCCGTTCGGCCTCAAGGTGCTTGCCGATCCGGGCAGCTCGTACGTCAAGGCCAGCGAGGCCGTGCCCGTCGTCGTGCGGATCGCACCGCCGCAACCGGTGCCGGTCTCGTACACGATCGCTGCGTTCATCGCGACGCTCGGCGCGGCCGTCGGGTTCTTCCTCGCCCGCGCAAAGCCGTGGAACAAGCTGCGCAAGACGGCGCCGGCAGCCGAGGTGCCCGCGAACAAGGGCGAGATCGAGCAGGTCACCGGCGGTCTCGTCACCAACAAGCCGACCGTGATGTCGACCCTGCGCCGGCCGAACGATGAGGGATTCTCCGGGGTCGTGCGCGACACCGTGCGCAGCCGGCCGGTGCCCGAGGCCGTGGTCCGCCTGCTGTTCGGCGATCTCGAGCGCGAGGTCCGCACCGCCGAGGACGGCAGCTTCGTGCTCGAGCGGCTGGCCCCCGGCGAGTGGAAGGCCGAGGTCGCCGCGCCCGGTCACGTCACCGAGCGGTTCGGCGTCTCGATCCCGCACCGCGGGGAGCTGCGCGACGTTCGCATCGACCTGGTCCCGGTGCGCGAGCGGGTGTTCCAGCTCTACCGCCGCGCGGCCGAGCCGGCGCTCCCCGAGCCGCGGCTGTGGGGCGTGTGGTCGCCGCGTCAGATCGTGGATCACGTCCGGTCGAAGCGACAGAGCCCTGCCCTGGCGGAGCTCACCGACTTCGTCGAGGAGATTTACTTCTCGCCGCGCCTCGCGCCCGAGACCGTACTCCCGCAGGCGTCGGAGCGAGTCGAGCAAGCGATGCGCGAGCGTACGCGCGCTGCCTGATTTGCTCGGCTGGATCGGGTATAGAACCGCCCATGCACCCAGACGAGCTGATCAAGCTCGCGATCGCTCTCGTGGCGATCTTCCTCGTCGTGTGGATGCTCCGCCGCGCGTCGGCGCGGAGCAAGGCACGCGCGCCCTCGACCGCCCGCGAACGGCTCGGCGTCGAGCCAGCCGAAGAGGTCGTCAAGCCGCGCCGGCAGCGCAAGCGTCCGCGGCCGGGTGAGCCGGCACCGAGCGCCGCCGAGCTGCGCCGGGAGGCCGAGGCCCGGGAGGCCGAGGAAGAGGCGGCGGAGCCGACCGATGCCGAGGCTGCCGCGGCGTACAAGGCCGGGCTCGCAAAGACCCGCGGCGGGTTTGTCGCGAAGATCGGTAAGCTGTTCGGTAAGAAGAAGATCGACGCGACCACCCTCGACGAGCTCGAGGAGGTGCTGTTCACGGCCGACATCGGCCCGCGCGCGGCCGACCGGATCTTCCAGTCGGTCAAGGGCGGCATGTCCAAGGCCGACCTCGAGGACTCCGAGAAGATCTGGAAGCAGATCCGCAGGACCTCGAAGGACATCCTCTCCCTCGACGTCAAACCGCTCGACATGAGCTCGAAGAAGCCATTCGTGCTCCTCGTCCTCGGCGTCAACGGCGTGGGCAAGACCACCACGATCGGCAAGCTCGCCAAGCAGCTCACCGACGAGGGGAAAAAAGTCATCCTCGCCGCCGGCGACACGTTCCGCGCGGCCGCGACCGAGCAGCTCGAGGAATGGGGTAAGCGAGCTGACGTTCCTGTGGTCAAGGGCAAGTCCGGTGGCGACCCGTCGTCGGTGATCTTCGACGCGATCAAGCGCGGGATCGACGAGGGCTTCGACGTCGTGATCTGTGACACCGCGGGCCGCCTGCACTCGAACGCGGGCCTCATGGACGAGCTCAAGAAGCTCCGCCGCGTGATGGACAAGGCCCTGCCGGGCGCCCCGCACGAGACCTGGATGGTCCTCGACGCCACGACCGGCCAGAACGCGATCTCGCAGGCCAAGACCTTCAAGGCCGACATGGAGATCACGGGCATCGTCCTGACCAAGCTGGACGGGTCCTCCAAGGGGGGCGTCGTCCTGGGCATCTGTGACGAGCTCAAGGTCCCCGTCCGGTTCGTCGGCATCGGGGAAAAGATCGGCGACCTGCGCCCGTTCGACCCTGCAGCCTTCGTGGAGGCGCTCTACGCCGATGCCAGCGCCGGTGAGGCTGCTTAGCGCAACTGTCAGCCAGGCGGGGTGTCCGCATTCAGGCCCCAATAACGGGCGCCGATTGCTTGAGACCAGAAAAAGGCGCGTGTTATGAAGCAGCTACGAATGCGGGCATTCCATCGATCTGTCGTGGTCCTTGCAGCGCTGGCGATCTCTGCTGGCACTGTGGTGGCGCAACCGAAGAAAGCGCCCGCGCCTCCCGCGGGTGGCGACGCCGAGCCGGAGATCGAGATCGATCCCGCCGCGGATGCGCCACCAGCTGGCGGTGACGAGATCGACATGGGAGCCGAGCCTGGCCCCGGCGATCTCGACGCCGACATGGCTGCGGCCGACGCTGCCAACGCGAACGCGGTGAAGGCCGGACCGGCTGTCCGTACGCCGCTGTCGTGGAAGGACATCCTCGTCGTCGTGCGCAAGCCGTTCCTCAAGGCACGCCGCACCGAGCTCCTGCCGATGGTCGGCACGAGCGTCAACGACAACATGGTCCGCCACTACTCGGTCGGCGGACAGCTCTCGTACTACCTGACCGACGTCCTCGCGATCGGCGTCGAGGGTCAGTACTACCGGCCGTCGTTCCGCGAGCCGTTCGATCTCGTGGCTCGTCAGGCGCGCCGCCTGCCGACGATCAACACGCTCAAGTGGAGCGCCGCGCTCAACTTCAACTACGTGCCGGTGTACGGAAAGTTCGCCGTGCTCGACAAGCGCCTCATCACCTGGGAGGTCGCCTTCACCGCCGGTATCGGCGCAGGCCAGTCCGAGGTCGAGGAGCGCGACAAGAAGTTCCCGGGCTTCACGAACCTTCTGATCATGCCGAACGTCGGCGCGAGCATGCGGTTCTTCCTCGCCAAGTGGCTGACCGTCCAGGTCGGCATCCGTGACTACGTGTTCCTCGACAAGTTCGAGCCGACCGACCGGTCGCCGACGATGAACGCGACGGCGGACGAGGCGAAGAGCAACGCCGACACCGCGCTCATCAACAACGTCATGTTCCAGATCGGCGTGAGCTTCTGGCTCCCGACGTCGTTCGAATACACCACGTTCCGCTGAGACGAGGACCCCATGAAGAAGCACACCTTCCTCGTCGTCGCCGCTCTGCTCGCCGCAGAAGCCGCCAACTTTGGCGCCGGCATCCCCGAGGCGCACGCTGATCGTCGTCAGAACTCGCTCGCCAATGACGTCGCGGTCCGGCATCGCCGGCTGCTCGTCCGCGGTCGGTTCGAGCTCGCTCCGCTGTTCGAGTCGACGATCAACGCCGACTTCCGCCACATCATCGGCGGCGGCGCCAAGCTCGAGTACCACCTCGGCGACATGCTGTCGTTCGGCGTCGTCGGCGTGTTCGGCACCGCGCTCAACACCGGCCTCGTCAAGAAGATCGAGCCCACGCTCGAAGACGCGGCCGATCCGGCCACCCGCGAGCCGAGCCGCGATGAGTTCATGACGCGACTCAACTCGATGCCGATCCACGGCGCGGGCTACGTCAGCATCACGCCCTGGTACGGCAAGCTGGCCGCGTTCTCCCAGGCGTACCTGGCGTTCGACTTCTACTTCCAGGCCGGCGTCGCGTACGCGCAGCTCAAGAGCGATTGCCCCGCCAGCGTCTGCAATGACCCGTCGCCCGGCATGTCGTCCGGCCCCGATGGCATGACGCCCCCCGACAACAACCCGAACAACGACGACCCGCTCAACAGTGGCAGCCGGCTCGGCCTCTATATCGGCGGCGGCATCCACGTGTTCATGAACGACTTCATCGCGCTCGACCTGACGATTCGCGACTACGCGTTCACCGACAACCCATCGGGCGCGGACTTCAACGCGAACCTCGCCGTGACCAAGGACGACGCGCGCTTCATGCACCACCTGTTCTTCGGAATGGGCGTCTCGATCATGTTCCCGACGACCGTCAAGCGCACCCCGTAACCGGAACGTCCGGGACACCGGACCACGCCGCTACCGACAGCCTGCCATCGCAACTGGCAGGCTGTTTTCGTCCGTGCGGCAGCGCGATGTTCATGGGCCTCAAACATCCCGTGTTGTTCCGGGGTGCCTCCGTTTTGCGCCACGTGTGATCGCGTACGCGATTGCCGCCGACCGCCTGGTGGCGTGGGTCACGATCCAGCGCGACGCCTGCCGGGCACGGATGCGGCCACGTCGGGTCACGCCCATCATCGGAGCGGTGCCGCCGTCGCGCTCATAACGCGCGTTCGCCATCGACATCGTCCTCTGCGACGCCCGCGCGATGTGCCGACCGTCATTCGCGGCCGGCGACCTGCTGCTACTTTAGCTTGGCACCGAGGATGGTCGCGGGCGCGGTCGCCTTCGCGGTCGCCCAGGTCGCGATGACCGCCATGTCCTTGCCGCCGCGCAACGCCGAGAACTGCATGCCCGGCTTCAGCATCGGCGCGAACTTCGCGTCGACCGTGAGGTCGGACGGCGTCGTATCGTACTTCTTCGGCATCCACTTGTCGCAGATCAGCTCGTACTGGAGGCTGCCGTCGGGCAGGATTCGCGAGAGGCGGTTGGTGTAGTGCGACTTCACGCACTCCGTGCTCATGACGGACGTCTTCTTCATGGAGATGGTCGCGACGTCCTTGACCACCTTCACCGAGGCGATCACACCACCGTGGCTCATGATCGAGCCGCCCGTACGGTCGTAGGGACGACCACCCAACCTGGGAAGGTCGAGCTTGCCCGCGTTGACGTCATCGAAGACCCATTTCTCGTTGTGGATCTCGGTCGTCGCCGCGTTGCGAGGACCACGCATGCCCGGGAGGTCGTCGAGGCCCGCCGCCAGCCAGTCGGCGGTCGAGGTCTGTGGCTGGCATAGCACGTAGGCGATCGCTGCGAGCTGCACCTGTGGGTTGGCCAGCAGTACCGGGCTCGCCTGATACGCAAAGCCGGTCGTCGGCTCCATGCGATCGTCCACCATCCCGGTGAACGCCTTCGCGGGGATCGTCGAGATCGCCGTCACGAGGGACTCGGCCGTCTTCGCTTCGCAGTCCGCGAACATCTTCCGTGAGCCCGCGATCTTTGCGGACTCCATCGCCTGCACCAGGTCGAGGAGCTTCGTGTTGGTGCCGATGCCCTTGGCCCACGCGAGGCGGCCACGGGCCGCGACCTCGAAGACCTTCTTGTAGGCGTCGTCCTGCTTGAACAGCTTGTCGCGCTCGACCGCATAGTCCTTGAGCGTCTCGTCGAGGTTGAGCGCCCGGAACCGTAGCAGCATCTTGGTGGCGCCATCGTGCGCGGTGTCGCTGCGGAGCTGCGTCGCAAACTTCGCGAAGTCCCACGCGTCTACATCGCCCTGACATGCCGCCCAGCGGCCGACCGAGCTGTGATTGAGGTCTTCCATGGCGCAGAACTGGAGGAAGGCGAGCCGGCCCACCTCGGTCAGCTGGCTCCCGAGCGTGTCAGCCGCGTAGAACGGCTCGCTGATGCCGCCGAGGCCGCCGTTGCCCCCGATGCTGTCCGCGATCAGCCTGTATTGATCCATCGGCGAGAACTGTGCGAGCAGCTTCGCCGACAGCGCGATCTTCGGGAAGTTGCCGTCACGATTGTCGAGGAGCTCGACCGCGTCGGCCCAGTCCGCGTCGTTCATGCCGAGCTTCTTGCCCCACGCCCGCCGGGCCACCTCGATTCTTGCGTGGTGCTGGCTGATTTCGGGATCGGGCGTGCACATCGTTTTCGCGATCGCTTTCACGACGTTATCGGGCTCGCTACGCTTGAGCTCGTTCAGGTCGTAGCTGCCGGCATCGAGCGATTTCCCGCGGCACCAGGCAGGTAGTGCGTCCGCCGCCGCGACCTCCGCTCCACCGAGCGATGCCACGAGGCTGGCGCAAACCATTGCAAGAGACTTCACATCGACCTCCACAGGTGGACCGAGTGAGCGAGCCCAGCTCCGACGGTGGGTACCAGGGCGAGCGCGACGGCGATCTCGAACAACGAAACGCTAACAGTCTTCTGGGTGATGGTCATGATCTCACTAACAGGAACCCGGAGGGGCTCCTCCTCCCGCGCCGAATGTACCGCTGCCCTCCCCGCGCTTGATATGGGCAGTCTGGCGATGCGAGGCGATCTAGGGTGGAGCAACGTGCACCACACCCGAGTTGACAGGCTGCCAACACCATTGGCAGTGTGGACGTGCAAGCACCCGGAATCGCGTGCCCGCGGGATGGATCGGTGCTTGCTCCACCACCACCTGGATCCATGCGCCGTCTGCTCGCCGCCATCGTGCTCGCCGGAACCCTCGGGTCCGCTGGCTGCGTCACGCCCTCGATCCCGATCCCACCGCCCGACCCGACGCTGATCTCGTTCCAGCTGACGGGGGAGCCCGGCAGCACGACCGCATCGTTCTCCTACCCGATCCATCCGACGCTCGTCGACGCGGTCGTGTTCGTCTACAACCGCGACAAGGGCGTGGGCATCATCGAGAACGCCCATCCAGACGGCAGCGTCGGACCGACCGCGTCGGTGCGCGCCGACCTCGGCGATCAGATGGTCATCTCATTCCAGCGCGACGACCAGACGGCATCGACCTGCATCCGCCTCAAGGAAGGCTCGCAGGACGGCACGACCTACTGCGACCCGTAGCCGGGTCGCAGCGGCCGTGGGCGATCCCGAGAGGGACCGCCGGGGTGGATCAGCGTCGTCTCAGTAGGTCGTGATCGACGGCCACGCCACGAGCGTGGGCCGGACCGACCGCTGCTGACCATCACGCTCGATGAGGAGCGTGGGTCGCGCACCAGCAAAGGATCCGTAGATCTTCTCCTGGAGCTCGCCGGCGGAGTCCACGCGATCACCGTTGATCGAGAGGACATGGTCACCGGGCTGCAGCGAAATCGCCTGCGCGGGCGTACCCGGCAGGACGCTATCGATCTCGGCCACACCGTTGTGGAAGACATAGCGGATGCCGAGGAACCCGTGATCCGGGCGAACCTCGACAGCAGTCACATCGGATGAATGGTACGGGCAGCCTCTCGTCGACATGCTGTCAGCGACTTGCATCGCCATCAGGGTTGTCGCGAGAGCCAGACCCGAGGCCACACCAGCCATCGTGCAAACGACAGCTACCGTTCCCAGCCCACGGCTGCGCTCGTTGGGCAGCAGTGCTTCGCGCCGGAGCACGGGATCGACGACCACGGGGGCGACATTCTCGGGCAAGACATCAGACATCTACGGCTCCTCGCTTTCGGTCCTACTCCCCACTATACGGGCGTGCACCGAGCAAGACCATCCCCAAATGCGTCGACGTGAAGGTCATCACGTCGATCGCACGCGGCTGCACTCGGAAGGTCCCCGAGCCCCGACGCCGGGCCTGATGAGGTACGGTCCGGGAGTCGGGTGACGACGTTTCCTCGTCGACGTAAGCGCCGCTGGCTCGTGGCCATCGGCTTGACCGTGCTGCTCCTCGTGGGCTCCGCGTTTGCCGTGCTGCGCGTGAAGTTCGAGGGCGAAGATCTCGGCGACAACATCGCGTCGATCCTCAACAAGCGGATGCGCGGCCGGATCGAGATCGGTTCGATCGAATGGTCCTCGTCCGCGCTCAAGAAGGTCGCCACGGGCGGCTGGGTCTCGGTCACGGTCCGCGACGTCAAGGTGTGGGATGATTGCGCACTCAGCGCCGGGCTCGCAGGGCGTGAGGCCGACGAGGTCCGCACCGGCGATCCGAACGAGGACTGCACCCCGGACGAGAGCCCCGACCCGGATCCCGCGAGCAAGCGGAAGCCGCGCAAGCAGCTCCTGCGAACAAGTCTGATCACGGCCGAGATCGACATCCACGCGCTGCTGTTCGGCAATCACAACTTCGTGTTCCGCAACGTGTGGATCCACGGCGGTGAGGCGCTGCTCGAGGAGACCCGCGAGCCCTACCCGCTCCACGCCTACGATCGCGTGATCGTCAGCA
Source organism: Myxococcales bacterium (assembly GCA_028287135.1). GTDB lineage: Bacteria > Myxococcota_A > Polyangia > Haliangiales > Haliangiaceae > JABFXX01. The sequence continues at coordinate 18,573 of JAQBQE010000063.1, forward strand.
TCGTCACCGCGTTCTACCCGCGGATGAAGGCCGGCTTTCGCGCCGGCATCTACGCGGACTCGGCGCCGCCGGTGTTCGATCTTCGCGACATCCACATCAAGGATCTGAACCTGACGCTGCACATGCGGCCGTACTCCGTCACCGGTGCCGATCGGATCGGCTACGGGTTCAGCGGGCGGCTCGAGGGCGTGTCGGTCGACGCGGATCCGAACATGCCGCGCAACGACTCGTATCTCTACATGGATGCGACCGATCCACTGGTCGCCAAGTTCTACGTGCGCCTCGCCGTCACCGCGAAGGAAGGCATGGTCCGGATCCTCGACGAGGGCCCGCGCTCCGCGTTCCGCATGCCGCTCGCGGGGATCAGCGAGGCGGCGCAGGTGTATCCGCCGAAGGAGCGCAAGGCCGAGTACCAGATCGGGCTGGTCGATATCCGGCTGAACCGGCTCGCCCAGATGCCGACCGAATGGGCGCGCCACGACTTCGTCGCGAACACGCTCGAGCTCGATCTCGAGGCGAAGACGGTGCCGTGCACGCCGCAAGGTGCGGTCCCCGATCCCAAGGCCGGCGCGCAGGTCCGGCTGACCGGCGAGCTCCAGAACTACTGGGACCGCCCGTACGACGGGGCGTGGAACCTCAAGCTCGACGCGAAGAACCTCGGCCCGACCGTGCGGTCGTGCATCAAGGCGACCGCGGGCGGCGATGATCTCAACGGAACGATCACGCTGACCGGGCCGTTCGTCGCGTCGCCACGGATCGGACTCTCGCTCGTGAACCTCGACGTCGACGTACCGCTCCGCGAGAACGAGGAGCCGCTGCGGCTGACGCTCGCGGAGGTCCACGGCGGCATCGATCTCGTCAACGAGCAGGGCTTCATCGACAAGACCAAGGCGCTGATCCGCGGCGGCAAGGAGCCCGGCGAGGTCGAGCTGTCGGCGACGTTCGGGCTGAAGCCGTACAACGCGAACGCGCAGATCGAGATCTCGAAGGCGATCGATGTCGGCCGGTTCCTGCCGCCGAAGATCGCCACGAGCGTCGGGAAGTTCCTCAAGGGTCGGCTGCGCGCGAAGGGTGACGTCACGGTCGGGTTCGCCCTCGAGGACTTCGATCTGGCGCTCGGTCAGAGCCCGACCTCGACCGCGCTCCGGGTTCACAAGGGCCGGCTGTTCACCGACGACGACTTCGGCAACATCCACATCGAGAAGGTCTACGTCGAGGCCGGCAAGAGCCACGCGATGTTCGACGGCAAGGTCGACATCCTCCACGAGGACCTCGATCTGCGGATCGAGGGGAGCTTCCCCGACCTCGATGTCTGGCTGAAGCGGTTCGATCTCCCGGCGTTCGTGACGAGCGCCGGCGGCAGCGTGATCATCATCAAGGGCAAGATCGCCAATCCGAAGATCAACGTGAACACGGATCTCGCAGGTGTGCCGTGTCTCGATCGGCTCCGGCTGATCGACACCCAGTTCTCCGACGGGATCCTCGACATCCGCAGGATGACGTCACAGGGGCTCGGGGGCGAGCTCACTGGCAACGGCCGGGTCCGGATCCCCGACTCCGGCAAGCCGTTCATCGAGCATCTCAGGGTCTCCGGGCGCCGGCTCGAGGCCGCGCGGCTGTGCGGACTCGCGGGTACCGCCAAGGGCACGCTCGATGTGGTCGAGGGCGAGCTCTCCAACGTCAGCATCGACAAGAACCGCGCGCCGCTCGACTGGATCGATCACGCGTCGGTGTTCGTCAAGGCACCGAAGCTCAACGTGCTCGGCGATGGGTACTCCGATGTCGCGATCTGCATCAACAACAAGGACGACGCGGCGTGCCGGCCACGCTCGATGTACGTCGCGCCCGAGGACCTCGACAAGTGCACGACCGCGAAGAGGACGGGCGGGTCGTGCGTCGTCGCCACCGCGAAGCGCGATGCCGGGGGCGTGTTCGATGCGACGGTCGCGAAGTTGCCGGCGACCAAGGTCGGCAAGGTGTCGGTCGGCCAGCGGCTCGGCGGCGCGGTGTCGATCGACCTGCCGCTCGCGATCCTCGATCAGTTCATCGGCAAGAAGGTGCTCGGCGGCGATGCCCGGATGACGCTCCATCTCGGCGGCACGCCGACCGCTCCGCAGGCCGACGGTCACATCACGATGCTGCGGACGTGGGTCGCCGAGAAGTTCATCGGCGACAGTCAGCTCCGGGTCGAGCCGGTGACGCTCCCCGGCGGCAAGCCCGGCGTGTCGATCAACGGTCGCGCGCTCGCGGATCGGTTGACGATCAGCGGAACGCTCGGCACCACCGCGCCCTACCCCGTCGAGCTCGCGATCAAGGGCCACCGGATCGAGCTCGACACGGCGGTCGATCTCAACAAGTTGCTCGGGATCTCCGAGCCGGCGCAGGCCTGGGTCTCCGGCACCGTGACCGTCAAGACCGAGCTCGCCCCGGTGCGTCCAATGGAGCCCGAGGCGTGGGTCGAGCTCAGCGAGGTCGTCGCGATCGTGAATCACCGCGGCGCGGACGGCCGGATCACGCCACTGCGCCTCAGCGTCATCGATCAGCAGCCCGGCGCACGCGCCGCGGTCTCGATGCGCGTCACCCCGAGCTCGCTCGAGCTCGCCTGCAAGGATGCGAGCGCACCGGGCGGCCGCAAGCCATGCAGCACGCTGGTGGCCACGCCCGCCGGTGTCGTCGAGATCCGCGGGCACGCCACGCGCTCGTCGGTCGCGATCGAGGCGCTCGGAACGCTCGACCTGTCGCTGCTCGCGCCCCTGTTCGATACCCGGTTCGATGAAGCGTCGGGTCACGTCAAGCTCGCCGCCTCGGTCGCTGGCACGCTCGAGAAGCCGACCTACCAGGCCTCGCTCGAGCTCGACACCAAGAACCCGTTGCGGCTGCGCCCCGTCGGAGGCGACACGGTCCTCGAGGCTCCGACCGGCCTCGTCAAGCTCGCCAATGGCAGCCTCGGGTTCACCGATGTCATCGTGCAGATCCGCGATCAGCACCTCGACGAGAAGGGTGAGCTCCACATCAAGGGCAACATCGCACTCGATGGCCTGACGCCCGCGAACTGGTCCGTGCTGATCTCCGGAAAGCTCGCCGGCAAGATGCTGCTGGTCGCGGTTCCGGGGCTGGTCTCCCAGGCTGGTGGCCTCGCGACGATCGACGGCGACCTGATCCTCTCGGGCAAGGGCCAGCTGCCGCTGGTCTCGGGTTCCCTGATCTTCGACCCACCTGCCGACCACACGAACACCCGCCCGATCTCGCTGATCCCGCGCGGCGTGCGTCGCGAGCTGTCGTTCTCACGCGGCAGCATCGACATCGAGACCACTGCGACCGGCACCCACCGCACGTACGAGCTCGTGATCAACGACCTCCTCGGCTCGATCGACGGCGAGGGCACGCTGTCGAACATCAACGGCACGGTCGAGCTGCGCGACGGCGTGCTGACGTCGCTGCGGGCATCCCTCGACGCCGACAACATCCCGTTCCGGATCCCCGGCACGCTCGACCTCGTGATCTCGGCGCGAAACGTCGAGCTCACGAAGCCGACCGAGAATGCCAACCTCGACGTCCGCGGCAACGTCTCGATCATCGACGGCGCGTACCAGCGAAACTTCGAGCTGACCGATCAGATCCGCTCGATCGGCTCGAGCACCGCGCCCGGCAAGCCGTTCTGGGAAGAGTACCCGACCCTCGGCAATGCCGACCTCCACCTGACGCTCGACGTCCGCCGGTTCAGCGTGAAGAACAACATCGCGCAGATCGATCTGGTCGGTCCGTTGATCGAGATCACGAACACGCCCCGCGACCCGCGCATGTCCGGCTCGATCCGCGTGCAGCGCGGCGAGTTCCGCATCCCGGGCACGCGCGCGCGGTTCACCCGCACGTCCGGATCGATCGATTTCGCCGAGAACGCAAAGGCCGGAGACCCACAGCTCAACGTCGTCAGCGAGGCGCCCGACTACCGCGACCTCTCGGGCCAGGAGCACCTGATCACGCTCGCGATCACCGGATCGCTCTCGAACCCGCAGTGGGATCTGAAGACCTCCACGGGCTACAACAAGTCGCAGACGCTGTCGCTGCTCGTGCTCGGCCGCAACCAGGAGTCCCTGCGCCGGTCGCTCGGAGATCAATCACTCGGCGGCGATCCGACGCGCGTCGATCCGTCGACGAACCCGAGCCAGGGCTTCGCGGACCAGATCGTCAAGGATCTCGCCGGCGACTGGGTCTCCGGCCTGCTCGGGGATTCGCTCGGCAAGATCACCGGCCTCGATGTGCTCCGCGTCGAGATCGGCTTCGGCTCGATCGGCCTCCGGCTCGAGAAGAAGGTGGCCGAGAACCTGCGCCTGCTCGGGGATGCCGAGCAGACGATCCGCGGTGCCACGATCAACGGTCGGGCCGAGCTGTCCACTCCATGGAAGCTCCGGGTGTTCACCGACGTCAAGCTCCAGGCGGGCTACCTCAACAAGAACTACACCGACCCCGCCGAGCAGGACATCAGGGATGTCAACGCCAAGGTCGTCTACCGGCTCCTGATCCCGTGACCCGCGTCGCCCCTTCCATCGTCGTCCTGCTGCTCGCAGCTGGTGGTGCGTTCGCGCAGCCCGAGCCCCAGAACAACGCACCCGATGCCAGCGAGACGCAGGTCGTCGCCGACGACGACCTCGAGGCCACGAGGTTCGATCCGGCGATGTGCGTCAACGCTGCGCCCGGGCCCGTGCCCAACGGGGTGGCTGCGCCGCCGGTCACGTGGAGCAGCTTCTCGGTCGAAGGCCAGCTCCGTGATGCCGAGAGCACCGTGCGCGCGTTGCTCGATCCCACGATGAGCCGTCATCGCGCGCTGACCGATGCGGCTCGTGACGATATCCGGCAGATCACCGCGGCATTCGGTTACCACCTGGTCGGGTTGCGGACCAAGGACGCGGCCACCGGCAGCATCGCGGTCGTTCATCTCTCGCCCCTACCGATGGTGCGCAAGGTCGACGTCGACGTGAAGCAGTCGCTGTTCGACACCCGCCTCGACGACGAGATCCGTCGCCGCATGCGCATGCGAACGGGAAGCTACCTGCCGTGGTTGCCCCGGGACCGCGAGTGCGATCTCCACGAGGAGAAGCTGCGGATCGAGGAGTTCCTGCGCGACGAGGGCTTCTTCGACGCGAAGGTCCGGATCCGGCAGGACCTCGACAACGGCGCCGTCTCGCTCAAGGTCAAGGTCGCTCTCGGTGACGAGTACACGACCGGCATCGTCAACATCGCGGAGCGCGAGCCGAACAACGTCAGCGATGACGAGATCCGCACGATCTTCCGCCACAGCGGCACCTGCATCGTGTGGACGCTGTGTGTCGGCAGTGCACGCTTCAAGCGCACGCAGCACCAGGCGGACCTCCAGAAGGTCGTGGATCTATTCCACGAGCGAGGCTATCCGGCGGTCCGCGTGCGCTCCGACTTCGACCCGCGGGTGTCGTTCGACCGGAAGAAGAATACGGTCAGTGTCACGATCACGATCGATCAGCGCCGGCAGCTCGAGGTCGTGTTCGAGGGCCAGAGCGATGCGATTCCGGACACCGAGCTGAGGAAGCAGCTGACCTTCTACGATGCGGCCAGCTCCGACGACGTCGAGGCTCATGACAGCGCGCGGGCGATCGCGGCCTATCTCCAGGGTCGCGGGTACTTCGATGCGCGCGTGACCTGGACGCGCGAACGGTTCGAGCACTTCGATCGGATCATCTACCGGATCGAGCAGGGAGAGACCCGTCGCGTCGAGACGATCGACTTCGTCGGAAACCACGCGCTCACCGACGACGAGCTACGGGAGGTCATCGCGACCCGCGAGGCCCGGCTGTCCTCGAGCTTCTTCGGCGCCAGGACCTCCGCGACCTCGGCCCAGCTCGCAACCGATGTCGATCAGATCGTCGAACGCTACCGTCGCGCTGGTTATCGCGAGGCCCGCGCGCGGGTCAGCGCAGCCACCCAGCGGGCGGGGCTCGACAGCGCGGCCCTCACCGCCAGCCTCGTGCTCGCGGATCGCGGCAACGACCTCCACGTTCGCTACACGATCGATGAGGGACTGCCGACCCTGCTGACCCAGGTCGAGGTCCAGCTCGGTGACAAGGCCGGCGTGCTCGCGACCGCGGAGCAGCGCGAGCTGTGCAAGCTCGTCCTCGCGGATCTGGCGATGTTCTACGAGGAGCCGCAGCTCGCAACCCAGGCGGATGCCACGCGCTGCATCGCCACCGCGGCCAACCTCCGCTACCGCGAGACCGAGGCTGCCGGAACCCGCGACCTCCTCAAGGATCGGCTGTACAGCCACGGCCGTCCGCGCGCGAAGGTCACGTACGAGGCGCGGATGCTCGGCCCGCACCGGATCCAGGCGCACTACCAGCTGACCGACATCCAGGTCCTCACGATCGGCAAGGTCGTGATCCGCGGCAACTTCCGCACGCGGACGTCGATCATCCTCGGCGAGCTGCGGTTCACCGAAGGCGCGCCGCTGACCAAGGACGTCCTCGCCGAGGGCGCTCGCCGGCTGCGCAACACCGGCCTGTTCGATGCCGTCAACGTCGCGATGCCGGACCTCGACAACACGAGCGAGGGCTCGGTCAATGCGGTCGTCGAGGTCGCGGAGCGGTTCGACTTCCGCGCGACCGTCGACGCGGAGACCGGCCTGTCCACGTACAACGGTGCGTTCATCCGGCTGATCCCGTCGTTCAAGAACCTGTTCGGCGCAGGCGTCTCGCTCGATCTCGCCGGCACGATCGGCTTTGCCCCCGGCGCCGCCACGGAAGGCGATCTCGAGCTGCGGCAACTCGGCGCCGAGGCCACGCTGCGGTTCCCGCCGTGGCTGTGGCGCCGGCTCCCGCTGTTCGGCGCCCTCGAGTTCCAGACCGAGCTCACCGCGTTCCATCGCCGCCAGGACACCCCGCGGTTCGGCGTGCTGACGACCGACGGCGTGACGGTCGCGCTGTCGCGCACGTGGCAGTGGCAACGGACCGCAACCAGCTCGGCCCGGGCGATCACGGTCGGTCCCTACTACGACTTCCGTCTTCGCGAACGACCGGTGGATGTGCTGCGCTCGGTCGGCGCGGATGACGATCAATCCCAGGTCCCGATCTCGACGCGCACGGGTTCGTTCGGGCTCACGTTCGACTGGGAACAGCGCGTCGATCGCAGTGGCACGCTGTCGCCGCTCGCACCCGAGGCCGGGTTCCGGCTCGAGGCACGTGCTTCGTTCGCAAGCCCGTACCTCGGAGGCCAGGACACGTTCTTCAAGGTGTCCGCCGGCGGATCCAAGTACTGGCCGCTTGGCTCGAACGTCGTGCTTCGCGCGGACCTTCGCTACGATCAGGGGTTCCCGCTTGCCGGTGCGGTGCTGTTGCCGGAGGTCGAGCGGTTCTTCGCCGGTGGCGACTCCACCGTGCGCGGCTACGAGGACGACCGGCTCGAGACCGAGATCATCCAGGTCGCGGTCCCGCCGCTCGATAACGTGCAGCAGATCCGGATCTTGCCCGCGGGCGGCAATATCCGCGTGATGTCGAGCGTCGACGCGCAGGTGCGGATCTACAAGGTGCTCGCCGCGGGAGCGTTCGTCGATGTCGGCATGATCACGAACCAGTGGGCGAACGTCACCGAGGACGACATTCGCCCGTCGGTCGGGGTCGCGCTGTTCCGGATCGTCACGCCGTTCGGGACCGCAGCGCTCGAGCGCGCGATGCCGCTGCGGCCGCACCTCGGCGACAATCCACGCGGCCGCTGGCACCTCAGCTTCGCGGCGCGCGCACAGTTCTGAGACACGGAAGCTTTGGCTGGACGCGCTCCCCCGCCTCGGGCGTGATGCGCCGATGTCGGAACGGGTGAATGCGAAGCGTGTCGCGGTCGGTGCGGGTGTCCTCGTAGCGCTGTACGTGATCACGAGCTTCGTCGCGCGGCCCGTGCCGGACTCGATTGTCTCGTTGCTCGGTGGTCCCAGCGGCATCGAACGCGACGGTGGGCTCCGCGTTCACTACCGACCGTCGGCGGGTGAGGTCCAGGTGATCGAGTACCCGCGAATCGCCGAGACCCAGATCCCCGACGTGCTCGATCTCCTGGTCGGCGGCGGGTTGTCGATGCGCGAGGCGCTCGAGAGCGACTATGCCAAGCGCACCGGGATTTCCGAGGGCGACTACCGGAACCCGGATCCGACGAAGGTCACGCTCGAGGGTCGATCAGTGGCGCCCGGACGAGGGTGACGGTGGCATCCACACGGTCGTCGAGCGGGTCCTCGCGGACGCCGGGATCCCCTGCCGCATCCACGCAAGCCACCTGCGGACGCTGCTCGCCTTCTACGGGCCCTTCGCACCGGCGATCGTCCTGGTCCCGGCGGAGCACGCCGCCGTGGCACTCGCCAGGGTCGACAACGTGCTGCGGGCGGCGACCAGTAAACCGCCGATCGCCCGGGTGACCGACTCGTCGGCGGCGTGACGCCTAGCCACGGACCTCCGCCTCCTGCTACAAGGGCCCCCTACCAAGGAGACTCCCATGGGACGCAACGATAATCGCCGGACGCTGAAGATGCGTCGCAAGAAGAGCCAGACCAAGCTCAAGCTCCGCATCAAGCGCAAGATCACCGCGGCGAAGTCTACGAAGAAGCCTGCCGCTCCCTCGAAGAAGAAGTAAGCTTCGGGCGGTGACGCCCGAACAAACCCGCTGCGTGATGACGCAGATCGTGATGCCGATGCACACCAATGGTGTCGCCGGCGTCATGTTCGGCGGGATCATGATGCAGTGGATCGATGTCTGCGCCGGTGTGGCGGCGATGCGGCATGCCGCAGGCGCCGTGCTGACGGCGTCGATCGATCGGCTCGACTTCATGTCTCCCGTGCACGTCGGCGAGATCGTCGTGCTGCAGGCCCAGGTCAACTACGTGTCGCGGACCTCGATGGAGGTCGGCTGCCGGGTCGAGACCGAGGACATGCAGAAGCGAACGCGCCGGTACGTCACCAAGGCGTACCTGACGTTCGTGGCCATCGACGAGGATGGCCGCCCTCGCCCGCTGATCCCTCTCGAGCTCGAGACCGACGACGATCGCCGGCGCCACGAGGGCGCCGAGCGTCGCCGCAAGGAACGTCTGACCGCCGCCGGTCGAGGAGCTGCAGCATGAGCACCACGGTGATCGTCGATCGGACTGCCTGGGGTCGGCTGCGCGTCAGCGGCTCCGATCGCGTCCGCTTCCTCCAGGGCCTCACGACCGTCAACGTCGAGCAGCTCGCCGACGGCGGGCATGGCTGGGGCGCGATCCTGAATCCGAAGGGCCGCGTGCTCTCGGTGATCAACGTCGCGCGGATCGGCGAGGCCTTCCTGATCGCGTGCGAGCCCGAGATCGCCGACAAGACCAAGGCACTGCTCGAGCGCTACGCCGTGATGGACGACGTCACGTTCGAGCCGATCACCGGCCCGGCGCACCAGATCTGGGAGAGCGTCGTCGACGTCTGGCGCGCGCCGATCATCGATGGCGTCAACGATCACTCGCGCGATGATCGCGAGCCGCAGGTCGAGGCGATGCGGATCCACGCCGGCTTCGTGCGCTACGGCGTGGATGTCGGCGAGGACAACTTCCCGTTCGAGACCCCGCTCACGCAGTTCCTCGACTACGGCAAGGGCTGCTACGTCGGCCAGGAGCCCGTGTTCCGCGTCCATTCGCAGGGCAACTCCGCAAAGACGCTGCGCGGCCTCGTCGTCGACGGCCAGGCACCCCTCGCGCACGGCGCGCCGATCAAGCATCCCGCCAAGGACAACGCCGGGCTCGTGACCTCGTCGGTCACCCACGGCGATGGAACGCTCGCGCTCGGCTACCTCCACCGGACGTGCTGGACGCCCGGCGAGACCGTGGAGATCGACGGGCGCCGCGCGGTCGTCCGCGAGCTGCCGTTCGAATGAAGCTGGTCGCGCTCGCGCTGGCGATCCCGCTCGCCGGCTGCAGCCTGGTCACCGATAGCTTCGTCACCAACGACTTCTCGGGCGATCCGTTTCCGATCCAGGCCGATGTCGCGAGCGGCGCGGTCGTGCTCGGCGTCCGTCAAGAAGGCGTCCACGATCGCGCGGCCGTGCTCGACCTGCTGTCGCCGGTGACGCTGACCGATCCAGGCACTGACGTTGCACCCTCGGTGTCGAGCCTCGACCTCGTGGTCCTCGGTGCGGACGGTCCCGGAGGCCCGATCGATCTCCCGCGCGCGAAGCTCCTCGGCAAGCAGGTGATCGCGCTCCATCCGTGTGTCGGCGATCCATGTCTGGTAGGTACCGAGGCACTCCCTCGCCCGTACGAGGCGATCATCGGAGCGGATGCGCTCGCCGGCGATGCGGTGCGCCTTCGCCTCGGCGAGGACCAGGTGTTCGTGCTCCCCGACATCGGCGGCGACGAGGTCCATCGCACGCGGTTCTGCGACGGTGTGTTCCCGTCTCCGTATCGCGGTGGCGGAACCCTGGTGATCGCGGGCACCGAGCTGCCGTTCGGCGGCCGTCGGATCGCGCTGCAGGCGTGCCTCGGCGCGAACCCCGAGCCCACGCTGCCGCAGAGCGCGCGCGGCGCCGACGCGCTGCTCGTGGTGTCGACGGCGATCGGCATCACGATCCTCGGGGAGTCCGCGTACCTCCGCTATCGCGAGTCGCGGCCGACGGCGCCGGCGCTCGACACCCTGCCGATCGAGAACGTGTATCTCCCGTCGGGGCGCCTCGAAGGCCGCCGCGGCACGCTCGAGGCGCTCGCTCTCGTCGCGAGCTCGAGCTCGACGCCGCGTGCTCCGTGCCGCCAGGTCTACGGCAGCCACCTGATGGTCCAGCGAAACTGCCAGGTCACCGATGACTGCCCCTGCGAGGACCGGAGCTCGTTCTGCGGCGTGCCCGCGATCGTCGAGCTCACACCCCCGACCGCGCTCGACGTCCTCGTGATCCCTGACTCCGATCCGACGCTCCAGGCGCTGCGCACCGAGCTGCGCCCGGACCAGGCCGAGGTCGACGGCATCCTCGGCACCAACGCGCTGCGCACCGCGGAGATCGACGTCGACTATCCGCACAACCGCCTGCTCGCGCGCTGCACCGCGGGCGGCTGCAGCACGCGCCCGGCGCTGACCGAGGAAAGCGATCGCGGGCAGATCCAGGGCTGCATCGGGCCGAACCCCGTCGGCCCGCTGTTCTGATCACTCCTCGAGCGTCGTCACGCCGGCGAGCACTTGCGAAACGGTGCCCTGCGCGACGATCTTGCCGCGCTCGAGGCGCACGACCTTGTCGGCGAGCTGGCGCGCCTCGGCGACCGAGTGCGTGACGTGGACGAGCGGAACCTTGAGCTCGGGCACGAGCTCACGCACGAGCGTCGTCAGCTGCGCACGCAGATCGCGGTCGAGGGCCGAGAACGGTTCATCGAGCAGCAGGAGCTGAGGCTGGCGGGCGAGTGCACGCGCGAGTGCCACCCGCTGCGCCTCGCCACCGGAGAACGTCCGCGGCCGGCGCGCTGCGAGGTGCCCGACCCCGACCCGATCGAGCAGGGCCTTCGCCCGGTCGGCACGTTCGGCGCGCGGGACCTCCTGCATCCCGTACTTCACGTTCTCGAGCGCGGTCATGTGCGGGAACAAGGCGAGGCCCTGGAACACGTACGACAGGCGCCGCTGGTGCACGGGCACCTCGATCGCCCTGGCGCGATCGAGCCACACGGTGTCGCCGAGCGCGACCCGCCCGCGATCGGGGACCGTCAGTCCCGCGAGCACGCCGAGGATCGTGCTCTTGCCCGAGCCCGACGGTCCCATCACGCACGTGATACCCGGCGGACACTCGAGCACGACGTCGAGCACGAACTCGCCGCGGGTCAGCACGATGGAGGCGGACAGATCAGACACGGTTGCTGCTGCGGCGAACGAAGCGGTTGGCGATGTAGAGCAGCGAGATGCCGACCACGGTGGTCACGATCGCCATGTTGCGCGCTGCATCCTCGTGGCCACCGTACAGCGCATTCATCACGTGGATCGACGCGGTCTCGGTCCCGTTGATCATCTGCCCCGCGACCATCTGGGTGATGCCGTAGTCGCCGAGGGCGCGAGCGAACGCGAGCATCGCACCGGCTGCGATGCCAGGCGCCGCGAGCGGGAGGAGCACCGTGAACAGCACGCGCAGCGGTCGTGCACCGAGCGTACGTGCGGCCGCGATCAGGCTCGGGTCCACCGCCTCGAGCGCGACCCGCGCCGAACGCACGACCAGCGGCAACGAGCCCACCGCGGCCGCGATCACCGCGCCGGTGAACGAGAACACGATCGTCGTGCCGGTGAGATTCTCCCACGCCCTGCCGATCGCGCTCTCCGTCCCGAGCGCCACGAGCAGGTAGTAGCCGAGCACGGTCGGGGGCAGGACGAGCGGCGCCGACACGATCGCATCGAACAGCTCGCGCGCCGGCATCCGCTTCGAGTGGAGTGCCAGGGCAAACGCGGTCCCGGCAACGAGGGCGAGCAGCATCGACAGCGACGCGATCCTGATCGAGAGGAACAGCGGCGCCCATGCAGCACCCGGAAGGACATCCAGGCGAGACAGCACCGTGATCCCGAGGGCGAGCAGGGCCGCGAGGATCCCGAGCGTGCGATAGCTCATCGCCTACTCCGGGAGGTGGACCACGAACACCGCGCCGAGATCGCCGCGCTGCTCGACATGGATCGTGCCGCCGTGAGCCTCGGCGGCGAGCTTGCAGAAGTACAGGCCGAGCCCCCGGTTCGCACGCGCCGCCGCACGGCGGGCCTCGACCTGAAAGTAGCGGCCAAAAATCCGCTCGCGCTCGGTCTCGGGCACCGGCGGGCCGCTGTTGCCGATCGCGATCTCCACGCCGCCAGGATCACGGCGGACGGCGATCGCGATGCGACCTGCGCGCGGCGAGTAGCGAGCGGAGTTGTCGATCAGGTTCTCGAGGATCCGCGAGAACAGATCGCGATCGAGGCGCACCACCAGATCAGGATCGACGTCGATGTCGACGCGCAGATCACGGACCTCGAACTGCGCACGATTGCCGGCGTTCGCGCGCTCGATGAGCTCGATGATCCGGACCGGCGCCTTGTGCGCCTTGAGGATGCCGTCCTCGAGCTCGTCGACATCGAGGATCGTCGCGACCAGGCTGAGCGCCTTGCCGACCAGTGTCGTCGCATCGTCGATGTAGCTGTAGGCGGTGGCCTTGCCCTGCGCGTTGGGATCCTCGAGCTCCTCGCGGAGCAGCTGGAGGTAGCCCTGGATCGCGGACAGCGGGCTGCGCAGATCGTGGACGACGAGGGCCGCGAGCACGCGCTTCTTCTCGCGAAGCTCGCGTGCGCTGTCGGTCTCCAGAGGTCCGCCGCGCATCAGCCCTTCACCTGGTTACGGCCCCCCTCCTTGGCCGCAAACAGGTGGGTATCGGCCTTCTTGATGAACTCCAGCGCGTCCTCGATCTCTCCGTGCAAGGCAGCGACCCCTATAGACACGGTCACGGGGATCAGCGCGTCCTCGAACTTGAACTCCGCGACCTCGACGAGCTTGCGGATCTTCTCGGCGAACTGCATCGCGTTGTAGAGATCGATCTCGGGAAGGACGATCGCGAACTCCTCACCGCCGTAGCGCGCGAGGACATCTTCGCGGCGGATCCGGGTCTTGATCACCGTCGCGAGGTGCTTCAGGACGTGGTCCCCCGCGAGGTGGCCGAAGCTGTCGTTGACGCCCTTGAACCGGTCGATGTCGAACATGATCAGCGACAGATCGCGGCGATAGCGCAACGCGCGTCCGATCTCTCGCTCGAGGGTCTCGACGAAGTACCGGCGGTTGAACACCTGGGTGAGGCCATCGACCGTGGTCAGCCGGTAGATCTCCTCGTGGTAGGCGTTCTCGATGTTGTTGCCGCTGAGGAACTTGAAGATGCAGCGGCCGACCTTGATGAAGTCGCCGTCGCGCAGCACGTACTCGTCGATCATCTCGTCGTTGACGTAGGTACCGTTGGTCGACCCCATGTCACGCAGCATGATCGCGTTGCCGGTGTTGATGATCTTGCAGTGGTTGCGGGAGACCGCTTCCTGATCGATCTGGATGTCGGCCTTGGACGACCGGCCGATGATGATCTGCGGGCGGTTCAAGTTGAACTTCTTGCCCAGCTCGAGGCCGTAGATCACGACCAGGCAGGCCTCTTTGGCCACCGGTCGGTCGCTGATCTTCGAGATCGCGGTGACGACGGTCTTGTTACGCCCGGTATCGCTCACCCACCCTGATCGTAACAGAAACCGGGGGTTTCAGCGGGAGTCGGTGTCACTACAGTCCAGCTTGTCGTCCGCTGCACGCCTGCACAGGAGCGCCTCCACCAGCTGATAACCACCGCGCACGAAGCGGTACGACTGAAGCAGCAACCTGCCGCCGTGTAGGTTCCAGTAGCCGCGGACGTCGCTCATGTTGTCGTCGCCCTTCGCGGCGAGCGGCTCGAGCGCGGTGGCCGCGAAGGTCCCCGCATAGCGCGAGCATTCCTGAGACCCCGACGGAGGCGACCGGAACACGTTCCAGTAGCAGTTGCCCTCCGCGGTGCACATCGCGCGATCGACCACGATGCTCTCGACCGTACCGTCACCATCGAGATCGCGGTCGGCGCGATCGAGCCTGGGTGCGTCACCGATCACGCCGTCCCTGCCCGGCTCGCCACATGCTCCGACCTGGACGGAGGGCGTCGGCATCACACGTGGGCTCGAAGCGCGCGGTGCGCGCGTGCACGCGGCCACCACGATCGGCCCGACCGTCACGGCGCTGATCCACGACATGCGCCTGTGGGACATCGCCGGCAAACCTACATCGAAACAGTGAAAGATTCTTGTGCCTGCGCGCAGATGAGGCTACATCGGAGTCGATGCGACGCACCTTCGTCCTGCTCGCCGGCGCTGCAGTCCTCGCCGGTGGGGCCGCGATGGTCGGTGGCGATGACCGCGCTCCTGCCGCCTCGATCGGAGGCGCATCGCTCGCCCAGGGCGCTGTGCCGGTGACGATGCCATCGCAATCGCCCGCGCAGGCCGCGATCGAGCGTGCGCGGTTCGAGGGACTTGCGGACGCCAGCGCCCCGGCCAAGCCCTTGCTCGGCACCCTGATCGATCTCGACCACATCGAGCGTGTCGACGATCACTACGAGGCGCCGCTGAAGGACGGCCGGCGCGCGGTCCTCACCCTCGACCCGGATCTGCAACCTCTCGCCGAGCGGCTGCTCAACGAGTCCCGCGCACCGCGCGGTGGCATCGTCGTGATGGCGCCGGATGGTCGGATCCTCGCGCTTGCGGGACGTCGGACCGAGGACACCGCGGGCTCGCGCGACGGCATCTTCGACTGGCGGCTCGCGACCGATGTGTGGGCACCCGCCGCGTCGATCTTCAAGCTGGTCACCGCGAGCGCGCTGATCACCGCGGGCGTCGGCAAGGACGAGAAGGTCTGCTTTCACGGTGGCGTTCGCTCGGTCAGCGAGTCGAACCTGATCGACACCAAGCGGGACTCGCGCTGCGAGTCGCTGACGTTCGGGGTCTCGCACTCGAACAACGCGATCCTCGGCAAGCTCGCGTACCAGAAGCTGGTCCCCGAGGGGCTGAGCGGAATGGCGCGCGCGCTCGGCCTCGAGGGCGCCCTCCCCGGCACCGAGGTCCCGGGCAATGCGGGTGTGATGACGATCCCGACGAGCCTCGACCTGTCGTTCGCGAAGACCGCCGCGGGCTTCATGAACTCGCGGCTCTCCGTGGTCGGTGGCGCGCTGCTCGGGGCGGCGTTCGCGACCGGTGGCGAGCAGCCCATCCCGCGCCTGCTCGCCTCGATCGACGGCGCCACGCAGCCCGCGCAGAAGCCGCGGCGAGTCCTCCCGGTGTCGACCGCGCGCGCGGTGGCGCAGATGATGGTCGCGACCTGTGACTCGGGCAGCGCGGCGAAGTCGTTCCGCGGCAACCGCGACATCAGCGTGGCGGGCAAGACCGGTACGCTGTCGCAGCGCGAGCCGTTCTACATGGAGCACTCCTGGTTCGTCGGGTTCGCTCCCGCCGACAAGCCGCAGGTCATCGTCTCGGTGCTGCTCGGCAATCCCGAGAGCTGGCACCTGCGTGGTCACGAGGCCGCGCGCCGGCTGATCGATCGCGCACTCGGTGCCACCGGACGTGAAAAAGATCGCACGGCGGCGGCGCCGAGCGCCTCGAAGCATCGCAAACGCGATCTGTAGTAGAATCACTCGTTCGCTCGAACGTCCGACAGGGCGAACGTCCGGGGAGATTCCATGACCAGGCTTACTTCGATCGCGGCGATGGCCGCATCGCTCGCGACGATCATCACGCTGGCCGCGCCGGCGTCCGCGCAGAGCCAGGCGGACCTGGCGAGCAACCTCAACGACGAGGGCAAGGAGCTGATGTATGCCGGCAAGTACGCCGAGGCATCTGCCAAGTTCCGCGATGCCGTCGCCCGGGTCCCCGAGCCCAAGTACTTCTTCAACCTGTGCACGTCGAACTTCCAGCAGGGCAAGTTCGACGAGGCGATCACCGCGTGCAATGCGGCCGACAAGCACAGCCCGACGCCCGAGCTCGCCGCCAAGATCACGAAGCTGACGGATCGGATCAAGCAGGAAGCCAAGGCGCAGAACATCGAGCTCCACCCGACCGGTGGCGGCGGCGGTGATCAGAACCTCCCGCCCGACGGCACCACCCCGGATCCGACGAACCCGCCGGATCCGACCCACCCGAACGTCGGCAACCCGAACGTCGCAACGTCCAACCCGCCATCGGGCTACACGCCGGCCGTCGGGCGCCCGCCCGCGCAGGGTCTGTTCGTCGCGACCACGGCGGACAACAAGTACACGTGGACCCTCGGCGTCGATCTGTTCGGTGGCGGCGGCAAGATCGGTCGCGCCGACTACTACGGCTCGTCGGCGGGCGGCCTGCGGTTCAAGGGCGACTACCTCCTCAATGCGGCGCAGCGGTTCGGCGCGCAGGGCTACTTCCAGATCCAGCACTTCGGTCAGGGCGAGATGCAGTCGGCGGGCGTCGCCACGCTCGACGTGTTCGACCTCGGCATCGCGGCCTACAAGCACCTGTGCCCGCGGAGCTCGCCGCGGCTGTGCCTGACCCCGCTCGCCGGCGTGCAGCTCGCGCTGATGTCGCCGGCTGGCGAGAATGATTCTGCGGGCAGCCAGGTCTTCAACTACGCCGCACTGGGCGGCCGGCTCGAGATGGGTCTGCAGTACGGGATCGGCAAGCGCATGGAGCACGTGCTCGGCGTGCAGCTCGGCGTCAACGTGTACTCCCCGGTGTTCTCCGGACCGTCGGAAAATCCGCTCGACGACATGGCATCGATCGAGGAGGTCGGTCTCGACAAGGGCGGCGCCGCCGTCTATGTCGGATTCGGATACACGTACCGGTTCAACACGCCGCTCGGCAGCTCGCCGTTCGTCACGCTCGAGTAGCGGTATTTTTTGCGCCGCGGGGCGTCATGACTTTCCGCGGGATCAGGTATGGTCTCCGCACTGCAATTTTGCAGTGCCTCCGAGGGAGATCTCATGGCCGGTCCCGAAACGAAACTGACAGCCAAACTGGTGCTGCCCGGCGGCAAGGAAGCAACGCTTCCGGTCGTCGTTGGAACCGAAGACGAGCACGCGGTCGACATTACCAAGCTGCGGGGCGAGACCGGTTACATCACGCTCGACACCGGGTTCATGAACACCGGCTCGACGACGAGCGCGATCACGTACCTCGACGGTGAGCAGGGAATCCTGCGCTACCGCGGGTACTCGATCGAGGATCTCGCCGAGCAGAGCGACTTCGTCGAGGTCAGCTACCTGCTGATCAATGGCAAGTTGCCCACCAAGCCCGAGCGCCAGCAGTTCTCGACGGCGTTGACCAGGCACAGCCTGATCCACGAGGACATGCACCAGTTCTTCGCCGGCTACCCGCCGACCAGCCATCCGATGGCGGTGCTGTCGGCGATGGTGACGTCGATGTCGGCGTACTACCCCGACAGTCTCGATCGCAACTCGGCGGTCGACCTGCACATCACGCGGCTGCTCTCGAAGGTCCGCACGATCGCGGCGTTCGCCTACAAGAAGAGCATCGGCCAGCCGCTGATGTACCCGAAGAATTCGCTCAAGTACTGCGCGAACTTCCTCCACATGATGTTCGCGGTCCCGAGCGAGGACTACGAGGTCAGCCCGATCCTGGAGAAGGCGCTGAACCAGCTCCTGATCCTTCACGCCGATCACGAGCAGAACTGCTCGACGTCGACCGTGCGCATGGTCGGCAGCTCCGGCGCGAACCTCTACGCGGCGATCGCCTCTGGCATCCTCGCGCTCTGGGGACCGCTGCACGGCGGCGCCAACCAGGCGGTCATCGAGATGCTCGAGGAGATCAAGCTCTCGGGCGGTGACTTCAAGAAGTTCATCGACGACGTGAAGAACAAGCGCGATAACCGCCGCCTCATGGGCTTCGGTCATCGCGTCTACAAGAACTTCGACCCGCGCGCGAAGATCCTGAAGAAGATGTGTGACGAGGTTCTCCAGCACCTCGGCGTCAAGGATCCGCTGCTCGACCTCGCCAAGGGCATGGAAGAGATCGCGCTCAAGGACGACTACTTCATCTCGAAGAAGCTCTACCCGAACGTCGACTTCTACTCGGGCATCATCTATCGCGCGCTCGGCATCCCGACGAACATGTTCACGGTGATGTTCGCGCTCGGCCGCCTGCCCGGCTGGATCGCGCACTGGAAGGAGATGGTCGACGACCCGAACACGAAGATCGGTCGTCCTCGCCAGATCTACACCGGCGAGAAGCTGCGCAAGTACGTCCCGCTGGACCAGCGCGGCCAGCAGTAACCAGCGCCGCGCATCGCGCGACGTGAAGGGCCGGCACCTCGCCGGCCCTGTTTTCGTTTCGGCGCCGAGCCCTACTTCTTGCAGCTCGTGGGGAGCACGTGCGCGGGGTACTGGCCTTCCCAGTTCCCGGGTGGGTCGTACTCGCAGACCCAGATGTCCATGCCCTTGCACGTCGACTTCCCGCAGCCGACCTGCGTGGTGGTCGTCCACACGACCTGCGTGAAGTGACCGGTCTGCATCGAGAAGCCCGGCTGCTTGAACGAGTAGCCCTTGACCTCGTCGTACCACATGGCCACCGTCGACCTCGCGTCGAGCGCGCCGCTGGTGCCGGCTGCGAGGTTCTCGCCGTACGCTCCGCCGCTGTGCTCGAAGGCGCAGCCCTTGTCGCGCAGCTTGTTGGCCCACTGCTGCGCAACCTCGGCGAGCTTGGGTGACCAGGTCAGTGGCTTCGCGCAGTGCTGCGCGCGATAGCCGTTGTGGGTGTCGAGCAGGAGCTGCGCCTCGGCCGGCAGGTTCGAGCTCGCCGCGGCAGGGCGCCCTGGCGCGCCACCTCGCGGCGCCGACGTGGGTGCGGACGCGGCCACCGGATCGACCGGGCCCGACGCGCCGCCCGGATCACCCGCGCCCTCCTGCCACGGGTCACTGCCCGGCGGCCCTTCGGTCGCGGCTCCCTGCTGCGGGGGCTGCGGCGGCGGATTCGGCGTGCCGTACATCTGACCGCAGCCTGCGCTGACCACGATCGAGAGGACGGCGCGCAGGCGCATGGATTGCGAGGACGTTTGCATCACGAAGCCTTGTCGAGACGGACCACGCGTCGAGCATGACACGGCGAACGCCGTGCCGCTGCTCGCGACGGACCCGGCACTCCCTTGCAATGGATCGCACATCGGGCCAGATTCCCGGCGATGCGCACAACCGTGGCTGAGCCTACATCGTCGGCGGTGACCGACGGCATCCGCGTGCGCGTGCAGTCGCACTACCTCGCGGACCAGTCGTCACCGCCCGACGATCGCTACGTGTTCGCGTACACGATCACGATCTCGAACGAGGGCAACGCGACCGCCCAGCTGCGGACCCGGCACTGGGTCATCACGGATGGCCGGGGCAAGGTCGAGGAGGTTCGCGGTGACGGCGTGGTCGGCGAGCAGCCGCGGCTGTCGCCCGGGCAGAGCTTCCAGTACACGTCCGGATGCGTGCTGACGACCCCGATCGGGACGATGCAGGGCAGCTACCGGATGTGGAAGGACGACGGCAGCTACTTCGACGCCCAGATCGCCCCGTTCTCGCTCGCGTCGCCAGCGTCCGCGCGGCTCGCCGACCACGAAGCCAACTGATCCGGCCACTTGCCGGTAGGCGCTGATGTAGGCGCGGCGTCGGTTCGAGGCCCTCAACAAAACTCAAAGCCTTGGCGTAGGCTATGCGTCTAACGATTCACTAGCGTGCAGGACCGCGTGCCCCCGCCCATGACTGCTGCCGAGCGCGAAGCCGCGACGGCATCGTCGCTCGTCGAAGCGGCGAAGGCGGGCGACCAGCGCGCGTTCGAGTCGCTGGTGAAGCGGTACCGCAAGCGCATCTTCGCGCTCGCGCTCCACATCATCGGCTCCTCGAGCGAGGCCGACGACATCACGCAGGAGGTCTTCCTCAAGGCATATCGCGCGCTGGCGGAGTTCGAGGGCCGCAGCCAGTTCTTCACGTGGGTCTACCGGATGACCGTGAACCGCTCGCTCAACGCGCGGCGCGATCGCGCCCGCCGGGGCGAGGACAACGACGATCCTCGTCTCGAGCTCGCGATCGCGGTCGATGCACGCAGTAACCCAGGCCGCGTCGCCGAGCTCCGCCAGACCTACGCGCGCCTGCTGCGCGCGCTCGACGGTCTTCCGATCGACATGCGCACGACCGTCATCCTCGTGTCGCTGCAGGGCATGTCGCACGGCGAGGTCGCGGTCGTTCAGAACGTCAGCGAAGGCACCATCGCGTGGCGCATGCACGAAGCACGGCGTCGCCTCCACGAGGCGATGGCACCCGAGAAGCTCCAGCGCCCGCGCGGCCTGTCCGCGGATCTCGCGCGCGTGCTCGGCGAGCACGGCCTGTTCGTCCCCGTGATGCCCAAGGGTCGGGCGTAGCGCTAGAGATCGAAGCTCTGCGGACCGCCGCGCTCGAGCGCGCGCTTGTACGCAGGACGCTCGGACATCCGCTTCGCGAGATCGAAGATCCGCGGCGACACCTCGAGATCCTTGCCGCGCGCGACGATCGCCTCGATCGCGTAGCTCATCTGGATATCCGCGGCCGAGAGCTCGGCGCCCGCAAACCACTTGTTCGTCGCGAGATGGTCCGCGAGGAACTTCAGGTGCCGGGTGAGGTTCGGCAGCACGAAGTCGCCGGTCACCTTGCCGGAGATCTTCTTGACGAGCGGCTTCACGAAGAACGGCACCGGTGCCGTGCGGATCTTGTCGAAGATCAGCTTGAGCAGGAGGTACGGCATCAGCGAGCCCTCCGCGTAGTGCATGAAGTAGCGGTAGTTCCGGTACTCGGCCGTGCCGCGCGGCGGCAGCAGCCTGCCCTGCCCGTAGGTGTCGACCAGATACTCGAGGATATTGCCGGACTCCGCGATCGTGGCCGAGCCATCGGTGATCACCGGCGACTTGCCGAGCGGATGGATCTTCTGCAGCGACGGCGGCGCGAGCATCGTCTTC
Source organism: Myxococcales bacterium (assembly GCA_028287135.1). Lineage (GTDB taxonomy): Bacteria > Myxococcota_A > Polyangia > Haliangiales > Haliangiaceae > JABFXX01. The sequence continues at coordinate 40,077 of JAQBQE010000063.1, forward strand.
GGATCGCGCTCGTACTTCACGATCTCGTATGGGATCTCGAGCTCCTCGAGGAGCCACAGCACGCGCTGCGAGCGCGAATGGTTCAGGTGATGAACGGTGATCACGCTCCCATGTAGCACTTTCGCCGGCCAAGCCTTGCGGGAGCGAGGGGTCTTCGCGAGGATGCCGCGATGCGACGACGTCTACTCGGAGGTGCGCTGACGGTGGCTGTCAGCGCGACCGGATGTGCGCAGCTGATGGGCGCGCCAAAGCAAGAACCGTTTCCGGTGATCGAGGTCAAGGCCGAGCGACCTCCGCCGGGACCTGCGCGTGTCGTGCTGACCGCGTCGAACATCGCGATCCTCGACAAGGTGCAGTTCGAGACCGGCAAGGCAGACCTCAAGGACGTCTCGCACTCGCTGCTCGACGAGGTCGCCAGCATGCTCAAGGACAACCCGCAGATCGAGCTGCTGCAGGTCGAGGGTCACACCGACTCCACCGGCTCGCCGGAATTCAACCGCAAGCTGTCTCAGCAGCGCGCCGAGTCGGTCGTGAAGTACATGACCAGCAAGGGCGTGAAGAAGGCGCGGATGGATCCGAAGGGCTTCGGTCCGGATCGCCCGGTCGCCGACAACGGGACGGACCCCGGCCGCGAAGCGAACCGGCGCGTCGAGTTCAACATCGTCAAGCAGGGCCCCAAGAAGACGCTGGTGAAAGATGAATAAGCACCTCTGCCTCTCCCTCGCGATCATCGCGGCCCTCGGTGCGTGCAAGAGCGCAGGCACCAATCCCGCGATCCGCGCCGATATCAGCGCCAAGCTGGCGAGCGCGCAGGAGCCGATCCAGCGCTGTTACCAGAGCTCGCTGACCACCAACCGCAAGCTGCGCGGCATGTACGTCGTGCAGATGGCCGCCGCGCCCGACGGCCAGTTCACCGAGATCAACCTGCGCCGCGACGAGCCCGCCGATCCGGTGCTGCGGTTCTGCGTGATCGCCGAGCTCGCGAAGCTCAAGCTCGAGAAGCCTCCCGGCGCGCGCATCGTGATCGAGAGCGTTCCGATCAAGTTCGAATGGTCGAACCCGTGAGCAAGCTACCGACTCGCTCGCCGACCCACGAGGACGTCCCGATCGGACGGCTGTCGTCGATGGGCCTCGAGCTCGAGGAGATCGCGAGTGACGACGTCGTCGACATCGTCGCGCTCGCGGAGCTCGCCGAGGATCGCGGTCGTCCCGCGAGCCACTACATCGCGGCCGTGTCGCTCGCGACCGAGCTCCTGATCGGACCGCCCGCTCCGGTCGCTGTCCGGGTCTGTGTCGGCGTCTGCCAGCGCTACGGTGCACTCGACAACCTCGACCACCTGGTCGCGCGGAAGTCCAAGGGCTTCGTGATCGTGCCGGTCTCCTGTCTCGACCAGTGTGACAAGGCTCCCGCGTGCGAGATCGATGGCGCGCACGGCAAGCTCGTGATCGCGCCGACGACGGCCGCGAGCCTCGACGAAGCGCTCGACGAGCTCACCGGCTCGTAGCGGCGACGCCGCTGTACAGCGGGCCGACACCCTTGTCGCACGTGTCGCAGCGTTGCTGCGCCGGATGCACGCTGGCCCCCGGTGTCGCACCGCGCTAGCCTCGCAAACACACGATGTTGCGCCTGTCCAAGGTCAACAAGTACTACCAGGTTGGCACGCACAGCCTGCACGTACTGCGCGACGTCGACTTCGAGGTCGCGGACGGCGAGTTCGTCGCGATCATGGGCGCGTCCGGATCCGGCAAGTCGACGCTGCTGAACATCCTCGGCATCCTCGACGACTACGACTCGGGCGAGTACTGGCTCGGCGACACGGTGATCAACAAGCTGTCCGAGAGCAAGGCAGCGAGCTATCGCAACCGGTTCATCGGCTTCGTGTTCCAGTCGTTCAACCTGCTGCCGTTCAAGACCGCGCTCGAGAACGTCGCGCTGCCGCTCTACTACCAGGGCGTCACCCGGCGGAAGCGCAACCAGATCGCGGCGCAGTACCTCGAGCGGGTCGGCCTCCGCGACTGGGCGGACCACCTCCCCTCCGAGATGTCGGGAGGTCAGAAGCAGCGCGTCGCCATCGCACGCGCGCTGATCGGCAAGCCGCGGTTGATCCTCGCCGACGAACCGACCGGCGCGCTCGACAGCGAGACCAGCAAGCAGATCATGGATCTGCTCTCGGAGATCAACGCCACCGGGATCACCGTGCTGATCGTGACGCACGACCCCGAGGTCGCATCGCGGACGCAGCGCACGATCCGCCTGCGTGACGGCAAGGTGGTCAACGCGCTCGAGGCGAGTGCGAGCCACCCGGGCATCGCTGCGGCGGTGCCGTAGTGGCGGTCGCGGCACTCAAGCTGCTCGCCGGGCTGGTCGCCCTGGCCGGCGTGCTCGCGATCCTCGCCGCGCTGATCGTCCTCGCGATCGCGCTGCTCCGCATGCTCGGGATCACGCTCGTGCAGTGGCGCGATCTGCTGTCCGTTGATCGGTGGCAGGAGGTCCTCGTGACGATCGGGCGCAATCGGCTGCGCACGTTCCTCACGACGGTCAGCGTCGCGTGGGGCATCTTCGTTCTCGTGTTCCTGCTCGGCCTCGGGCGCGGACTCGATCACGGAATGCGCCAGAACTTCGCGCGCGACGCCACGAACGGCGTGTGGATCAACGCGAGCAAGACGTCGGTCGCCAGCGGCGGCTACGACGTCGGGCGCCGGATCATGTTCGAGAACTCGGACTATCAGCGCGCCAGGAAGACCAAGGGCGTCGAGTTCATGTCGGCCGAGCACTTCATCGGCGGCCAGCGCTGGATGTCGCTGATGACGAAGTACGGCGCCAAGGCCAACGCGTTCGAGCTCGACGCGGTCTACGAAGAGACGATCCGCCTCCAGTCGCACGTGATCACACAGGGCAGCTTCCTCAGCGCCGCGGATATCGCGCAGAGCCGCAAGTCAGCGGTGATCGGAAAGACCGTCGCTGACTTCCTGTTCGAGGGCAAGCCTCCGATCGGCGAGTGGATCACCGTCGGCAGCACGGCGTTCCAGGTCGTCGGCGTGTTCACCGATCCAGGTGGCGCCGAGGAAGAGCGCCGGATCTACATCCCGGTCTCGACCGCCCAGCTCGCGTTCAACGGTGGCGAGAAGCTCGGGCAGCTCCAGATGACGCTCGGCCAGGCCGGCCCGGCGGAAGCCCAGGCGATCATCGATGACATCGTCGGTCAGCTCGCCGAGCGCCACAACTTCGACCCGACGGACAAGCAGGCGGTCCGTGTCCACAACAACATCGCGCAGTTCGAGCGGTTCAAGCAGATGTTCTGGATGATCTCGACGTTCGTGATCGTGATCGGCCTCGGCACGCTCGCCGCCGGCGTCGTCGGGGTCTCGAACATCATGATGATCGCGGTCAAGGAGCGCACGAAGGAGATCGGCGTCCGCAAGGCGCTCGGCGCCACCCCGTACTCGATCGTCTTCATGATCATCCAGGAAGCCGTGTTCCTCACCGGCGTCGCGGGCCTGCTCGGCTTGTCCGCGGGTGTCGGCGTGCTCGAGCTGCTCGGGCGCCTGGACAACGAGTTCATCGTCAATCCGAACATCGATCTCGGGATGGGCCTCGGCGCGGCGGTCTTCCTCGTCGTCGCCGGCGCACTCGCAGGCTACTTCCCTGCCCGCGCCGCCGCACGCGTCAACCCGATCCACGCGCTCAGGGACCAGTAGTGTTCGACCTCGACAAGTGGAAGGAGATCTGGTCGACGCTGCGCTCGAATCCGCTGCGCACGTTCCTCACGGCGTTCGGCGTGTTCTGGGGAATCCTCATGCTGATGGCGATGCTGGGGTTTGGCTCGGCGATCCAGAGCGGCAGCCAGCGCCAGATGAAGGGCATGGCGACGAACCTCCTGTTCGTCTGGGGCCAGCAGACGACCGAGTCCTACGACGGCCTTCCGCCCGGCCGCGGTGTTCGCTTCAACACGGCGGACATCGAGCTCCTGCGCCGCCTGCCGTCGATCGAGTACCTCGCGCCACGGCTCCAGCTCGGCGGCTGGATGAACAACTTCACCGTCTCGCACGAGAGCAAGAACGGCACGTTCACGGTGATGGCGGACTACCCGGAGCTCAAGCACATCGTCGCGTTCGAGTACGACGCGGGCCGGTTCATCAACGAGCGCGACATCGCGGAACAGCGCAAGGTCGTCGTGATCGGGCGTGCGGTGTACGAGCAGCTGTTCGAGCCGGGCATCGACCCGATCAACAAGCACATCAAGATCAGCGGCGTCTACTTCCAGGTCGTCGGCCTGACCCGCACGCTACGCGGCGGCAACCAGGGAGACCGCGACGCGAACACGTTGTTCGTCCCGTTCACCACGCTGAAGACCGCGTTCAACATCGGCGACCGCGTCGGATTCTTCGCGATGACCGCGAAACCGGGCACCGACGGCCCCGAGCTCGAGCGGCAGGTTCGCGAGGCGCTGTCGCGGCACCATCGAATCTCTCCGACCGACCAGCTCGCGATCGGCTCGTTCAACATGTTCGTGATGTACAGCAAGTTCGAGATGTTCTTCCTCGTGCTCCAGCTCGTGAGCTGGGTGGTCGGTGGCGCCACGCTGCTCGCCGGCGTGATCGGCGTTTCGAACATCATGCTGATCACCGTCAAGGAGCGCACCAAGGAGATCGGGGTGCGCAAGGCGCTCGGCGCGAGCCCGATGTCGATCGTCTCGATGGTGATGAAGGAATCGATCGTGCTGACCGCGTTCGCCGGGCTGATCGGCGTGGTCGCTGGCGTCGCGCTGCTCGCGGGGACCGGGGCGATCCTCGAGCACCTCCCGGAGTCACCGCTCGGTCCACCGAACGTCAGCCTGTCGACCGTGCTGACCGCGGTCGCCGTCCTGATCGGCGCCGGCGCCCTCGCCGGTGTCATGCCCGCAACCCACGCTGCCTCGATCAAACCGATCGAGGCACTTCGCGCAGAGTGAGAGCTACGAGGCCCCCGTCATGAAACGCATCTTCAGCTGGCTACTGGTCGTCGTCCTGGTCGCGATGATCGGCGGCGCGTTCTTCTACCTCTACAAGAAGTCGCAGTCGCACCCTGTCGTGTTCCTGACCGAGATGCCCGAGGTCACCGACATCACGAAGAAGACCGTCGCGACCGGTTCGCTCGTCCCGCGCGAAGAGGTCGAGGTCAAGCCCAAGGTCAGCGGCGTGCTGTCGGAGCTCTACGTCGAGCCCGGCAAGCGCGTGAAGCTCGGCGATCCGCTCGGCAAGATCTCGATCATCGCGGATGCGATGCAGACCAACCAGGCGGAGTCTGGCGTGCGCACCGCGCAGATCGCGTTCGAGAACGCGAAGCGCGAGCTCGAGCGCAACGAAGCACTGTTCAAGCGAGGCGTGGTCGCGGACGCAGAGCTCCAGCGCTACCGCACCGAGTTCGCGCTGCGCAGGCAGGAGCTGTCGGCCGCCGGCTCGAGCCTCCAGCTCGTCAAGGAAGGCGCGACGCGCGGTGCAGGCAAGAGCTCGTCGCTGATCGTCACCGCGACCAAGGAGGGCATGGTGATCGATGTGCCGGTCAAGGTCGGCTTCTCGGTGATCCAGGCCAACAACTTTAACGCCGGCACCACGGTCGCCACGATCGCCAACATGGACGACATGATCTTCGAGGGCCGGGTCGACGAGGCCGAGGTCGCAAAGATCAAGGAGGGCATGAAGCTCGCGATCAAGGTCGGCGCGATCGAGAAGGAGCTCCTCGACGGCGTGCTCGAGTACATCTCGCCGAAGGGCAAGACGATCGATGGCGCGATCCAGTTCGAGATCAAGGCGGCCGTGAAGGCGAAGCCCGGCATGCAGATCCGCGCGAACTACAGCGCGAACGCGGACATCGTGCTCGACGAGAAGAAGCAGGTGCTCGCGATCCGCGAGGCCCTCGTGCAGTACGAGAACGAGAAGCCGTACGTCGAGATCGAGAGCTCGCCGCAGACGTTCACGCGCAAGGACATCCAGCTCGGGCTGTCCGATGGCATCAAGGTCGAGGTCCTGGCCGGGGTCAGCAAGACCGACAAGATCAAGATCCCCGAGACCGCAGGCCCCCCGGGTCCGCCCGGCGACAAGACGGGCAAGCCGCCCGCCAAGAAATAGACCGAGCGCGAGCGCCTACGCCTCAGCCGGCGCCAGACACGAGCAGCGACCCGAGATCGCGTCAACGCCGAGCCTGCCAGCGTGCTAGCGTGCACGCGATGGGAGGGCCCGTCCGCCTCGGAGCGATCGACGCTGGATCGAATGCGATCCGGATCGTCATCGCCGAGCTCACGCCCACCGAGCTCGTGCGGATCGAGGCCGAGCGCGTGCCGGTGCGCCTCGGTCACGGCGCGTTCACCCGCGGCGAGCTCGATCCGGAGACCATCGACCAGGCGGTCGCCGCGTTCGTTCACTTCCGCCAGCGCTTCGACCATCACGGAGTCGTGATGTACCGGGCCGTCGCGACCAGCGCGGTCCGCAGCGCATCGAACCGCGACATCCTGCTCCACCGCCTCTATCACGAGGCCGGCATCGAGCTCGAGATCATCGAGGGCGAGGAAGAGGCGCGCCTCGTTCGCAAGGCCGTGGTGCACGCGATGGGATCGAACGGCGCGACCCCGCGCGCGATCCTCGACCTCGGTGGCGGGAGCCTCGAGGTCAACCTCAAGGAGGGCTCCGCGTGGCACGCGTACTCGCTCCCGGTCGGCACGGTCCGTCTCCTCGAGACGTTCGGTCTCGACGGCGCGATCGCGGACGCCGAGGCGAGCATGGTGCGCCGGTACACGGCCACGCTGATGACCACGATCTCCCGTGGCGCCAACGGTTCCGGTGTCGCGGCGGCCACCGGCGGAAACGCCGATGCGCTCGCGAAGATCGTCTCCGACGGGACGCCCGGTATGCCGAGCTTCGAGCTCGCGGCGCTCGAGAAGGCGCTGCCATCCCTCGTCAACGCCACCGTCGAGGAGCGGATGACCCGGTTCGGCGTGAAGCGCGATCGCGCCGAGGTCCTCGGCATCGCGGCGCTCGTGTTCGCCACGGTGGCCCGCCAGCTCGGGATCTCGAAGCTCGTCACCCCGGGCGTCGGCGTGCGCGAGGCGGTGCTGCTGGAGCTGTCCGAGACCGCGCGCGAGGAGCAGATCCGCGCGGAGGGCGCCCACGACAAGGCGCTGCTCACCGCCGCGCGCGGCTTCGCGAATCGTGTCGACCACGACACCACGCATGGCGAGCATGTCCGCCACCTCGCGCGTGCGCTGTTCCATCAGCTTCGCGACGTTCACGGGATCCCGGATGACCGTGGCGTTCTGCTCGAGGTCGCCGCCTTGCTGCACGACGTCGGCGAGGTCGTGAACGTCCGCGGCCACCACAAGCACAGCGAGTACATGATCCGGTGGGCCCGCCTGCCCGGCCTCGACGACAATGCGCGCGAGCTCGTCGCACTGATGGCGCGCACCCACCGCAAGGACGCCGCGCGCGCCAAGCAGATCATCAACGACTCCACGCTGCCGAAGGAGCAACGCGCACAGCTGCGCAAGCTGACCGCGCTGCTCCGGATCGCAGATGGTCTCGACTGGGAGCATCGCTCGCGTGTCGAGCAGGTCGTGTGCACGCGGATGGGCGATGCGATCGTCCTCGATCTCGTCGTCCGCGACGGACCCTCGCGCGACGACGCGCAGCTCCTGCGCAAGGCCGATCTGTTCCGCGAGGAGATGGGGCTCGACGTGCGACTCACCGTCGCCCGACCGGTCGCACCACCGGTCGCACCACCGGTCGAGATACCAGCGTCGTCCTCGGCGACCGCCCTCGAGAAGATCGCGCGCGCAAAGATCCGTTGAGCGCCGGCTGCTTTCACAGCAAGATGGCGGGGTGCGCCTCGCCGTCTGGTGGTTGACCCTCGCGAGCGCGTGCTACTCTCCCTCCCCGGCGATTGGGGTTCCCTGTGGAGACCAGGATGCGTGCCCGACCGGGCTCGTCTGTGCGCCTACCTCGGGCACGTGCGAGCACGCAGGCTTCGACGGTGGACGCCAGGATGCCGACGAGGTCGATGCTCCCGACGACGCCGCGAGGGACGCGACCTTCGATGCGCAAGCCGGGTGCTACGGCGTCGGGCTGATCTCGATCTGTCCGGTCGCACCGATCACCGAGGCGCTGGTCCTCACGACGCAGACCCTCCATACCGGCACGTCGCCGCTGTGCCTCGACTACACCGGAACCTCGCCGGGCGCGTTCTGCGTGATCGCGGGCACCACCGTCAGCAGTGCCGTGGGCACCCTCGTGTCGACCGTTGGCCCGAGGCCGCTCGTCATCGTGTCGACCTCGACGATGACGATCGACGGCATGATCGACGTCGCGAGTCATCGCAGCGGAGGCGTGATCGGCGCAGGCGCGAATGACGCCGGGTGTCCTGCGTCACCCGCGTCCACCGGCTCGAGTGGAGGCGCCGGTGGCAGCTTCGGGAGCGCGGGCGGCACCGGCGGATCCTCCCAGGGCACCGGTGCGCCGGCCGCCGCTGCGTCGATCCCGACGACCGTCCGCGGTGGCTGCCGCGGCTCGACCGGCGCGGGGCTGTCCCCCGGAGGAGGAGGCAACGGCGGTGGTGCGATCGCGCTGATCGCGACGCAGCTCGAGATCAGCGGCACGGTCAACGCGTCCGGGTCCGGGGGCGAAGGTGGCAGCGACCTGCTCGATGACTCCGGCGGTGGAGGCGGCGGCAGCGGTGGGATGATCCTGCTCGACGCAGCGACGATCACGATCACCGCGTCCGGGCGCGTGTTCGCCAACGGCGGGGGTGGTGGCGAAGGTAGCGGCGGCAACTCGGGCATCCCCGGTGCCGATCCGATGTCGCCGATGATCGCTGCGCCCGGCGGCAGCGGAGCCCAGCTCGCGACCGGCAACGGCGGCCCGGGGTCCGTGGGTAGCGGTGCGGGACAGAGCGGGATATCGGCGAATCGTTCCGGCGGCGGCGGTGGTGGTGGCGCCGGTGTGATCCGCGTGTTCCCCGCGCAGGTCCTCGTGGGTCAGGTCTCGCCTCCAGCGAGCTGAAAGTCACGCGCTGCCGCGACGTGGCGTGGTATTTCCGCAGGCCATGAGACGCCTGTTCGTCCTCGGTCTGCTCGTCGGTTGTGGCGGTGACGATGCGGACCTCCCGGTCGGCCCGATCGCGGCCACCGTCACGCACTACGACTACACGTTCGACATCGTGAGCCGGGCCGCGCACGCCAAGGTGACCGCGACGGTCGACACCGGTGGCGATTGCTTCGCGCTTCCGTTCCGCGCCGAGGGATTCTCGCCCGCGACGACGCAGATCGACGGCGCCGTGGCCGCGAGCGCCACACTCGATGCCGGGACGCTCACGGTGTGCGGCGCCGGGCACCGCGCAGGTTCGACACTGACGCTCGATGTCGATCTCAGCGTGCCGATGCAGACGCTATCGACGAGCCAGGTCGGTTACTCGATCACGCGAGACTCCCAGCAGAACCCGTTCTACTACCTGGTGAGCTGGGTCGGTGGCTGCGACCGGTTCGGGCCATGCGACAACCGACCGGATCAGTTCGCGACGTACACCTTCCACGTCACGCATCCGCCGGAGCTGATGGTCACGTGCTCCGGTGAGATCACCGAGCCGTCGCCGACCGAGACGCAGTGCGTGTTCGATCATGCAGGCGGTCCGACCTACTCGACATTCGGGATCGCTGCGTATCCGCGCACCGCCTGGACGCCGACCGACAAGGGCATGTGGGGCAGCGCGCACGTCACGGTCTATGATCGTGCAACGACGAACATCGCCGCCGCGATCGATCCGACCTACAACGCGGGCTTCGTCAGCTGGATGGAGTCGCAGTTCGGACCGTATCCGTTCGGGAGCGAGCTGCGGATCCTCACCGCGCCCACGTACTGGAGCGGCTTCGAGCACCCGGGCAACATCGTTCTCGACGATTCACTCGCTCGCATCGTGATGCCGTCGTATCGGCACAACGTGCAGCACATCCTCGGCCACGAGATCGCGCACCAGTGGGCCGGCGATCAGACCACGATCGAGGACACCTACGACTTCGTGTGGAAGGAGTCGATGGCCGAGTACCTGACGTTCGCGTACGAGGACATGATGGAGCCACCGGCTGCGCTGCAGACAGCGGGCGCCTGGAAGAGCTTCTCGGCCAGTGCGGCGTTCTTCCCGGTCCCCGGCGAGAAGCCGGCCCTGTTCGACTACTACGGTGATGTCTACGGTGCGGGCCCGATGGTCCTGTTTCGCCAGATCGAGGTGCTGTCGTCAAGGCAGCAGGTGCTCGCTGCACTCGCGATGTTGCTCGGACAACCGCGTGCGATCGCCGTCGACGATGTGCTCACGGCGCTCGAGACCACCACCGGTCTCGATCTCGATGCGTATGCCGCAGCATGGATCTACGGCACCGGTGCTCCGACGTGGCCTACCGTCGCCACCACGTACACGGCGGGTGCAGATACCAGCACCGTGCGGGTTCGCGTGACCGCCGGTGGAGAACGCCGCTGCAAGTTCCACGTCGGGTTGCGCGGAGCGGGCGTGGACGAGGTCGTTCGCTTCGAGGTCGACACGTTCCGCAACGGTCTCGATCAAACGCTGACGGTGCCGACGCCGGCCTTCACGGTGACGACGACCGAGCTCGATCCGTTGCGCGAGTGCCTCGTGTTCGTCGGCACCGCTGCACGCGAACAGCGTCGTCATCCATGGCTGTCGGATCGCGGTCGTGCTGCAGAGCACGTCAGGCGTCCCTGACCCGCTCTCACGGAGGTTTTGCGACCCACCGGCGCGACCCGGGTGGGGATTCTTGATATCGATGTCGGGATTCCAAGGGGAGCCTGATCATTCATGCGCACTATCAATTCTTCACGTCTTCTTCTCGCCACCGCCCTCGTCGCGCTCGTGACCCTCGCGGGTTGTCCGAAGGGCAAGGGAATGCCCGGTGGCGGCGGCATGCCCGGTGGCGGCAGCATCCCGGGCGGCGATAGCGTCCCCGGCGGTCTCGGTGGTGAGTCCGGCATGGTCGACCCGAACAGCTGCGGCAACTACGCCGCGTCCGATGCAGGCCGCAAGCTGAAGGCGTTCCTCCAGGCGACCAAGCAGCTGCACGAGACCACCGAGGCGACCATCCAGGTCGTCAAGCAGAGCTGCATCATGATGGGCAACGAGCTCGGCATGGTCGAGGGCGACTACCAGGGCGAGACCAAGGATATCTGCGCCAAGGTCTGGGGCGCGTATCGCGATAACTTCAAGGTCGCGTTCAAGACGAAGGCTGCCCTCAAGATCAAGTACAAGCCGGCCGTCTGCCGGATCAACGTCGACGCGCAGGCCAAGGCCGCCGCGGAGTGCGAGGGCAAGGCATCGGCTGATGTCGGCGCGACCTGCACCGGCGTGTGCAACGGCAAGTGCGAAGGCACCTGCGCGGGCAAGGCCGGCACCGGCGGCTCGGGCGGCGACTGCAACGGCGAGTGCAAGGGCACCTGCCGTGGCACGTGCGAAGGTCACGCTGACGTCAACGCGAGCGCGGAGTGCCGCACCAACGCGACCGTTCGCGCATCGGTCGACATGGACTGCACCGAGCCGGAGCTCGAGGTCTCGATGGACGCCAAGGCGACCCTCGACAAGTCGAAGGCGGAGATGGTCATCAAGGCGATCAAGGCCGGCGTCCCGAAGCTCCTCTCGGTCAAGGCTCGCATGGAGCCGCTCAAGTACGCGGTTGGCATCTGGGCCAAGAGCGCACAGGATCTGAAGGGCTCGGCTCGCACGCTCGCGACGTCGTTCAAGGATCAGGCTTTGTGCATCACGGGGCAGATCGCCGCTGCGGCGTCGCTGATCGGCAACATCCAGGTCAACGTGTCGGTCTCGGTCGAAGTCTCGGCCGAAGCGTCCGGCAGCGTTGGCGGCTGAGAGATAGTCGGGGCCCTCGGGGGGCTAGCGCTGCGAGGGGGTTTGGTGTAGCAAGCCTCCCATGAAGACGCTCACCGAGTTCTCGACGCTGACCCTTCGCAAAGCGGCCGAGGCACGCGCCTCCGTCCGCGCCGCGATGGGCGGCTCCGCACCCGCTGCTGCCGAGGCGCCCTCCGAGGCCCCCGCAGCAGAGGACACCACCCAGGCAGCTGGCGACGCGCCGAGCGAGCCTGGTGGTGATGTGGCGGCCGAGGCGTCCGCCGAGGGCGGCGCCGAGGCGTCCGCCGAGGGCGGCGCCGAGGCTGGTGGCACCGAGGCTGCGGCCGAGGGCGGCGAGTCCGCCGAAGGCGGCGAAGCGGCGGCTCCTGCCAAGGCAGCCGATCCCGCGATCGAAGGGGTCGCGCAGGCCCTCGGCGTTCAGCCGGACAAGGCGGCCCGGCTGCTCGAGGCGCTCGACATCGTCGGCGGTCAGATCGATCAGGTCCGCCTGGTCCGCGTCTACCAGGGCGAGACCGGTCCGCATAACTCGGTCGCGCGCGGCGAGTTCCATTACGTCATCGATCGCGTTGCCGGTGCGCAGCGCGCGCGCCGCGATGATCGCGGCAGTGATCGCGGTCGTAGCGGCGGCGGTGATCGCGGTCGCAGCGGCGGCGGCGGCGGTGGCGGCGGCGGCGGCGCTGGTGGTGCTGGCGGCCGTGGCGGCCCCGGTGGCCCGGGTGGTCGTGACAAGCCGCGCGGTCTCGGCAGCCTCGTCCACGGCGCTCGCAAGGACGACAAGAAGGAAGAGGACGATCGTGGCCCGCGTGGCGAGCTCCCGAAGGCCGGCATCGGCTGGCAGCTCACCGCAGCGCCGCGTGACTTCACCAAGGGTCGCGGTGGTCCCGGCGGTCCGCGGGGTCCCGGTGGCGATCGCGATCGGCGCGGTCCCGGCGGTCCGCGGGGTCCCGGTGGTCCGCGTGGCCCCGGTGGCCCGGGTGGCCGCAGCTTCGGTGGACCGCGTGGTCCCGGGGGTGGCGGCTACGGCGGCGGTGGCGGTGGCGGCGGATATGGCGGTGGCCCGGCCGGCGAGCAGCGCCTCGGTCCGGACGGCCAGCCGCTTCCTCAGGACGATCGCGGTCGCGGTGGCTACGGTCCCCGCGGTGCTGGCGGCGGTGGTGGTGGTGGCCCTCGCCCGCCGCGTCCCCCCCGCGAGCAGCGCCTCGGCCCGGATGGCCAGCCGCTGCCGCCCGAGCCGCGCCTCGGCCCCGATGGTCAGCCGTTGCCGCCGAAGCCGCGCCGTGACCGCAAGCCGATCGGCCCCGACGCAAACGGTATGGGGCCTGACGGAAAGCCGTGGGATCCCGCGCGCCGCGCGCAGCGCGTCGCCGAGCGTCAGTCCGCGCCGGATGGTTCGCAGGGCGGAATGAATTCGCAGCAGGGTGGCACCGTCGAAGGCCCGGGCTCCACGGGTGAGTCCGCCGAAGCCACGAAGGAATAAGCACTTACGGAAGCGACGGCATAACGAAGGTCACAGTCGAGAAACCCGGAGCGCTGGCCGGTGTCGACGAGTTATCTTCGAAGCGAAACGAAAGGGTGTCCCATGTCCATCCGCATGATGTCCGTCGCTGTCCTCGCTGCTGCGCTCGTCGTGAGCGGAGTCGCCTCCGCTGACGTGTCCAAGGGCGTGATCAACGCCTTCAAGGGTCAGCTCATCGTCAGCAAGGGCGAGCTGCCCGAGGGCAAGAACGACAAGGAGACGATCTCGAAGATCAAGGTCGCGAAGCTCGCGGCCCTGACCGGCGAGGCGCAAGAGGACGTCACGTACTGGAACTTCCACTACACGGCGTTCCTGTCGAAGACGGGCTCCTCGAAGCTCAAGCTCGAGTTCTACAACGGCAAGCAGCTCGCGGCGGACAAGACCCTGGACGGCATCGACGCGAAGAGCGCGGTGCTCTCGGGCGACATCTCGATCAACGAGGACGAAGGTCTCGCCAAGGGCAAGACGTACACCGTCAAGCTCGTCAACGAGCGCGATCAGGTCATCTCGTCCGCGTCGCTCACGATGAAGTGAGCCGCTGCCGAGGGTTTCAGCCCTCGGAGATGACGCGCTTGCACGCAGCGACGACGGCCGCGGTCGAGATCCCGAGCTTCTCGAGCACGATCTCGCCAGGCGCCGAGGCACCGTAGCGGTCGATGCCGATCGCGATGCCGCGGTCGCCGATCCACTCGCGCCAGCCCATCGTCACGCCGGCCTCGACCGAGACCCGGCGGCGGCGATCATGCGGCAGCACGGACTCGCGATACGCGACGGGCTGCGCCGCGAACAGCTCCCAGCACGGCATCGAGACCACGCGCGCGGAGACCTTGTCCTTCGCGAGCTCGTCGCGCGCAGCGAGCGCGAGCGAGACCTCGGAGCCGGTTGCGATGATGATCACGTCGGTCCCATCCGCGAGAACGTAGGCCCCCTTCTCGGCTCCCGGTGCACCCGGCTGCGTGACGATCGGCAGGTCCTGGCGTGACAGCACGAGACCGGTCGGGCCGTGCGCGTTCGCGAGCGCGTAGCGCCAGCCCGCCGTCGTCTCGTTGCCATCGGCGGGACGAAATATGGAGAGGTTCGGCACCACGCGCAGCGCCATCAGATGCTCGACGGGCTGGTGCGTCGGACCGTCCTCGCCGAGGCCAACGGAATCGTGCGTCCACACGAAGATCGCGGGCTGCTTGTTGAGCGAGGCGAGCCGGACCGGCGGTCGCATGTAATCGGAGAACACGAAGAACGTCGCGACGAACGGCCGGACGCCACCGTGATAGAGCATCCCGTTGCCGATCGCGCCCATCGCGTGCTCGCGGATGCCGAACCGGAGGTTGCGTCCCGCGCCCTCGTGGTTGTAGTCACCGCCGGGAACGATGGTCTTTGTCGACCCGCCGAGATCGGCGTCGCCGCCGAACAGCCACGGGATCCGCTTCGTCAGCTCGGCCATCACCTTGCCCGAGGCGCTCCGCGTCGCGATCGGCGCGGTGAACGACGGGAGGTTCGCGTCCCAGCCCGCCGGGAGCTCGCCGCGGACGGCGAGATCGAGCTCCATCGCGAGCTCCGGGAACGCGAGCTTGTACGCCGCGAGCTTCTCGCGCCACGCGGCGTGCGAGGTGGCGCCGCGCTTCACCGCTTCGCCGAAGTGCTGCTTGACCGCGTCGGGGATCAGGAACTTCGCTTCCGGATCCCAGCCGAGCTTGGTCTTGGTCGCCGCGATCTCGGCATCGCCGAGCGGCGATCCGTGCGCCGACGAGGTGCCCGCCTTCTTCGGCGAGCCGTACCCGATCGTCGTGCGGATGATGATAATCGACGGCTTCGCGGTCTCGTCCTTCGCGGCGCGGATCGCCGCGTCGAGCGCTTCGAGATCGGTGTCCCCGTTCTCGACGTGGAGCACGTGCCAGCCCTGCGCCTGGTAGCGCGCGCCGACGTCCTCGGACATCACGAGGCTGAGCGGACCGTCGAGCGTGATCTGGTTTGCGTCGTAGAGGTAGACGAGCTTGCCGAGGCCGAGGTGGCCCGCGATGCTCGCCGCTTCCATCGCGACGCCTTCCATCACGTCGCCATCGGAGACCAGCGCGAACGTGTGGTGATCGATGATGTCGTGACCGGGGCGGTTGAAGTGGGTCGCGAGGTAGCGCTCGGCGAGTGCCATGCCGACGGCGTTCGCAGCGCCCTGCCCGAGCGGGCCCGTCGTGGCCTCGACGCCCGGGGTCTCGTGCGCACCCGGGTGATCACCGGACTGCCACTCGGGATGGCCCGGCGTCCTGCTGCCCCACTGCCGGAAGTTCTCGAGCTCGGACAGCGGCAGCTCGTAGCCGGTGAGATGCAGCAGCGAGTAGAGCAGCATCGAGCCGTGCCCCGCGGACAGCACGAACCGATCACGATCGAACCAGTGCGGACATTTCGGATCGTGCTTGAGGTGGCGTTGCCACAGTGTGTACGCCATCGGCGCGCAACCCATCGGCAACCCGGGGTGACCCGAGTTGGCTTTCTGGATGGCGTCCATCGCCAACGTACGGATCGTGTTGATCGACAGCGTCGGAAGGTCGGTCGTCATCGGCGAGCGGAAGCTAGCATGATGGTACGATGCGCGAGGCATGGGGAACGCTAGACGTTTGGTTCTGCTCGGGTTGTTGTCGACGGTGAACGCGTGTGGTGGCAAGACGCCGCAGCCAACGCCGGGGCGTGGCTCCGGAGCGGGATCGGCGGTTACCACCACGGAGGCGAAGCCGCCCGAGCCGCCGCCGGCGGCCGATCGCCCCCCGGAGCTGTTCGAGCCCGCGATCAAGAAGGTCGGCGTCGGCCAGACGGTCAGCTTCTCGACCGCCGCGATCGATCAGGATCTCGACGAGACGCGCGTCGAGGTCACCAGGATGCCGGCCTCGGCGAAGTTCGATCCGATCACCCAGACGGTGACGTGGACGCCGACGAAGGCCGATATCCCGGGCGGTGAGTTCACGCTCCAGATCACGCAGCCCGGCAAGAAGGGGTCTCAGACCGAGAGCTGGCTGATCGACGTCGATCCCAAGAAGCAGCCGCTGCCGGTCGCCGAGACGCAGACCGCGATCATCGAGACCGTGCTGATGATCCGCCAGCCCAAGCGGCTCGAGCAGATCAACAAGGACTGGCCGCTCGACAAGATGCTGCTCGTCAGCGCCGAGAACTTCAAACCCCAGTTCGACGCGGAGAAGGCCAAGGCCCTCGGTGCGCTCGACAAGAAGGTCCTGTTCGATGGCTTTCTCACCGGGCTCGCACAGACCCACCAGAATCCGCGCCTCGATCCGGCGTCGCCGCAGTTCGACAAGGCGGTGTTCGGGGATCCCGCGGCGTGGAAGATCGTCACGCTACGCCCGCGGATCGATCGCGCGTGGACCGAGCTCCGCGTCGTCTACCAGGCGGTGAAGGCGCCCGAGCCGGTGTTCGCGATGTTCCGGATCCGTCCGGTCACCGAGTTCGTGCCGGCGCTGCCCCGCCCCGCCGAGGAGAAGGCGACGAACAACAAGGTGTTCCTCGGGCTGGTCGCAAAGCACCTGCTGCCCGGCGGTGCGCCGAGCGAGAAGCTCCTCAAGGATCAGGCCGGTCACGGCAAGGTGGTCGCCGCGTTCATGAAGGAATTCATGGCGTACGACGACACCAAGACGGCGCCGTACCTCAAGACGTTCTCGATCGGGATCGCGACCGAGGCACGGATGGGCGGAGGCAGCGCGCGCAACCCCGATGGCACGTACAAGAACGGCGACGGCTGGGGCTGGAGCGCGATGAAGCCGTTCATCACGCCCGACGGCAAGAGCCAGCAGTACACCAACGTGATCATCCCGGGGTTCTGGACCAAGACGGTGCC
Organism: Myxococcales bacterium; assembly: GCA_028287135.1. Classification (GTDB taxonomy): domain Bacteria; phylum Myxococcota_A; class Polyangia; order Haliangiales; family Haliangiaceae; genus JABFXX01. The sequence continues at coordinate 57,318 of JAQBQE010000063.1, forward strand.
GTCCGAGGACAAGAAGAGCTGGATCCCGACGTGCGGTCCGCGCTGGACCACGGGCGACAAGCAACTGGCGCCCGGTCACGACGTCCTCTGTCGCAAGACGCTCGGCTTTGTCGACCTCCCGTCGATCGAATCGTTCGGCAGTGGCGACAAGGTCAAGGGCGCCCGGATCGACGCCAATCACCTGTTCGTCGAGCACAAGAACAAGTTCATGGTCGCCGACCTCGCCCTCGACGACGGCCGTCGTGACGTCGGCGAGGAGAACGGCATGACCTGCTCGCAGTGCCACATCCGCAACTTCGGCATGCACGACTACGCCGACCTCGCGAACACCGATCCGACGCAGGGCGTCCCGAAGACCCGCAACAAGAAGATCGCGACCCTCAACTTCGTGATCGTCCCGTCGACGCACTGGGAGGAGTTCACGCTCGACTTCCTCAAGCACCAGGAGTGCCGCGCGAAGCAGAACTACGAGCAGTTCCTCGGGGCAGATGCCGCGAAGGGACTCACCTGCCCGCTCGCGCCGTAGGACAGGAGGGGCACGTCGAGCGCGGCGAGCGCGTGGTGAGGTACGCGAGCCTGGAGATCTAACCGCAGAGCCGCAGAGGCCGCAGAGCAGAACTTTTTCTTCGAAGCGCGCTGATGTCCCGGAGCAGATGCTGACGCTCCCAGAACAGATACTGACGCTCCCAGAACACATGCTGAGACTCCAGAGCAGATCATGATCATGGCCCGAGCCACACCGATGGACGGACCTCCGAGCAGAGGACGAACCAGTTCTCGAAGAGAAGGGTTGTTCTCTCGGCTCTGCGCCCTCTGCGGCTCTGCGGTTCACCTCCGAGGGAACGGAGCTAACCGTCCAGCACACAGCCTCGGGGCGAAGCCCGGAACCAGCTCTGTGATTGGCGGCCTTGGCGCCTTGGCGGTCCATCCTCCGAGTGCGTACGGCTCGAACGCGCCACGGCGAGTCCTCCGGTGACTGCGAGCCTCCTGTGAACGACACCCCCAAGAAGAAGCTGCCGATCGCTGACGGCGGCAAGCCGGCATCGAAGGCGGACAAGACGCGCGCCGGCGGCTGGACCGCGTTTACCGACGGCGGCACGGCTCCGCGCTGGGTGATCGCGGCGCGGATCGTCCTCGTGCTCGCGCTCATGGCCACGATCCCGACGATCCTCGGCGTCGAGCACGGCAATCGCCTGCTGTGGACCGTGTGCATCGCGGTGCTGCCGTTCTTCTGGATGACGTTTGGCTATCACCTGTGGCGACGGCTGTGTCCGCTCGCGGTGATGGGCCAGATCGGTCGGCTCGTCGGGCGGCCCGGCACGCGCAAGATGGGCGACTGGATGGGCAAGAACTACGTGCTCGTCCAGCTCGGCCTGATGATCATCGCGCTGACGCTGCGCCTGGTGGCGACCAACGGCAGCGATGTCTGGCTCGCCGGATTCCTCGGGGTTGTCGTGGTCGCAGCGATCGTCACGAGCTTCGTGTTCGGCGGCAAGACATGGTGCAACTTCATCTGCCCGGTCGGCCTCGTCGAGAAGATCTACACCGAGCCCGCCCGCGGCTCGTCCGCGCCGGAGCTGACCTCGCAGTGCGCGCCGTGCGTCGCGTGCAAGAAGCATTGCCCCGACATCGATCTCGAGCAGGGCTACTGGAAAGAGGCCACGGATCGGCCGCGCCGGATCGCGTACTTCGCGTGGCCCGGCGTCGTCGCCGCGTTCTACGTCTACTACTACCTCGTCGCCGGAGACTGGAGCTACTACTTCTCGGGCGCGTGGGCCTACGAGCGCGATCTGCCGGCGCAGATGATGGCGCCCGGATTCACGTTCGCGCCCGCGATCCCGCGGATCGTCGCCGCGCCGCTCACGCTCGTCGCCTTCGGGCTCGTCAGCTTCCTCGTGTTCTCGCTGATCGAGCGTGTGGTCGTTCGGGTGCGGACCCGGACGCTGACCCGCGAGACCCCGGCGGAAGCACGCGCGCAGATCACCCAGCGGATCCGCCACGGGATGCTCGCGCTGTGCGGGCTCGTTGCGTTCAACGCGTTCTATCTGTTCGCGGGTCAACCGTCGCTCGCGAAGCTACCGGCATGGGTCGTCACGGGTTGGGGCCTGATCGTCGTGTTCTCGTCGACCGCGATCTTCGTCCGCCGGATCACGCGCCGCGAGGACCAGCACGTTCACGAGAAGTTCGCGCAGAAGATCCTCAAGAAGTGGGAATGGGGGGACGCTCCGCCGTCCGACGACCTCAAGGACATCTACCTCCTCCACACCGAGCGCACCAAGCAGCGCGAGGCGCGCCTGCGTGCCTACAAGGAGACCGTGCGCGAGATGGTGGCCGATGGCCTGGTCACGCGGAACGAGATGCAGCTGCTCGACAGCCTGCGCGCGCAGCTCGGCATCTCCGACAAGGATCACCAGAAGATCATGGGCGAGCTGTCGAGCGAGGAGCGCCAGCTGTTCGACCCGGCGTACCAGGGCTCGGCCGAGACCCGGCTGGTGCGCGAGCAGTACCGCAAGGATCTGTCGCGGCTCGTCGTCGAGGCCGCGCGCCTCGGTGTCGCGCCGACGCCGTCGAGCTTGCAGACGCTACGGACCGAGCGTGGCGTGGGCGCGGCCGAGGAGGCCAACGAGCTCGCGCTGCTGCTCGCGCCCGGCGGACCGATCGCTGCGCTCTACGACGCCGAGCTCGCGTCGATGGGACAGCTCGTCGCCGCCACCGAGGCGGCGAATCACGCGAACGCGGTACAGGCCGAGTCCGCCAGCCTGTCGCTGCTCCGTCACCTCGCGAAGCATCGCGCGCACGAGCATGCGATCCACGCGCTCGGCGTGCTCGCCGTGATGACCCAGCGGCCCGAGGTCGAGCAGGTCCGCGCCCAGGCTGCGACCCGTGGCCTCGTGCGCCTCGGCTCGCTCGATGCGCTCGACGGTGTGGATCCCGCGCTGCGCCGTCCGCTCGTCGAGATGCTGACGCGACTGCAACGTGGCGACGAAGCACCGATCGCGCCAGGGCCGTTCCTCGCCATCGCCGCGGACTCTTCGCGACACCTGCGGGCGGTGTGCGCGATGCTGCTGTCGCGATTCGACGATGAAGCCGCGCGCGCGCAGCTGCTGGTGATGATCGGCGATCCGGAACCGATCGTCCGCGAAGCCGCCGTCCGCGCGATGGGCGCGAAGAGCCGGCTGACCCGTGATCTCCTCGCGAAGGTCCTCGACGATCCAGATGCCCGCGTACGCCACGCTGCGGTGCGCGCGGTGTCGGGCACGACGTCGAACGAGCTGCCGGCGCTCGATCCATCGATGTTTGCGCAGACCAAGGCCGGCGTCGGCAAGCCGGGCGTCTACGCGACGCTGGATGCGAATGCGGCGATGGCGTCGTTGACCGTGATCGAGAAGATGATGCTGATCCGCCAGGTCCCGATCTTCGCGGAGCTCGACCCCGACGATCTCGAGGAGCTCGCCGACATCGTCGAGGAGCGCCGGATCGAGCCGGGCCGTGACGTGTTCCGAGAGGGCGATCCAGGCGACGCCGTGTACCTGATCGTGAAGGGCGAGGTCACGGTGTTCGTCGGCGGGATCGGCGATCGCCCGGAGCGCGTGCTGTCGCAGCTCGGCGCCGGAGCGTGCATCGGCGAGATGGCGGTGCTCGATGCCTCGCCGCGCTCCGCGACGGTCCGCGCCAACGAACGGACCCGGATGCTCCGGGTGCCCGGCGAGGGCTTCAAGCGCGTGATGTCGGAGCGGCCGGAGATGTCCCAGGCGATCGTCGCCGAGCTGGTCAAGCGGATGCGCGGGATGATGGCGCAGGGTCCCCATCCTGCGATGTCGAACCCCGCGATCCCGGTGCAGTCACCCGAGGAATGAGATCTGTTACGCTTCAGAGCCATGAAGCGAGACACTGCTCAGACGATCTTCCGGACCGTGGTGTTTGCTGGCGCGATGCTCGGCTCCGGCTGCAGCAAGAAGCCCACGACGCCGTCGACGATCCCGACGAACTCCAACCCGACGGAGACCGGCACGCAGCCGGACACCGCCACCCCAACGGGCACCGACACTGCGACACCTGATCCGTGCGCGAGCGCGGATCCGTGTGCCGGCGGCGAGCGTCCGCGTGGCACCGACGACGACGGTGGTGGCGGCACGGGCCGCGGCTTCGTCCTGTCCTGAGTCGAGCGCGAGCCGTGAACGTGGCCGACCGGCCGTGATCGTGGCCGTGCACCTGAGCGTGACCGCCCCCAAAGACCGTCGTCGCTGAGGGTCCAGGGATCCAGCTCGATCCCACGGGCGATCCGGCGGCCGCCCTGGCATTTGGGGGACTCCGGTGTCATCGTCCCTGACTCACGGGGGGACGGAACCATGACGAAGCGCGCAGGAGTCTCGAACACGATCTGGCGGACGGTGGTCTTTGCGGGCGCGATGCTCGCCACCCCGCTGGTCACGGCATGTGGTGGCTCTGACAAGAAGCCCGCCACGATGCCCGAGGCCCCTCCCGCCGCGGATCCGGCGGCGGACAAGGCGGCTGCGGACCAGGCGGCCGCGGATCAGGCTGCGGCGGATCAGGCCGCTGCCGACCAGAAGGCCGCTGCCGACCAGAAGGCCGCGGACGACAAAGCGGCCGCCGACCTGCTGGCCGCCAAGGAAGCCGAGGAGAAGGCGCTCGCCGACGCAGCCGCTGCCGAGGCTGCGAAGCCCCGCCCGCGCGCGAACACGAAGAGCAAGTCGACCGGTCGCGGTTTCATCCTGTCGTGAGCACCGAACCAGCCATCGACGTTCTCGGCGACATCGAGCCGCAGGGTCGCGACGATCAGTACGAGCCGACCAGCCCGTGGTGGTTGTCGGGTACCCCGCTCGAGTCCGAGCATCATCGGCTGATGCGGCGGCGCACGGTCCACATCCCGTGGACTGAGACGACCGCCGAGAAGCTGACCGACGCCGAACGTGCACGGCTCGCGGCGACCTGGATGCGGAGGTCGGAAGCCGAGTACCTCGCGGTCTCGACGTTCTCGGTCCTCGCGATCGATCTGGTCGCTGCACGCGCACCGGCCGACGTGCTTTCGCTGTGCCTGCGTGCCGGGATCGACGAGATCCGTCACGCAGAGATGTGCATCCGCATGGCGCAGATCTACTCGGGCAAACAGAACCTGCCGCCCCCGGGGATGAGCTCGCTGCCCGATGATCCGACGCGGCCGAAGCTGCACCAGGCGCTCGCGAACACGATGCTCGTGTCGTGCGTCTCGGAGACGTACGCGACCACCGTGCTGTCGGCGACGCGCGATCTCACGACCGACCCGACGGCACAGGCGGTGCTGACCTCGATCTACTCGGACGAGGTCATGCATGCGCGGCTCGGCTGGTCGTACATGCGCCACGCGATCGAGATCGGTGGCCAGGGCGTGATCGACGCTGCCGCGGCGATGTTGCCGCGCGCGCTGCGTGGCGTCGCCAACGTCGTCGAGGCGGAGCGCCCCGTCGGCGAGGTAACCACCGCCGTGCGCACGCATGGCCTGATGACACCCGCCGAGGAGCGCGTGATCTTCTCGACCTGTGTTCGCGAAGTCCTGGTCCCAGGGTTCGAAGCACTTGGCATTCCCGTCGGCAGCGCGCTCGACGATTACGGAGACACATGGGCGCACGCAGCCTGAGCTTGTTCGCACTCCCTGCCCTCGCGCTGCTCGCAGGCTGTCCCGCACCGAAGCCGGCGGCGCAGCCCGCCATGGCAAAGACCATGGCCGAGCGCGTGGTCGCCGACTTCGAAGCGGCCGTGAAGACCAGCAAGGAGTCGTACGTCGCCTTGTTCGACTTCGCCGCCGTCGGCGAATTCGAGATCCTGCTGCATCGCTACGATCTCAACGGCCGGCTCGCGAACATCACCGAGGACGAGAAGGCGCAGTTCTCCGCGGAGGATGGCACCCCGTATCCCGCGGAGCGCGAGCGACGCAACGTCGGCAACTTCTACAAGATCCTCGGCCAGCGCACCGTCGGTACGGGCGGCTGTGTCGCGGGCGAGCCGCGAACGCAGTACGGCACGCTGCTCGGTCAGACCTACGAGGAGCTGCCCGACGGCACGCCGCCGGCCTACGAGACCCTGCGTACGCACGTCAATGGGTGGCTCGCGCGTGGCGGCGTGATCGGCATGCGCTGCCAGGGGGGCAAGGGCGGTCTCGCGCTGGTGTTCACCGCCAGTGATCACGCACGCGGGTACGACCTGATCACGATCTACGACGACTGAGCGCGTGCATCGCAGCGCGCGTGCGATAGGTTCCCTCCATGCTCAAAGCGGTCCTCCTCACGACGGTCCTGTTCCTCGCGGCTTGCTCCGGCAAGAAGGACGAGGAGCATGTGCTGCAGCCCGAGCCGGCGCCGATCACCACCGGATCTGCGACGGCGACGCCCGGTTCCGCAGCGACCGGGTCGGCAACGGCCGAAGCACCGCTCACGGGCTCTGGTTCCGACGCTGTCGGATCTGCCGCAGCCGGTTCGGGATCTGCGACAGGTTCCGGATCCGCGACAGGTTCCGGATCTGCGACGGGATCGGGATCTGCGACAGGTTCGGGTTCCGCCGCCTCGCAGGGTTCGGCAGCGGGCTCGGCGGCTGCGCCGGCGGCACCACCGACGAAGTAGCCAGCGACGAGCGTGTCGCGGTTCGACGCGTGGTCGCGTCGGAGATCCGCGCTCAGTCGATCGCGTTGCGTCGCCGGCGCTCCAGGTGAAAGCGGCGCGCGTGCGCCTGCTCGCGCTGCGTTCTAACGACGCCGTCACGCTCGATGGCACGGGCTGTCCGTCGAGGAGGACGGTAGCCTCGACCATGCGCAACGCACTCTTCTTCAGCTCCATTCTCCTCGTCGCAGTCGCGTGCAAGCGCGACAAAACCAACCAGGAGGGGCGCACCGGCGAGCCGACGTCGGGCACCACGTCCACCACCGAAGATCGAACGGGAGGAACGACGACCGACACAACGGGCAGCACCGCGCCAGGTGCGACTGCTCCGACGGATCGGGGACAGCCGAGCGGAACCGGCGGGTCGATGGGGGGCCCGTCAGGGACGACCGGCTCGACCGGAACGACCGGCGGAACGACCGGCGGAACGACCGGCGGAACCACCGGCGGAACCACCGGCGGAACCGCCAGCGGAACCGGCGGGTCGATGGGGGGCCCGTCAGGGACGACCGGCTCGACCGGAACGACCGGCGGAACCACCGGCGGAACCACCGGCGGAACCACCGGCGGAACCGCGAGCGGCACCGGCCAACCGCCCGGCTCGACCGGAACGCCCGGCTCCACCGGAACGCCGGGCGCGAGCGGAACCATGGGATCGACGGGTGACGCAGGCGCGTCCGGAACGATGGGATCGACGGGTGACGCAGGCGCGTCGGGGTCCGTGGCCCAGGGCAAAACCGGCGGTGGCACTCCGATCACGTGCGATCAGCTGCTGCCCCAGGCGGTGCGCGACCAGTATCTCGCGAACATGACCATCACGCCGGTCGCCGGTCCGACCGAGATGATCGCGACCTGCCGCGTCGAGGGTCCGGGGATCGAGCAAGCGGCCGCGGTCCAGGCCTCGTGTGATCCGTCGATGGCGCAGACCGCATCGCAGGTTCGTCAGGCGAACCCGCAGGCGCGCGCTGTCACCAACGTCGGCAAGGCTGCGCTGATCGTCGAGAGCGGCGATCAGCAGCAGCTCGTGGCGTGGGATAGCGACTCGAACTGTACGATCAGCCTCGCGGTGCCGAAGTCGGTCGACGCGCAAGCCCTCGGTCGTCGCGTGCTGCAGGCGCTCCCCGCGAAGGGAGCCGACCAGGGTTAACCCGTCGTCGACACCCGGCGCGACTCGTCGCCCGGCTCGGCGAGCTGCGCACACAGCTGCCGGTACAGCAGGCTGGTCTGGCGGAGCTCGTCATGCGTGCCCATCGCGACGATCTTGCCGTGATCCATGACGAGGATCCGGGTCGCGGTTCGCACGGTCGATAGCCGGTGGGCGACCACGAACGTGGTGCGCCCCGACCACAGCGCATGCACGGCCTCGACGACCTGCTGCTCGGAGATCGTATCGAGCGCGGCGGTCGGCTCGTCAAGGATCAGGATCGGAGCGTTCTTGAGAAACGCGCGCGCGATGCTGAGTCGCTGTCGTTGTCCGCCCGAGAGGCCGGCACCGGCCTCGCCGAGCTCGGTGTCGTAGCCGGCCGGCAGCTCGAGGATGAAGTCATGCGCGTGCGCCGCTCGTGCCGCGCGCTCGATCTCCTGGTCGGTCGCAGCCAGCAGACCGTAACGCAGGTTCTCCCGCACGGTGCCCGACAGCATCAGCGCATCCTGCAGCACGATCGCGATCTGCTGACGCAACGAGCGCAGCTGGTAGTGGTCGAGGGGAACACCATCGATCTCGATGCGTCCGCTTCGCGCCTCGTAGAACCGCAGCAGCATGCTCGCGAGCGTCGTCTTGCCGGCACCCGATGGACCGACGAGCGCGATCACCTCACCGGGGCTCGCCGTCAGCGAGACGCGGTCGAGCACGGGCGGACCGTCGCCGTACGCGAACGACACGTCCTCGAAACGCACCTCTCCGCGGAGGCCGGCCGCAGGGATCGCATCGGGCGCATCCGCATTCTCGGGGATGGTCGCGAACACGGCGCGCACCCGGCGCGCACTGGAGAACGCGTGCTGCAGGTCATTCGTCGTGTGCGCGATCGCCGAGAGTGGGCCGTAGACGAAGCCGACATAGGTCAGCACGAGGAGCAGCGTCCCGACCGAGATCCGACCGTCCAGCACACCGAGGCCACCCACGAACAGGATCGCGCTCGACCCGATCACCGTCAGCACACCGTTGACGATCGCGAACACCGTGCCCTGCCGGCCGACGTGGATCCACGCCTGGGCGGCATCGCCGGCAACCCGCGCAAAGCGCGCCTGCTCGTGATCCTCGCGTGCGTGACTCTTGATCAGCCTGATCGCGGACAGACACTCGTAGAGCCGCGAGCTGAGCCGCGAATCGGTCGTGCGCGCATGATCCGCGTTCGGGGCCATCCGACGCGCGTAGAACCGGAGCCAGACATAGAGCGGCGGCACGATCGCAAGCGCGAGCAAGGCGAGCGGAACGTCGATCGTGACGAGCACGCCGAACATCACCGCGAGCGTCAGGAACGAGAACACGATCGGGAACAGGCCGCGCAGCACGAGCTGCTCGATGCAGCGCGTGTCCGCCTGGAGCCGCTGCACGGCGTCACCCGTCGGGGTCCGCGCATGGTGGCGGAGGGTGAGTGCCTGGACGTGACCGAACTGCTTCTCGCGGAGATCGCGGATCAAGATCTGGCCGACCGAGACCGACACCCGACCATGCAACATCACGACGAGCTGATGCACGAGCTGCATCCCGAGCCCGAGCCCCACGAAGACGACGAGGATGTCCTTGCGTGCGGTGCCGAGACCCAGCATGTGCAAGCCGTCCGCGACGACGCCGGTCAGCGCAGCGCCCCCGAGTGCATGATCGACCACGATCGCCAGCGCCCACGGCGAGATCACGCGCAGCACGATCTCGAGGACCGAGAGCGATGCGAGCACGGCGAGCCAGCGACGATGAGGCCGCACCTGCGTCCATGCCCAGCGGAGCTGGGAGTCCTCCCACCCGGAGGACGTTGAAGCATTGGCTGTCACGAGGAGACCGGCGAGCGCTCGGTCTAACACCCGACTACCGGACGCGCCGTAGAAAACACGTCGTCACGATCGCGTGCGACGACTCCCTAGGGGCCATTACGCAGGTGAGGTCCTCGGAGACCAGATGACGGCATCTCGTGACGGGGCTACGAACACTCGTGACGCTCAACCTGAGCTGGATCACCAGCGGCCTCGCCGTCGGCGGCAGCTTTCCGTGTGAGGCCGTCGAGCGCCTCGTCAGCGAGCACCGGATCGGCGCGGTGGTCGACCTGCGCGAGGAGGCGTGCGACGACGCGCAACTGCTGCGCGCACATGCCGTCGAGCTCCTCCACCTGCCGACCGAGGACCACGGTCCGATCTGTCCGAGGATGCTCGACGACGGAATCACGTTCGTGGCCACGCACCTCGCTCGAGGTCGCCGGGTCCTCGTGCATTGCGAGCACGGCATTGGTCGGTCCGCGCTGCTCGCGCTGTGTGTGCTCGTCGACGGCGGTCTGGCTCCCCTCGAGGCGCTCGAGCTGGCAAAGACGCGGCGGGCGCTGGTGTCCCCGAGCCCCGCTCAGCTCGCCGCATGGTCGGCCTGGCTCCACGGGCGCGGCATCGCAGCACCGCCGTTCGACGAGCTCGCGGCGATCGCCTATCGCCACCTCCGGGGTTCCTGATGCTGGTGTTCGGGGATCAGATCCTCGTTGCGAGCCCACGGCCGGTCGCGCGCGAGCTCGAACGCGTGCTGACCGAGCTCGCGAGCCGACCCGCCGGGATCGATCGCCACTCGGCGCTGGTCGCGGCCTTCATCGATGCCAGCGAGCTGACGCAGGGGCTCGCAGATGCCGAGTGTGCGACGACCGGGATCGAGACGCGCGGGCTCGTCGGCGATGTCGCGATGTCGATGCTCCTCGCACTCGCCCGGCAGATCGCAGAGTCGTGGAGATCCGGCTTTCAGTTCTGCCCTCACCCTCCCCGCACGCTCGGGGTCCTGCGCATGCTTCCGATGCCGGACGTGGTGAACCTGCGGCAGGCGGAAGGGCACGCGTACTACGCGGTCTACCCCGAGGCGTATCTCGAGGCGGCGACCGCTGCCGTGGCCCGTCATCCGGGACCGCGCCACGTGATCGGGATCCGGAGCATCGGCACCGGGCTCGCCGCGATGGTGGCGGCGGCGACCGACGCCGGTCTCCCCGCGACCGTGCGCCCCCGCGGCGACCCGTTCCGGCGGACGGTGCAGGTCTCCGAGGCGCTCGCCGCCGAGTGGAGGGCCCACCCCGACACCACGATCGCGGTCGTCGACGAGGGGCCCGGTATGTCGGGGAGCTCGTTCGGCGCGGTCGTCGATACGCTCGAGGACCTCGGCATCACCCGGATCGAGTGCTTCCCAAGTCACCGCGGAGAGCTCGGCGCGATGGCGTCGGAGCGTCATCGAGTCCGGTGGCAGCGGCTGCCCCGGCATGTCGTCGAGGTCGACCAGCTGCTCGTCGACACCGACCTCCTCGCGGGCTGGATCGCCGACATCGTGGGCCCCCTGCTCGGCCCCCTCGAGGATCTCTCGGCGGGCGCGTGGCGTGCGCTGCGGTTCAGGGACGACCGGATGTGGCCCGCGTCGGTGACGTTCCAGGAGCGACGAAAGTTTCTCGCTCGCACGAGCGATGCCGCGTGGCTCGCCCGGTTCGTCGGGCTTGGTCGTGCCGGCGCCCGGTCGCTCACGCGCGCACGCACGCTTCACGCAGCAGGCTTCACCCCACCGATCGCGGGCCTGTGTCACGGGTTTCTCCTCGAACGCTGGTTCGATGACGCCGTGCCGCTCGACCTTCGCCTGTACGAGCGCCCTGCCCTGGTCGGCCATGTGGCGCGCTACCTCGCCTTGCGCAGCTCGATACTGATCACGGCCGAGCCCGGTGCGTCGTTGCCCAAGCTCCTCGAGATGGCGCGCCACAACACCACGCTCGCGCTCGGGGCCAGGACCGCAGCCGCCTTCGACCGCTTCGCCCCGCGCCTGGCAAGCCTCGCGCGCTCCGTGCGCGCGATCGAGATCGACGGCCGCCTGCACGTGTGGGAGTGGCTGGTTCGCGCGGATGGCTCGCTGGTCAAGACCGATGCACTCGACCACCACGCCGCGCACGATCTGGTCGGGTGCCAGGATCTGACCTGGGATCTCGCGGGCGCTGGCTACGAGCTCGAGATGTCGCACCACGAGCAGCACCGCCTCGCGTCCACGGTGGCCGCGATCACCGGGCGTGCTCACGATCCCGAGCTGCTGCGATTCATGCGCCTGTGTTACCTGGCGTTCCAGCTCGGGCGTCATGCACTCGCGATCGATACCGCGGACGCCGCAGAGGCCGTTCGGCTGCGTCTGATCACCGACCGCTACGCCGCGGCCCTCGGCACCGCGCTCCGCTGATCGGGCTCACCCGACCGCGAGCGTCTTGGTGCGCGTGGTGGTGTGCTGACCGTTGCTCGTCCGCGCCGGCAGCCGCGAGCGGTAGTACTCGATGGTCTCCGCGATGCCGGCCTCGAGGCTCACGACCGGCTCCCAGCCGAGGACGTGCCGCGCTCTCGTGATGTCGGGCCGGCGGCGAGTCGGATCGTCGGACGGCAGCGGGCGGTACTCGATGCCGGAGGTCGACCCGGTGAGCTCGAGGACGAGCTCCGCGATCGCCTGGACCGTCATCTCCGTCGGATTACCGAGGTTGACCGGCCCCGGATCGGAGCCGAGCGCCATCATCCGCACCAGACCCTCGATCAGGTCGGTCTGGTAGCAGAGCGACCGGGTCTGACTGCCGTCTCCATAGATCGTGAGTGCACGGCCTCGCAGCGCTTGATTGATGAAGTTCGAGACGACCCGACCGTCCTCCTCGTGCATGCGCGGCCCGTACGTATTGAAGATCCGGACGATGCGCACCGACACGCCATGGTGCCCCGCATAGGCAACGGCGAGCGCCTCACCGCAGCGCTTGCCTTCGTCGTAGCAGGACCGCTTGCCGATCGGATTCGCGTGTCCCCAGTAGTCCTCGCGCTGTGGATGAACCTCGGGCTCGCCGTAGATCTCGCTCGTCGAGGTGAGCAGCAGTCGAGCTCCCGTCTGATGTGCGAGCTCGAGCATGTTCATCGTGCCGATCACTGCCGTCTTCAACGTACGAACCGGGTTTCGCTGGTAGTGCACCGGCGACGCGGGACACGCGAGATGGAAGATCTGATCGACCTCGGAGTAGTACTGCTCGACCACATCGTGGCGCACGAGCTCGAAGTTTCGTGCGTACGGACCCTCGAGCAGATGCCGCACATTCTCCGGGCGCCCCGTATAGAAATTGTCGAGGCAGATCACGTGGTGACCGTCTTCGATCAGGCGCGAACAGAGGTGTGATCCAAGAAAGCCGGCTCCGCCGGTCACGAGGCTGCGCATGGCAACTTCGCGTGCAATGAGCGAACCCCAGCGCTGCGAGATTCAGATCGTAAGTACAATCGTAAGTACATGCTCGATCGCGATCTCGATCGTGATCGAGAGATCGCAAACACGCCGCGTGCGCCCACAAGCGACGCGCGCGACCGACACAATCCGCTGAGACGTCGCCACGCGTTTCAACGGTGATCACGACGCACACTCGCGGATCGATACGTGCACTTCGCCGCGAACCATGTCGCGACGAGCATTGATCACAGGGGGCGCGGGCTTCATCGGCTCGTACATCGCGGATGAGTTGATCGTACGTGGATACAAGGTCCGCGCACTCGACTCGCTTCTGCCGCAGGTTCACGGACCGGATCGGAGGCGACCCGCGTATCTCAACGCAGAGGTCGAGCTCATCGAAGGAGACGTCCGCGATCCGGACAGCGTACGTCGCGCGCTCACCGGGGTCGACGTCGCATATCACCTGGCGGCGCGGGTCGGCGTCGGGCAGAGCATGTACGAGCTCGCGGAGTACACGAGCGTCAACAACCACGGCACGGCCGTGTTCCTCGAGGCACTGATCGAGCGGCCGGTGGAGCGACTCGTCGTCGCGTCCAGCATGAGCGTCTACGGAGAAGGTCTGTACCGCGACGCCGGGGAGCAGATCCACGATCGCGTGCAGCGAACGCACGAACAGCTCGCGCGTGACGAGTGGGATCCGCGCGGACTCGATCAGCGTGCGTTGTTTCCCGTACCGACGCCGGAGACCAAGGCGCCGTCCCTCGCGTCGCTCTACGCACTATCGAAATACGATCAGGAGCGCATGTGCCTGATGGTCGGGGCCGCGTATCGGATCCCGACCGTCGCCCTACGGTTCTTCAACGTGTACGGACCGCGACAGGCGCTGTCGAATCCGTATACCGGCGTGCTCGCAATCTTCGCGTCGCGACTAATCAACGGAAGCGCACCGCTCGTCTTCGAGGACGGCCTTCAGCAGCGGGACTTCGTCCACGCCCGTGATGTGGCGACCGCATGCCGGCTCGCGCTCGAGATCGATGGCGCTGCCGGCGGCGTGTTCAACGTCGGAAGCGGGAGCGCGATCACGATCCGTGAGGTCGCGGAGCGCATGGCCCGCGTTCTCGAGAAGGACATCCGGCCGCGGATCACCGGCGACTACCGAGTCGGCGACATCCGCCACTGCACCGCGGACATCGGCCTGGCGCGCGGCGTCCTCGGCTACCACCCGCGCGTGGAGTTTAATGACGGGCTCGCCGAGCTCGCGGACTGGCTCGCGACCCAGAACGCGATCGATCGGGTGGACACGATGCGCGCCGAGCTCGCGGACCGAGGGCTCGCCGTATGACCGCTGCCAGCGATCGACCGGTCCTGGTGGTCGGGGGCGCCGGGTTCATCGGCAGCAACCTCGCCGCCCACCTGGCGAAGAGTGGCATGCGCGTCCGGATCTACGACGACCTGTCGCGCCCCGGCGTCGAGACCAACCTTGCGTGGCTCAGGGCGGAGCACGGCGATCGAATCTCGTCGTGCATCGCCGACATCCGTGACCGCGCCGAGCTGCGGTACGCGGTGCGCGACGTCCAGGCCGTCTTCCACTTCGCAGCCCAGGTCGCGGTCACCACGAGCCTCGTCGACCCGCGCACGGACTTCGACATCAACGCGGCCGGCACGGTCGAGGTCCTCGAGGCGGTGCGCACGCAGCCGAGACCGCCGCCCGTGGTGTTCACGTCGACGAACAAGGTCTATGGCTGTCTGCCCGATCTGCCGCTGCACATCGAGGGTGACCGCTGGACCCCGAACGATCCAGCGCTCGCCGCACGCGGCATCGACGAACGCCGGCCCCTCGAGTTCCGCACCCCCTACGGCTGCTCGAAGGGCGCCGCCGACCAGTACGTCCTCGACTACGCCCACAGCTTCGGGGTGCCCGCGACCGTGTTCCGCATGAGCTGCATCTACGGGCCACGCCAGTTCGGTACCGAGGATCAGGGCTGGGTCGCGCACTTCCTGCTCCGTGCGCTGCACGGCTCTCCGATCACGATCTACGGGGACGGGCGACAGGTTCGTGACGTGCTGTACGTCGACGATCTGGTCGACGCCCTGATGCGCGCATGGGGGCAGATCGACACGTTGCGCGGGCGGGCCTTCAACATCGGCGGCGGGCCACACAACACGATCAGCTTGATCGAGCTGATCGCGATGATCACGAAGATCACGGGCGGCCGCCCCGAGACACGGCTCGAGGACTGGCGCCCCGGCGACCAGCGCTACTACGTCTCCGATACCTCGGCCTTCACCACCGCCACCGGCTGGCGCGCAACGGTGACGCCACGCATCGGCGTCGAGGCCCTTCACGGCTGGCTCGCGGAGCACCCGGAGCACGCGCCGCCCCTTCCTTCCGCCTCGTCAGGAGTGATCCATGCGTGAGCCCACCATTCCGCCGCGCATGCGCGCAGCCGTCATCACGGCTCCCCGGACCTGCGAGGTCCGTGAGGTCCAGACGCCGGCGCCGGGCGCCGCACAGGTTCTGATCAAGGTCGCGGGTTGTGGCGTGTGCGGCTCGAACCTCCCGGTCTGGGAGGGTCGCGAGTGGTTCACCTATCCAACCGTCCCTGGATCTCCGGGGCACGAGGGCTGGGGTGAGGTCGTCGCGACCGGCGAGGACGTCCTCGACGTGAAGATCGGCGATCGCGTCGCGTTCCTTTCGGACCGCGCATTCGCCGAATTCGACGTTGCCGGCGCGAGCTCGGTCGTGATCCTCCCCCATGGGCTCGATGGCAGCGATGTCCCCGGTGAGCCACTCGGCTGCGCGATGAACATCTGGCGGCGAAGCGGGATCGAGGCGGGCCAGACGGTGGCGGTGATCGGAGTCGGGTTTCTGGGCGCGCTCGTGACCCAGCTCGCGTCTCGCGCCGGTGCCAACGTCATCGCGATCTCGCAACGCGCGTACTCACTCGAGCTCGCACGCAAGATGGGCGCCGCGCACTCGTTCGACCTGGGCGATCCCGATCCCGAGATCGTGCGCCGGGTCGAGGAGCTCACCGGGGGCGAGGGCTGTGAGCGGGTGATCGAGCTCGTCGGTCTGCAACGGCCGCTCGAGCTCGCGGCGAAGCTGTGTCGCGTTCGCGGGCGCCTGGTGATCGCAGGGTTTCATCAGGACGGCCCTCGTCAGGTCGACATGTTCCTGTGGAACTGGCGCGGCCTCGACGTGATCAACGCGCACGAGCGTGAGCCTGCCGCGTACATCGCCGGGATGACCGCCGCCCTCGATCGCATCGCAGCGGGCTGGCTCGATCCTCGGCCGCTCTACACGCATCGCGTCCCCCTCGAGCGCGCCTCCGAGGCCTTCGAGCTGTTGCGGATGCGACCCGACGGCTTCATCAAGGCCCTGGTGACGCCATGACCCGGCCGCGCCTCGGGTTTCTCGGCGTCGGATGGATCGGCCGTCATCGCATGCAGGCGATCGCCGAGCACGGCCTCGCCGAGATCGTCGCGTTTGGCGATCCGATCGCAGCGCATCGCGAGGCTGCACGCGCGATCGCACCGCGCGCGATCCAGTGCGAGCACCTGGGACAGCTGCTCGAGATTCCGCTCGATGGCATCGTGATCGCGACCCCGAGCGCGCTCCACGCCGAGCACTGCCTCGCAGCGCTGGAGCGCCGTCAGGCGGTGTTCTGCCAGAAGCCGCTCGGGCGTAGCGCCAGCGAGACCCGGCGGGTCGTCGCCGCTGCGCGCGCCGCGGACCGGCTGCTCGGCGTCGACCTCTCGTACCGGCACACCCGCGCGGTCCAGGAGATGCGTGCGGTCCTGTCGGCCGGAGGGATCGGACGCGTGTTCGCGGCGGATCTGATCTTCCACAATGCGTACGGGCCCGAGGCCGCGTGGTTCTACGACCGCGTCGCATCGGGTGGCGGCTGCGTGATCGACCTCGGCGTGCACCTCGTCGATCTCGCACTCTGGCTCCTCGACTTTCCTGCGGTCGAGCACGTCGAGAGCCAGCTGTTTGCCCACGGCAGCCCGCTGACGAGTGACGCGGTCGAGGACTTCGCCGCCGTCCAGCTCCGGCTCGCGGGCGGGATCGCGGTTCGCCTGACCTGTTCGTGGCGCGTCTCGGCGGGTCGCGATGCCGTGATCGAGGCGAGCTTCTTCGGGTCGAACGGTGGCCTCGCGATCAAGAACGTGGCCGGCTCGTTCTTCGACTTCGTCGGAGAACGCTACAGCGGGACCCGTACCGAGCGCCTGTGCGAGCCACCGGATGCGTGGGGCGGCCGTGCAGCCGTCGCCTGGGCGGAGCGCCTGGCCACCAGTCGACGCTACGACGCCGAGGCCGAACGCCTGGTCGATGTCGCGGCGGTGCTCGACGCGATCTATCGCGGCAGCATCAGCGCGAGTCAGGCATCCGCGTCATGAGCCGTGGGCTCCGCGTGCTGATGACCGCCGACACCGTCGGCGGCGTGTGGACCTATGCGTGCGAGCTGGTCGCCGCGCTACGGCCGCTCGGGGTCGAGGTCACGCTCGCGACCATGGGAGCTCCGCTGTCGCCCGCGCAAGCACGCACGGCCGCCGCAGCGCCGCACACCGAGGTGTTCGAGAGCTCGTTCGCACTCGAATGGATGCCCGACCCGTGGCGCGACGTCGATGCCGCCGGCGATTGGCTACTCGCCCTCGCTCAGCTGACGCGACCCGATGTCGTGCACATCAATGGCTACGCACACGCGGCGTTGCCGTTCGGGGTGCCGGTCGTGTCCGTCGCGCATTCGTGCGTGTGCTCCTGGTTCAGGGCCGTGCGTCACGCCGACGCGGGTCCCGAATGGGACGAGTACCGTGCACGCGCGCGGCGTGGGCTGCGCGCCGCCTCGGCGGTGATCGCACCGACCCGCGCGATCCTCGCTGCGATCCTCGGTGCGCTCGAGTCGGACGTTCGCGGCCGTGTGATCTTGAACGGGAGATCCTGCGAGCCCCACCCGGTGCCGAAGGAATCGTTCGTGCTCAGTGCCGGTCGGCTGTGGGACGAGGCCAAGGGACTCGCGGATCTCGACGCCTGTGCGCGCATGGTCCACTGGCCGATCCGGGTCGCGGGCTCGACCGTCGGTCCGGCCGGTGCGGAGGTCACGGCCGCGGGCGTCGAGCTCCTCGGGGAGCTGGATCCGACGACGCTGGCCTCGTGGATGTCGCGCGCGGCGATCTATGCCCTGCCCGCTCGCTACGAGCCGTTCGGGCTATCGATACTCGAGGCCGCGCAGGCGGGCTGCGCACTCGTGCTCGGGGAGATCGACTCGCTGCGCGAGATCTGGGGCACCGCCGCGCTGTACGTGCGACCGGGTGACCGCGATGCCCTGGCGTTCACGCTGAACACGCTCGCGCGCGATCCGCTGCGCTGTGGCGTCCTGTCGTCGGCAGCGAAGACCCGCGCACGCGCGCTCACGCCGCTGCGCATGGCAACCGGCTACCAGGCGCTCTACCAGGAGCTCACGGGCGGTCTCGATCGCCGGGTGGTGCATGCATGAAGCTCGTCCTGTTCTATCACTCGCTGATCTCGGACTGGAATCACGGCAACGCTCACTTCCTGCGCGGCGTGATCACCGAGCTGATCGCGCGCGACCACGACGTCCGGGTGTTCGAGCCCGCAGAGTCGTGGAGCGTCCAGAACCTGATCGCCGACCACGGAGAGGATGCGATCGCGGCGTTCCAGACCGCGTATCCGGGACTGACAAGCGAGCGCTATGATGCCGCGCTCGATCTCGACGAGGCGCTCGATGGCGCGGACGTCGTGATCGTGCACGAGTGGAACGAGCCCTCGCTGGTCGCCCGGATCGGAGCGCACCGCGCCCGCACCCAGCGCTACCGCCTGCTGTTCCACGACACCCATCACCGCTCGGTCACGGCACCCGAGGAGATGAGTCGCTACGACCTCGAGCACTACGACGGGGTGCTCGCGTTTGGTCGGGTGATCCGTGACCTCTATCTCGAGCGCGGCTGGGCAGCGCGCGCGTGGACCTGGCACGAGGCCGCAGACACCCGGGTGTTCATGCCGCGCCCGACGCCGCGCCGTGACGGTGACCTGGTGTGGATCGGGAACTGGGGCGACGGCGAGCGCAGCGAGGAGCTCCGCACCATGCTGATCGAGCCGGTCGCGAGACTCGGCCTGCGCGCACGCGTGCATGGCGTGAGGTATCCAGATCATGCCAGTGCCGCCCTCCACGCCGCCGGCATCACCTACGCGGGGTGGTTGCCGAACTTCCTCGTGCCGTCGGTGTTCGCGCGTCACGCGGTCACCGTCCACGTGCCCCGCCGGCCCTACGTCGAGGCGTTACCCGGGATCCCGACGATCCGCGTGTTCGAGGCCCTCGCGTGCGGCATCCCCCTGGTCTCGTGTCCGTGGAACGACACCGAGGAGCTGTTCTCGGCAGGCCGCGACTACCTCGTCGCGCGAGACCGGCAGGAGATGCACGACCTCCTCCGGATCGTCCTCCAGGATCGCCGGTTCGCGTCGCAGCTCGCGACCCGCGGCCGCGCCACGATCCTCTCGCGCCATACCTGCGCACATCGCGTGGACGAGCTGCTCGCCATCGTCGCCGGACTCGGTGCTCAGGCGCCGTCTACCAAGGAGCAAGTTGCATGAAGATCGCATTCTTCGGATCGAGCCTGGTCTCGGCGTTCTGGAACGGTGCGGCCACGTACTACCGCGGCATCATCCGTGCCCTCGCCGACCGGGGACACGACGTCACGTTCTACGAGCCCGACGCGTTCGACCGCCAGCTGCATCGCGACATGGCCGATCCACCGTGGGCGACGGTCGTCCTCTACTCGCCGACGCTCGATGCGGTTCACCAGATGATCGAGCGGGCCCGAGGTGCAGACCTCGTGGTCAAGGCGAGCGGCGTCGGCATCCACGATGCGGTGCTCGAGGCGGCCGTCCTCACCCTGCAGAGCGCGCGGACGCTGGTCGCGTTCTGGGATGTCGATGCCCCGGCGACCCTCGATCGCCTGGAGCAGGATCCGGCCGATCCGTTCCGTGCCTTGATCCGGCGCTACGACCTCGTGTTCACCTATGGAGGCGGCGCCCCGGTGACCACGGCGTACGAGCGGCTCGGCGCGCGCCGCTGCGTTCCGATCTACAACGCCCTCGATCCCTCTACCCACTATCCGGTTCCCGCCGAGCATCGGTTCACCGGATCGCTTGGCTTCCTCGGGAACCGGCTCCCTGACCGCGAGAAGCGCGTCGACGAGTTCTTCCTCTCGGCAGCAGTCCGGCTGCCCGGATCGCGGTTCCTCCTCGGCGGTGCAGGCTGGGCCGACAAGCCGATGCCGAGCAACGTCAGCTACCTCGGCCACGTCTACACGCGCGAGCACAACGCGTTCAACACGAGCCCGCTCGCCGTGCTCAATGTCAGCCGTGACTCGATGGCGGCGTACGGCTTCTCGCCGGCAACGCGCGTATTCGAGGCCGCTGGCGCCGGCGCGTGCCTGATCACCGATGCGTGGACCGGGCTCGAGCAGTTCCTCGAACCGGGTCGCGAGGTCCTGGTCGCTCACGATGGCGATGAGGTCGCTCATCACGTGGCCACGCTGACCGCACCGGAAGCGCGAGAGATCGGTCGGCGCGCTCGGGCACGGATGCTCCAGGAGCACACCTACGCGCATCGTGCGCTCGACGTGGAAGCGGCGCTCGAGGACCGCATGGCCTCACGCCGCGCGCCGATCGCGGTCCCTGTGCCCGATCCGGATCGCCCGATGTCGATCGTGTTTCTCGGGCTCTCGATCACCTCGTCCTGGGGCAACGGTCACGCCACGACCTACCGGGGCCTCGTCCGCGAGCTCGGCGAACGTGGTCACCACGTCACGTTCCTCGAGCGTGATGTGCCGTGGTACGCGAGCCATCGCGATCTGGCAGCGCCACCGTACGCAAAGATCGGACTCTACTCGACGCTCGAGGAGCTCGGCGAGCGCTACGCGAGCGTGGTCAGGGACGCGGACCTCGTGATCGTCGGGTCGTACGTGCCCGATGGCATCGAGATCGGACGCTGGGTGACCCAGACCTCGCGCGGGGTGACGGCGTTCTATGACATCGACACGCCCGTGACGCTGGCACGGCTCGCCAGTGACGAGTGCGAGTACATCGATCGGGCGCTCGTTCGCCGCTTTCACATGTACCTGTCGTTCACCGGCGGACCGACGCTGGAGCGGATTGAGAAGGAGCTCGGCTCCCCGCGCGCGTTGCCGCTGTACTGCTCCGTCGATCCAGCGATCTATGCACCCGAGCAGCGGCCCGCGCGCTGGGACCTCGGATACATGGGCACGTACAGCGCCGACCGCCAGCGAACCCTGCGGTCCCTGCTGGTCGATCCGGCGCGACTCGAGCGCGATCGCCGGTTCGTGATCGCAGGCCCGCAGTACCCCGCGTCGCTCGAGTGGCCGAGCAACGTCGACCGGATCGAGCACCTCCCGCCGAGCGATCACCGCACGTTCTACAACGAGCTCGCCTTCACGCTGAACGTCACGCGCGCGGACATGATCGCAGCAGGCTGGTCACCGAGTGTGCGGCTGTTCGAGGCCGCCGCGTGTGGCGTTCCGATCATCAGCGATGCGTGGCCCGGCCTCGACGAGCTATTCACCCCGGATGCCGAGATCCTGATCGCGCGGTCGACGGACGACGTGCTGCGCTACCTCCGCGACCTGACGGACGGCCAGCGGCGAGCGATCGGCGCGCGCGCCTGCGCCCGGGTTCGCAAGGCACACACGGCAGCCCACCGGGCCGCTGACCTCGAGCGCTACGCGAGGGCATGATGGGATCGAATCTCGAGCATCGGATCCGCGCGCTCGCGCCGTGGTTCCACAACCTGACCCTCGACGGGATCGAGACCGCCCCGGATCACTTCCTCGGTGACTATCCGCGGCAGAAGTTCCGCCGGTTCGCCCCCGCGCTACCGCAGGATCTCAGCGGCAAGAGCGTGCTCGACATCGGCTGCAACGCCGGGTTCTACGCGTTCGAGATGAAGCAGCGCGGCGCATCGCGCGTCGTCGCGATCGACACCGACGAACGCTACCTCGCGCAGGCGCGGCTGGCGGCGGAGGTCCTCGGTCACGATATCGAGCTGCGCGCGCTCGATGTCTATCGAGTGGGCGAGCTCGGAGAGCGCTTCGATCTCGTGATCTTCATGGGCGTGCTCTATCACCTGCGCCATCCCCTGCTCGCCCTCGACCGGCTGTACGACCACGTCGTCGACGATCGACTGCTGTTCCAGAGCATGCTCCGCGGCCCGCGCGTCGTCGCACCGGTCGCCCCGGACTACGTATTCGGGGAGCGGGCGATCTTCGATCGTCCTGGCCATCCCGCGGTGTACTTCGTCGAGCACAAGTACGCAGGGGACTGGACCAACTGGTGGATCCCGAACCGGGCGGGCGTCGAGGCGATGCTCCGCAGCTCGGGGTTCGTGATCGAGGTCCACGCCGAGGACGAGGTCTACGTCTGCCGCCGCGGGCCCGCGCGCTCGCACGAATCGGAGGCACTCCCATGATCGAAGCGGTGATGATCTGGAACGAGCCGAACAACAAGTCTCACTGGGACTTCCAGCTCGATCCGACGTGGTCGCAGTTCGCCACCATGGCCTCGCTCGCCGGCCAGGCGATCCGCGCCGAGCATCCGACGCTGACGCGCGTGCTCGGCGGCATCTCACCGATCGACCCCGGGTTCATCACCAACATGGCGGGCCATGGCGTGCTGGATCACGTCGATGCGGTCGCGGTTCACGGCTTCCCGCTCGACTGGAACCACTGGGCACTCGAGGACTGGCCTGCCAAGCTCGCCGAGATCCAGGCGGTCACCGACCTGCCGGTGTGGATCAGCGAGGTCGGGGTCTCGACGTTCGGTGCGGACTGGGTGCAAGAGCAAGCGCTGAGCCGGACCGCCGAGCTGCTTCGCGGTCGAGCACCCAGGATTCACTGGTACAGCCTGCTCGATCTTCCAAAGGCGTGGCCGGCGACGACGCGACATCGCGAGGCCGAAGGCAGCTCCTACTACCGGCACTTCTACATGGGCGTGGTCCGCGAGGACGGCACGGCCAAGCCCGCCGCTCGTACGCTCGCCGAGCTGACCCCGGAGATCGGGGTGTGCCAGTGGTTCCACTACGAGGATCATCGGCTCGACGACGCGGTCCGCTGGCTCAAGCAGATGAGGGTCAAGTACCTGCGCACCGGCCTGTCGTGGTCGGACTATGCCCGCCCGGGACGCGAGGCCTGGTTCGACCGGCAGATGGCGGCGCTCGAGGACTTCGACGTCACGTTGACGTTCTGCTTCACACCCGAGGACGCAGGCATCGTGCCGCACTACACGAGCCCGCCCCGGCACCCGGAGGAGTTCGCCGCCTTCTGTGCCGAGATGACCCGTCGCTACGCACGGTAGCCGTGATGAGCGAGCAGCTCTCGGACGACCGGAGGCAGCCGCAGACCGGAGAGCTGTGCACACGCAGCGGGCGACATCCGCGCGAGCGTGTACGCCACCTTCTTCGCGGTCTGCTCGCGCCCGAAGTACGCGACGTAACCAGGGCTGTTCAGCGAGAAGAACGACAGCGCGTCCGCATCGTTGACGACCCGCAGCGCGCGGTCCCCGCCCGACCGCTCGTGCACGGCGATCAAGCCCGCCGCCGTCGCGCCGATCTCCGTGGGCACGCCGGCTCGCTCGAGGACGGCCGCCGCGATCCGGGCGCCGGCGAGCGCGTGCGCGTCCTTGAACGCCTGATAGCTCGGCGCATGATGCTCGATGCGCCGGTCGGGCTCGCTGCGCAGGCGCTCGATGTCGTGCAGCAGCGTCGCGAGCTGGACGGCTGCGCTCGCACCGGCCTCGAGGCGCAGGCACCACTGCCACGCGTCGAGCGCGTGGTCGAGGTCCGCGCGAACCAGCGGCTTGTCGAGATCGTGCAGCGCGCGGTGCTCCGCGAGCACGCGATCGAACCACCCGGTCTCGCTCTCGGAATTCCGGCGTTGCACGAGCCGCTGGCCCCGGGTCAGCACCTCGCGCGCCATCGCATCCGCACGCTCCGCCGTCACGGTGACCTGCACCGCCTGTCCGCGATCGCAGATCGCATCGAGCGCACGATCGAACGCCCAGAAGTCGAGCTCGTCGTCGCGCCACGCTTCGTCGCTGATCGCCTCGATCGCCGGCGCATCGAGCCAATCGAACACCACGGTCGGGAACAGCACAGCCACCTGCGCGAGATCGACAACACCTTCGGCGTGGAGCTCGAAACGTTGGAGGTGCATCCCTCGTGGATAGCGGACGGCGACACGACGACACCCATCGCGAGGAGACTTTCATGCACATCGTGATCTTCGGATTGACCGTCAGCTCGTCATGGGGAAATGGTCACGCCACGTTATGGCGCAGCCTGATCGAAGCCCTCGATCGCGACGGGCACGACATCGTGTTCTTCGAGCAAGACACGCCCTACTACCGTGCGCACCGTGATCGTCCGGAGCTCGGCGGCCGGGCTCGCCTCGAGCTGTACCCTACGTGGGAGACCGTACGCCGCATGGCGAGCGAGCTCCTGCCGTCGGCCGACGTTGCCATCGTGACGTCGTACTGTCCCGACGGTCGCGCCGCCTGCGAGCTCGTGCTCGGGTCGCGTGCGGGTCTCAAGGTGTTCTACGATCTCGACACACCGGTGACGCTCGCTCGGCTCGCCGGCGGCGAGGATGTCTCGTACCTGCCGGAACGCGGGCTTCGCGACTTCGATCTGGTGCTCAGCTTCACAGGCGGCCAGGCCCTCGAGCTGTTGCAGTCCCGGCTCGGTGCGCGGAGAGTGGCCCCCCTTTATGGCAGCGTCGATCCGGACCATCACCGGCCCACACCGGGCACCGTGTCGTGGGCCTCGGCGTGCTCGTATCTGGGCACCTGGTCGCTCGACCGCGAGCGTGGTGTCGACACACTGTTCCTCGAGCCGGCCCGGCGCCACGCTGCGCCGTTCGTGATTGGTGGCTCGCTGTATCCGCCGACGATCGAGTGGCCCTCGAACATCATGCGGGTCGAGCATGTCCCGCCCGCCGATCACTCGGCGTTCTATTGCTCGAGCCCGATCACCGTCAACGTCACACGGCGGGCGATGGCATCGCTCGGGTACTGCCCTTCAGGACGGCTGTTCGAAGCAGCCGCGTGTGGCGTGCCCGTGCTGTCGGACTCGTGGGACGGGCTCGAGGAGTTCTTCACCCCGGGCGAGGACATCCTCCTCGCCACCGACAGCGACAGCGCGCTCGCGGCGATCACGCTGCCTCGCGCCGAGCTCGCGCAGATCGGGCAGCGCGCACGCCAGCGCGCCCTCGACGAGCACACCGGTACACGGCGCGCCGCACAGCTGCTCGAGATCCTCGAATCGACGGGAGGTCCGTCATGACGTGGGGCATCATCCCGGCGGCTGGCATCGGAAGCCGGATCCAGCCGCTCGCGTTCTCCAAGGAGCTATTGCCGGTCGGCAGTCGCCTCGAGCATGGCATCGAGCGACCACGCGCCGTCAGCGAGTACCTCGTCGAGCGGATGCTGCGAGGAGGCGCCACGAAGATCTGCTTCGTGATCTCGCCGACCAAGTCCGACATCATCGCGTACTTCGGCGGCGGGTATGACGACGCTCGCATCGCGTATGTCGTCCAGCAGTCACCGGGCGGCTTGTGCGATGCGATCTTCCAGGCGCTTCCTCTGCTGCACGATGACGAGCCCGTCGTCGTCGGCCTCCCCGACACGATCTGGTTTCCCGAGGATGCGCTGGCGACGCTACCTGACGATCGGCTGAGCTTTCTGTGCTTTCCGGTCGATCAGCCGCAGCACTTCGATGCGGTGGTCTCCGACGAGCAAGGGCGGATCCGCGAGATCCAGGTCAAGCAGCCGGCACCGACGAGCAACTGGGTATGGGGTGCGTTCAAGCTGCCCGCACGGACGCTGCACGAGCTCGCGGCGCTGTGGCGCGAGCCGGGCCGCGGCGATCCGTACATCGGGACCCTGGTCAATGCGTGGCTCGCGCGCGGCGGGCGGGCCTGGGCCTCTCACGCCGGTGCGGCGTACGTCGACGTGGGAACGTTGCATGGCTGGCGGGATGCCGAACGCTTGCTCGAGGGCCGGGCCACCGAGCGCCCCGGCCCGTACCGCGCGACGATCGCAGCCGCGTCGCGCTGACGGTCACGGTCAGGCCGCGTCGAGCTCGATCACGAACCGCGCACCGGGATGGTTCTGTTCGACCCACACGCGACCGCCCATCGCCTCGACCTGACTCTTCACGATCGCGAGACCGAGGCCACTGCCACCGACGGCACGGCTCCGGCCCGCATCGATCCGGTAGAACCGCTCGAAGATTCGCTCCTCGTAGCCCTTCGGGATCCCGGGCCCGCGGTCGGAGATCGAGAAGGTGATATGCGAGCCGGCTCGCTCGGCCCGGACGGTCACCGGCGTGCTCGCGCCGTACTTGACCGCGTTGTCGATCAGGTTCTGCACGACGTGATCGAGGCCGTCGCGCGTCCCGAGCACGGCGAGCTCGGCCGGAACCTCGACATCGATCTGCGCCGCCGGATAGACGCCCTTGGTGGTGCGCGCCGCATCCCGGACGACCTGCGACAGCGTGATCGGGTTTCGGTCCCCGACGATCGACGGCCGGCCACCGAGCGTGTCGAGCACCAGCAGATCGGAGACCAGCGATGCGATCCGGTTCGCGTTGCGATGGATCGTGGTGAGGAACTCCTTCGAGGTCTCCGCGTCCACGCCACCACCGAGCAACGTCTCCGCGTAACCAGAGATCGAGGTTACCGGCGTGCGGAGCTCGTGCGCTGCGTTCGAGAGGAACTCGCGACGCACCGCCTCGAGGGCACGCATCCGGGTGACGTCATAGAGCACGATGATCGCGCCTGGCTCGCCGAGAGGCCGCGCGCTCGCACGGACCTCGCGGCCGAGCAGCTCGAGCTCTGCATCCGCTTGCTCCCCCGCGAGCGCGCGCTGGATCAGCGGACGCAGCGGCGACGGCAGCTCGCCCTCCCCGACGAGCGGCTTGGCGGCATCGTTGACGAGCGCCACGGTGCCGGTCCGATCGACGACGACCACACCTTCGACGAGACCGCCGATCACCGTCGACATCAGATCGCGCTGCTCCGTGAGCTCCCCGATCCGCGACTTGACCTCACCCGCCATGTGCATCATCGCGCGCGCGAGCACGCCGAGCTCACCACCCGCATCCGCCGGCGGCAGAACGTCGTAGTCGCCCTGCGCGAGCTTCTCGGCGGTCCGCGTCATCGATTGCAGCGGCCGGGTCACGGCGCGGATGAAGATCCACGACAGCAGGAGACAGCCCAGCAGGCCGAACGCCGATCCGACGAGCAGACGGTTACGCATCCTCGCGCGGGTCTCGAGCACGTCACCGAGCGGCACCGCGAGGCGGATCACGCGGCTGAAGTCGGCAGGAACCGCGACCAGGTACTGCGGTGGCTCGTCGAGGCGAAGCTGGCGGATCGCACGCCCGATCTCTCCACGTCGTGCGCGCGCCACCTCCGAGGCATCGCCGATCGGGCGGCCCACCGTCGAAGGTTCGAGCGAGTCACCCTGGACGAGACCGTCGGCACCGATGATCGTGATTCGCGTCCCGGTGACCGCCGCGAGGCGAGGTGCGAGCCGATCGGGATGGCCGGCGACGGTCAACCAACCTGCAACCGCACTGCCCTGCTTGGTCAGCCGCGTATCGAGCGACTTGACGAGATCATCCGCGAGCGTGCGCTCGATCGCGAACAGGGTGCCCGCGCCGACAACGACGACGAGGATCAGGAACGTGATCAGGAGCCGATTGCGAAGCGAGCTGCGCACGCTCCGACGAGGGTACTACGCAACATCCCGCTTCGCGCGATAGCCAAAGCCGTGGACGGTCTCGATGACGTCGGCGGCCGGGCCCAGGCTGACCCGCAGTCGACGCACGTGGACATCGACGGTGCGCGTGTTGATGTCGCCACGCATCTCCCAGACCTGCTCGAGCAGCTCCTCGCGCGAGAACACCCGACCCGGATCGGAGACCAGCAGCTGAAGCAGCTTGTACTCGAGGGGACGGAGCTGGGTCGGGACGTTGTTGATGCGTACGTCGTGAGTCACGGGATCGAGCTCGATCGGCCCGACCTTGAGGACGCCACTCGGATCGCCGGCAGCAGGACGTGCCCGGCGCTCGGCGAGCCGGTTTGCGAGCGCGGTCACGCGCAGGACCACCTCGCGGACGACGAACGGCTTCACCACGTAATCGTCGGCGCCGACCTCGAGTCCGAGGATCCGATCCTCGGCCTCGCCCTTGGCGGTCAGCATCAGCACGCCGACCTCGGACGTCTTCGGATCGGCGCGGATCTGCTGGCAGACCTCGGAGCCCGAGGTATCGGGGAGCATCAGGTCGAGCACGACCACATCGGGTTGCGTGGACAGGACCAGGGCGAGTCCTTCGCCGCCGGT
Source organism: Myxococcales bacterium (assembly GCA_028287135.1). Classification (GTDB taxonomy): domain Bacteria; phylum Myxococcota_A; class Polyangia; order Haliangiales; family Haliangiaceae; genus JABFXX01. Next base: position 85,801 of record JAQBQE010000063.1, read on the forward strand.
CGACGCTGTCAGGACATCGAACCCCGCGCCCTTGAGATTGAACTCGAGCAGCCGCGACACATCCGGCTCGTCCTCGATGATGACTACTCGGCGTTCCATCGCCTCGGTTATACCCCGCGTAACATGACCGCGACAGCGTGACCGTCGCGCGATCGCGCGTTAGGCTGGCATCCGTGCGGAGAGTCATCGCCTGTCTCGTGGCGCTCGCGGCGATCGGCGCCGGCGCGTGCTCGTCGAAGTCCAGCGGCCGCACCGTCGCGATCGCCGCCGCGTCCGACCTCCAGCGCGCGTTCGAGGAGCTCGGCAACGAGTTCAAGCAACGGACGGGCATCACGCCCGAGTTCACATTCGGATCGAGCGGCCTGCTCGCCAAGCAGATCGAACAGGGCGCGCCGTTCTTCCTGTTCGCATCCGCCAACAAGGCGTTCGCCGAGAAGGTGATCCAGGCGGGCCGTTGTGATGGCGCGACCGCGCGGCTGTATGCGCAGGGGCGGGTCGTGGTGTGGACCGCACCGGGCAAGCGGGCGCCGGTGTCGCTCGCCGACCTCGCGAGCCCCGAGTTCAAGCGGATCGCGATCGCGAACCCCGATCACGCCCCCTATGGAGTCGCCGGCAAGCAGGCGCTCGAAAAGGCCGGCGTGTGGCCGCAGATCGCCGACCGGATCATCCTCGCCGAGAACATCCAGGCAACGATGCTGATCGCGAAGAACGGCGATGTCGACGCCGCGGTGGTCGCGCTCTCGCTGGCCGTGGTCGCCGATGGCGGTGCGTCGCTCAAGATCGATCCCGCCCTCCATGAGCCGCTCGACCAGGAGCTCGTCGTGTGCGGCAAGGGGGAGCAAGCCGATGCGGCGCGTCAGTTCGCGGACTTCATCGGCTCGCGCGAAGGTCGCGAGGTGATGTCGCGCTACGGGTTCCAGCTGCCGACCGAGAAGCCGCGCACGCCATGAGACCGGAGACGCTCGCGGCGCAGGCACTTCACGCGATCGACGAGGCGACCGGCGCGGTCGTGCCGCCGATCCATCTCGCGACGACGTACGCGCGCGATGCCAGCTACGAGCTGCGTGGTCCCGGCTACACGCGCGACGAGAATCCCACGCCAGGCCACGTCGAGCGGGTGATCGCGGCACTCGAGGGAGGCCCAGGAGCCCTCGTGTTCTCGTCGGGGATGGCGGCTGCGACCGCGGCGATCCGCGCACTGTGCAAGCCCGGCGATCACGTGATCGGTCCGCGGATCGGCTACTTCACGCTGCGCGGCTGGCTCGAGCGGTTCTGTGCCCGCTGGGGCGTCTTGCTCGATCTGGTCGACACCTCGGATCTCGCCGCGCTCGCGACCGCGCTGCGGCCCGGAGTCACGCGCCTCGTGTGGATCGAGAGCCCGGCGAACCCGACGTGGCAGATCACGGACCTCACCGCGGCGTGTGCGCTCGCCCATGCCGCGGGCGCGCGGGTCGCCGTCGATTCGACCGCCGCCACCCCCGTGCACACCCGCCCGCTCGAGCATGGCGCCGACCTCGTCATGCACTCCGCGACCAAGTTCCTCGGTGGACACTCGGACGTCCTCGCGGGTGCGCTCGTCACGGCGCGGCTCGACGAGGACTGGGCCCAGATCGCGCTGCTTCGTCACGACGAAGGGGCCTGCCTCGGACCGTTCGAGGCGTACCTCCTGCTGCGTGGGATGCGGACCCTGTTCGCGCGCGTCGAGCGCTCGAGCCGCACCGCGTTCTGGCTCGCCGAGCGCCTGCTCGAGCTGCCGCGCGTCACGGTGCGCTACCCCGGGCTCGCCAGTCATCCGCAGCACGCGATCGCAGCGCGGCAGATGCAGCGCGGCTACGGCAGCATGCTGTCGATCCAGATCGAGGGCGGAGCACCCGCCGCACTCGAGGTCGTTCGTCGCCTGAAGCTCTGGGTCCCCGCGACGTCGCTCGGTGGTGTCGAGAGCCTGATCGAGCATCGGTTCACGGTCGAGGGACCGACCACGCCCACCCCGCCGGATCTCCTGCGGCTGTCCGTCGGGCTCGAGCACGAGGACGACCTGTTCGACGATCTCGCGCAGGCGATCGCGCCGTGAAGCTCCGCATCGCATCGTGCAAGACCCTGCCGGAGGTCGACGTCGATGCCGCGCCGCTCGCGACCGCGCTGGCCGCCGCCGGGTTCGATGCCGAGGTCGTCGCGTGGGACGATCCGACGATCGACTGGACCCTGCCGGTCCCCACGATCCTGCGCTCGACCTGGAACTACGCCCTCGACGTCGGCGGCTTCCTCGACTGGATCGATCTCGTCAGCGAGCGGTCGCCGCTGTGGAATCCACGCGAGATCGTGCATGGCAACGTCCACAAGCGATACCTGGTCGAGCTCGCGGACCGCGGCGTTCCGGTCGTTCCGACCACGATCGTCGAGCGCGGGGACACGGTCGATCTGACGGCGGTCGCCGCTGGGTTCGGGACCCAGCGCATCGTGATCAAGCCCGAGGTCGGAGCGGGATCCATGGGCACCCGGGTGTTCACGATCGGCGGGGCGCCGACCAACCCGACCCCGCACTCCCACCTCGCGGCTCTGACGTCACGCGGCGCTGCGCTGATCCAGCCGTACGTCGCATCGGTCGACGGCTACGGCGAGCGGTCGTTCGTGTGGATCGACGGCGAGCTGACCCACGCGATCCGCAAGACGCCGCGATTCGCCGGAGATATCGAGAGGATCGAGGGACCGTTCCCGATCGCCGACGACGAGCGCGCGGTCGCCGAGGCCGCTCTCGCGCCGGTCGCCGCTCGCATCCTCTATGGCCGCGTCGACCTCGCACGAGACGATGCCGGGCGGCCGATGGTCATGGAGCTCGAGCTCGTCGAGCCGTCGCTGTTCTTCGCCCGCCAGCCGGGCTCGGCCGATCGCTACGCCGCAGGGTTGCGCCGGCGCCTCGCTCCCGGTCACGATCCGCGGTGATGAAACACCTTCTAGCGATCGTGGGTTTCGTGTTCGTTGTCGGCTGCGGCAGCAAGGGCGGCGGCGACAAGATCATCTCGGACTACACCGGCCTCAAGGACCGGATGTGCAAGTGCGCCGACAAGGCGTGCGCCGAGAAGGTCACGGCGGATGCCGTCGAGTGGATGGGCACGATGGAGAAGGAGATGAAGAACACGAAGCCCACCAAGGAGCAGGACGAGAAGTTCGACAAGATCGACGACGAGATGAAGGCGTGCGCCAAGAAGCTCGGCGCCGAAGGCCTCTGATCCACGCCTAGCTCAGGCGGCGAGCTGGCTCGCGAGCCGGTCGATCGCATCGATCGTCCAGGCGCCGTACCAGAACAGATCCTTGCCGCTGACCCGCACCACCTGCGCGGACGGCAACGCATCCCGCAGCGTCGCCTCGTCGTCCGAGGAGAATGCATGCGGCTCGTCAGGGAGGATCACCAGATCCGGCGTCCGACGCTGGACCTCGGCGAGCGTGATCCGCGGATAGCGCTCGTCGCGTCCCGCGGCGTCCTGGGGCGCCGACTTGCCGAGATCCGCGGCGAGCGGATACAGCCGCAGGCGATCGCTGAACACGTTGGCGATGCCGACCTGCGCGAGCACATCGGACCCGAAGGTGTCGGCGTTGAGCGTCATCAGCGGATCCATCCAGATCGGGATGAAGGCGCGGCGGCTCGGCTGCGAGGCCCCGGCGAGCTGATAGCCACGCTTGATCAGCGCACGCGCCGGGGCCGACTCAGCCACGCCGAGAATCCGCGCGAGTCGCGCGAGATGCGCCACGCCCTGCTCGACCCGGCGCGGCAGGGACACCAGCACAGGAATTCGAGCGGCGGCGAGCGCCTCGAGCGCCGCCCGGGTGTTCTCCTCCTTGTTCGCAATCACCAGCTGCGGTGACAGCGCGATCACCGCATCGACATCGACGTTCTTGGTCCCGCCCACGGTGGGCAGTGAGGCCGCCTCCGGGCTCTCGCAATACGTCGTGCGGCCGACGAGCGAGCCGACGGCGCCGAGCGCGATCACGTTGTACGTGTCACTCGGGACCAGCGACACGACACGTCGCGGGGGCTGCCCGAACCGGAGCTTGCGTCCCAGATCGTCTACTACCTCGAGGGTCGGCACGAGAGAGGTATACCTCGTCATGCTAAGGTCGCGACGTGGCCACCCAGGCTGAAGATGAGCTCGTCACGCAGGCGTTCAACGCCGACAAGCACGAGGAGCTCGCGCGCGCGATCGAGCAGCTGTCCCCCGAGGAGGCGGCCTTCTTCGTGGACAAGCTCGAGGCAGCGATCCGCAAGCGCAAGATCCAGATCTCCGGCTATCTCGCCTCGATGCTGATCTGGGTCCTCGCGATGATGTTCGGCCTGGTCTATTACGGAACGCACGACGGGTTCACCGGGTGGGTGTTCCTGCTGCCGTTCGCCCTCGTCGGCCTCACGTTGTTCGTGTTCGGCAAGTGGGCGGCGAAGGTGGGTGCGAAGGCCGTCACGCGCCCGGCGCCTGCTCCACCGAAATAGGCCGAGCCGGATCGGCAGCGGGGTATGCTGCCGGCGATGAGGTTGTTCGCCGTTGCCCTCGTGCTGTGTGCCGCGTGCGGAGATGGGGACAAGACGCCGAAGGACGCAGCGAGCTACCCGACGATCGATGCGCCGACCCTCGCGGCGTGCGCGACCCCGGTCAACGGCACCACGCTCAGGCTGACACCCGCCGGCACGGTCGACGACGCGGCGATGCTGGTGGTGTCCCCCGCGGGTGACCTGAGGCGGTTCGTGGTCGAGCAGACCGGCAGGATCCGGGTGTTCGAGGACGAGCAGCTCCTGCCGGTTCCCTTCCTCGACCTCAGCGACCTGGTCTCCGTCGGGAGCGAGAGCGGCTTGCTCGGTCTCGCGTTTCACCCCGAGTACGCGGGCAACGGATTGTTCTTCGTCTTCTACACGACCTCGGACGCCAACGTCGTCGCGCGCTGCTCGGTCAGCGCCGATCGCAACATCGCGAAGCCAAGCTGCACGCCGATCCTCTCGATTCCCGACTTCGCCGGCAATCACAACGGCGGGATGATGGAGTTCGGCAAGGACGGCTTCCTGTACATCGGCACCGGCGACGGCGGCGCAGGCGGCGATCCGCGGCGCAACGGACAGAACCGGGATGCGCTGCTCGGAAAGCTCCTGCGGATCGACGTCGATCGTCGCGATGCAGGCAAGGAGTACGCGAGTCCGCCGACCAATCCCTTCTTCGCTGGCGGCGGCGCCCCGGAGGTCTTCATCATCGGCGTTCGCAATCCCTGGCGGTGGTCGTTCGACAAGCTGACCGGTGATCTGTGGATCGGGGATGTCGGCCAGCAGAAGATCGAGGAGCTCCACGTGCTGGCCTCGGGCCAGCAAGCCGGGAAGAACCTCGGCTGGAGCATCTACGAGGGCGACCAATGCTGCGCGACCGTCCAGGGTCTGTGCGAGCAGAGCGCGCCGCAGCAACCGTGCGACGACACCGGGCTCACCCTGCCCCAGGATCAACGGACGCACGCGGACGGCTGGATCTCGATCATCGCCGGTGAGGTCTACCGAGGAACCTGCTTCCCCGATCTCGTCGGCTGGCACTTCTACACCGACCACACCGGCGGGCAGCGTGGGCTGTGGAAGGCGCGGCTCGAGGCGAACGGCACGCTCGAGATCGTGGACACCGGCATCGACCCGCCCGCCGGCGTTGCGAGCATCCATGCCGACGCGCGCGGTGAGCTGTACCTGACGACGATCGACCGTGCGATCTATCGCCTGGAAGCGGCCCCCTGACGGCGTAGGATGTCGCGCATGCGGCTCCTGTTGAGTGTGGTCCTCGGGCTTTCAGCGTGCGGTGGCAACACGGACGTGGTCGATGCGGCTCCCGTCCGGCTACCTGGATGCGAGACGCCGATCGCCGGTGGAACGCTTAGCCTGCGGATGGTCGGCCGGGTCGACGACGCGGCGATGCTGGTCGCTTCCCCGCCGCTCGACCCGCGGCGATTCGTGGTCGAGCAGAGCGGCGCGATCCGGATCTTCGAGGACGACGCGCTGCTACCGGCACCGTTCCTCGACGTCTCCCATCAGATCGTCGCGGGCGGTGAGCGCGGACTGCTCGGGCTCGCGTTCCATCCGCAGTACGCGACCACTGGTCAGTTCTTCATCTTCTACACGACGAGCACGGCGAACGTCGTCGCCCGGTGCACCGTCAGCGCGGACCGCAACGTCGCCAACCCGGCGTGCACGACGGTCCTGTCGATTCCCGACTTCGCCGGCAATCACAACGGCGGGATGATGGAGTTCGGCAAGGACGGCTTTCTGTACATCGGCACCGGGGATGGCGGCGGCGGAGGAGATCCGCAGCGAACGGCGCAGGACCCGAACCGCCTGCTCGGCAAGATCCTGCGGATCGATGTCGACGGTCGCGACATGGGCAAGGAGTACGCGAGCCCACCGACCAACCCGTACGTCGCGGGTGGCGGCGCGCCCGAGGTCTTCATCCTCGGTCTGCGAAATCCGTGGCGGTGGTCCTTCGACAAGGACACCGGCGACCTGTGGATCGGCGACGTCGGTCAGGGCCAGGTCGAGGAGCTCACCGTGCTGCGTGCCGGCGAGCAGCTCGGCAAGAACCTCGGCTGGAGCATCTACGAGGGCGCGAGTTGCTGCATGACCCAGGGTGATCGCTGCTCCCAGACCGGAAACCAGGCCGCGTGCAACCCCACCGGTCTCGTGATGCCGCAGGACAAGCACTCCCACGCCGAGGGCTGGATCTCGATCATCGCCGGCGAGGTCTATCGAGGCACTTGCTACACCGACATGGTCGGCTGGCACTTCTACACGGACTACGCGTCGCAGAATGCGGGCCTGTGGAAGGCGCGGCTCGAGGCCGACAACAGCCTCGAGGTCGTCCACACCGGGCTGTCTCTGCCCAACGGAACGGCAAGCATCCACGCCGATTCGCGCGGAGAGCTGTTCCTGACGACGCTCAGCAACCACATCTATCACATCGAAGCTGGGCCCTGACCCGGGTAGGATGTGACGCATGCGGACCCTGGCATGCGCCCTCCTCCTCCTCGCGGCGTGCAGCGATTCCAAGAACGGCCCCAAGGACGCGCCGAGCAACGGCGATGGCCAGCCGGGTGATGGCGCGACCGCCGATGCACCCGCCTGCGAGCCTGCCCCGCTCGCTGCGTGCGGGACGCCGGTCTCCGGGTCGAACGTCACGCTGCGCCGGATCATGCCGAATGTCGCCGGTGCACCGCTGCTCGTCACCTCACCGAAGAACGATCCGCGGATGTTCATCGTCGAGCGCAGCGGCCTGATCTACGTCTACGAGAACGAGGTCAAGCGAGCGACGCCGTTCCTCGATGTCTCGGGCTCGATCGCAGCCGGTGGCGAGCAAGGTCTGCTCGGGCTCGCGTTCCATCCCTCGTACGGATGCAACGGCGAGTTCTTCATCTTCTACACGACCAATGCATCGAACATCGTCGCGCGCTGCACGGTCAGCACGGCCGATCCGAACGTCGCGAACCCGACCTGCACCCCGATCCTGACCATCCCGGACTTCGCCAGTAACCATAACGGCGGGATGATGGAGTTCGGTCCGGACGGCTTCCTCTACATCGGAACCGGCGACGGTGGCGGTGGTGGCGACCCGCGCCGCAACGGCCAGTCGCTGACGAACGGCTCGCCGCAGGCGAACAGCATCGCGCTGCTCGGCAAGATGCTGCGGATCGACGTCAACACGAAGGCGCCGGGCAAGGAGTACGGGATCCCGCCGACGAACCCGTTCGCCGCCGGTGGCGGTGCGCCCGAGATCTTCCTGATCGGCCTGCGCAATCCGTGGCGGTGGTCGTTCGACAAGGGCACCGGCGATCTATGGATCGGCGACGTCGGCCAGGTAGCGACGGAGGAGCTCACCGTCCTCAAGGCCGGCGAGCAGGCAGGCAAGAACCTTGGATGGAGCGTGTTCGAAGGCAACGGCTGCTGCCTCACGCAGGGCGACAAGTGCGACCAGAACGGCAGCCAGGCCGCCTGCGACATGACCAACAAGGTGTTCCCGCAGAACACGCGATCGCATCCCACGTGGATCTCGATCATCGCGGGCGAGACCTATCGCGGCACGTGTTACCCCGACCTCGTGGGCTGGCACTTCTACACCGACCACTCGGCGCAGGCGGCCGGCCTCCACAAGGCGCGGCTGACGGCGAACGGGACCTTCGAGACCGTTCCCGTCACGGTGACGATGCCGAGCGGCGTGTCGAGCATCCACGCGGATGCGCGCGGCGAGCTCTACATGACGACGATCCAGGGCGGTCTGTACCACCTCGAGGCGACACCCTGAAGTCGCGAAGGCTGACGCTCGCGACCGGCATCGACGCGCACGCGCTCGAATGGGACGCACCGGGTGAGCTGACCTACGTCCTCGTCCATGGCTTCACGGACCTCGGCTACGGCTGGCGTCAGGTCGCCGAGCGGCTCGCTCCGCATGCACACGTGATCGCCCCCGATCAACGCGGGCATGGCGACACCGCGCGGATCGGGGCCGGCGGCTACTACCACTTCATGGACTACGTCGCCGATCTGGATGACGTGATCACCCAGCTTGCACGGCGGCAGGTGATCCTCGTCGGTCACTCGATGGGCGGCAGCGTGTGCGGTTACTACGCAGGCACCCGCCCCGCTCGCCTCACCGCGCTCGCTCTGATCGAGGGCCTCGGCCCGCCCGACATGTCCGCGCTCGATGGCCCCGACCGCACCGCGAGCTGGATCGATGCGTGGCGCACCATGCGAGCAAAGCCCCAGAGCCCGATGGCGTTCGACGAGGCGGTCCGCCGGCTGCGCAAGTTCGACCACCTGCTCGACGAGCCCCTCGCGCGCGATCTCGCCGAGCACGGGACGCGCGCGGTGGACGGTGGCTACGTGTGGAAGCACGACCCTCTCCACATGACGATGGGGCCGTACCCGTACCGGCTCGAGACCGCGACCCGGTACTGGCAGCGCGTCACCTGCCCCGTCATGATCGTCGACGGCGCGCAATCGAAGCTCAACCTGCCGAGCACGGAGCGCGCCGATCGCAGGCGTCACTTCGCATCACATCGTCACGTCGAGATCGCGGAGGCGGGCCATGCGGTGCAGCGCCACCAGCCCGCCGTGCTCGCAGATCTGCTGCTCGAGCTCAGCCCGTCGCGTCAGGGACGACCGGCACCTTGATCTGCGCGGTACGACGGCCTCGCCACAGCAGCGGCACGATCACGCGGAACGTCGAGCCCTTGTTGACCACCGAGTCGAGCTCGAGCTTGGCAGCGAGCAGATCGGCGAGCTGCGCCACCAGCGCGAGGCCGAGCCCGACGCCACCGAAGCCCTTCTCGTCGCCACCCGCGCCCTGACGGAACGGCTCGAAGATCCGCTCGCGATCTTCCGGCGGAATCCCGATCCCGGTGTCCTCGACCTCGAGCACGACCGAATCGGCGGTCGCGCGCGCGCGGACCTGGACGCGACCACCTTCGGGCGTGAACTTCACCGCGTTCGCGATCAGGTTGACGAGCACGTGTGCGAGCCACCGCTCGTCGGACTGGAGCCTGGGCAGGTCCGCCGCGACATCGACGTCGAGCGACAGCTTCTTGGTCCCGATGATCCACGACACCGATGCGGTCACCCGCTCGACGAGCTCCGCGACATCGATCGGCCGCGGTCGCGCGTCGATCTTGCCGGCCTCCGCACGCGTGAGCTGGAGGACGTCGTCGACGAGCTGCAGCAGCGACTGCGCACTGCGCTTGATCGACGCGCATGCCTCCTTCTGCTTCTCGGTGACCGGGCCGTAGACCCCGGCTGCGATCACGTCGGAGAGCCCCTGGACGCCATGGATCGGCGTCCGCAGCTCGTGCGTCATCGACGCGACGAACTGACTGCGCTGCGTCGCCGCCTCGATCAGCTGCGCCGTGCGCCGCTCGAGATCCGCCTCCTTCTTGCGCAACAGGCGCAGGGTCGCCGCCGAGAAGAACGCCGGCACGCCGACGACCAGTGCGACGAAGGCGATCGCCGTGACCATGTACCCCAGCGTCGGCACCTGACCGGGCGCGCCCGGGACCGGCGTCGGCGGCAGGATGCCGAGCGCCATCATGGCGATCATCGATGCGAACGCGAGCACGATGCCCGATGCCATCAGGACCGTCACCGCGAGGTTCGACAGCAACGCCAGCGCCGCGATGATGATCACGTACGTCGAGACCAGCGGGCTGTACGGCCCACCGGTGAAGTAGATCGCTGCCGTCAGGAGCACGACGTCCGCGGTCAGGTTGAGCGCCTGCGTCGGCAGGACGTAGCGATCGTTCGACAGCGCGAGCCACGCGACCGAGTTGGTCAGTAGCTTGACCGAGACCAGTGTGATGTACGCCCACTTCCACGGCGTCAGGTCGAAGAACGCTGCTGCACCCGCGAGGATCGCGAGCCCGATCGCGACCGCAAAGCCCGTCCAGATCGCGAAGAACAGCTTGGGCCGGTTCACCGGCGCAAGGTTCTCCAGGATCGAGGCGACGAAGCTCTTCCAGACCACGTCGCGATGGTACCGGTTCAGGCGTCGCCGAGGAGCTGGCGGACCTGTGCCAGGAGCTGGACGAGATCGAACGGCTTGCTGAGATACCCGTCGGCCAGCGCGCCGAGCTGGATGGTCCGGCTCGACTGATCCCGATCGCTATAGACGGCGCTCATCAGCAGGATCGGCGGGGCCTTGCCGTTCGGGCGGCTCTTGATCTCGCGTACGAGCTCGAACCCGTTCTTGCGCGGGAGCTGGACGTCGACCAGCATCAGGTCCGGCGCCTCCGAATCGAACTTCTCGATCCCCTCGGGACCCGACGACGCCGCGACGGTGAGATATCCGTTGGCCGCGAGAAAGTCCGACAGAATCATCTGATTCACCGGATCATCTTCGACGACGAGGATCTTCTTCACGTCAGGTCAACGTAGCACGCGCTACGAGAACCGACTCGAAGCAACCGGACCGCCCGCCCAGACGCGTGATCTCGGACCGGGCGTCGGAGGCCACACGCGGTGGAGCAGCGCCTCCCAGCGGGGCGTATCGTCCGCGACGAGCTCGCTCGCCTCGAGCCCAGGGCTCGCGAGCAGGTCCTGGGCGATGGCCTCGGTCGAGCGCTCGTCGGCGACCGACGTCGCGACCTCCCGCGTCGTCGGATCGACCACCATCGACTCGCCCCACGGCGCGACCAGGGACTGGTAGAGCAGCGTCGTCACCTCGGGCGCGATCGCGCTGTCCACCGTCCACGGACACGCATGCGCGAACACGATCTGTTCGGGGCGCCGCTGGATCAGCTGCCCGACATGCGCCGGATCGAGGTCGGCGAGATCGTAGAGCACGACCAGCCCGGGCGCCGGCACGCCGATCGACGGCCACGGCACCAGCGGGATCGAGAGTCTCGCCGCCACGGCCTGACCGACGATCTCGTGGCTCTTGCCCGGGGGCGCGTACACACACGGCAGGCCGAGCGGACGCACGAGTGCGACCAGCCGCTCGATGCCGGTCGCGAGCCGAGGCAACGAATCCGCGAGCCAGGCGTAGCGACCGTGCATCGGGTCCTCGAAGCCATACGGCGACTGGTGGGTAAGCAGGGTGCCGGTCAGCACGTAGTGCCAGCCCCGGAGATCGCGATCGTCGAGGGGACACACGCTCGCGACGCGATCCGCTCGATCGATGATCCCGGCGATCGTGGCGTTCAGCGCGATCGCCTCGGTCGAATCGGGGACGAGCTGCGGCAGGACGCTGCGCGTGATGTCGAGCTTGCCCGTCATCGCCGCGTTGAAGGCGTAGAGGTAGCGGACGAGGAAGCTGCGTGCGCGCAGCGGCGCGTGCTGCTCGAGCAGCGCCAACGCGTCGGGGTATGCGAGCGCACTCTCGAGGGCACTGACCAGCTCGGTCACGACCTCCTCGCTATCACCGACGAGCGCGAGACAGCGCCATAGCACCGACGCTGCGATGGCTGGCGCACCTGCATCGATCAGCGCGTAGCCGAGCTCGTACAGCCGGTCTGGACTGTCGGGATCTCGGACGACGGCCGCCGCGAGCTCTGCCAGCGGCGTCGCACCACGCCGCTCCGCCAGCTCGCCGAGCAGCTCGACCCAGCGCGGGAGCTCCGCCGCCGGCAGCTCGCGCCCGCGTGGCCAGCCGAGCCCGGTGCGCAGACGCGCGTAGGCCGCCTGGTCATCGCCTGCGGCGATCAAACCTGCGATCGCTTGGGGTTCGTCGTCGAGCATAGCCGCAGCGATGCATCCCACAGTGCCGAGCGCACGTCGAGGTCGCGCGCCGCCGCAGCGGGCTGCGTCGCGGTGCCCTCGCTGAAATAGGTTCCGGATGGGTCATCGACGGTCTCCGCGGCCGCGAGCCGGACCGGGGTCCGTGCGCCTGCATCCACGGGCCCGCCCTGGATCGGCCCGAACCCTTGGCGCAGGAGCTTGGTCCCGATCACGCCCGGATGCAGCGAGTACGCGACGAGCTTGGCCGGATCGTGCCGCTTCGCGAGCTCGAGCGCGTGCATCACGTTCGCGAGCTTGGCCTGCGCGTAGGCGGCATAGCCCGTCCATCCGGCTGACAGCGTCAGATCGTCCAGGTGGATCCGGCCGCGGGTGTGCGCGATCGAGGACACGTTGATCACGCGCGAGGGTGAACCGTCGGCGCTCGCCTCGAGCCGCGGCGCGAGCAGCTCGGTCAACAGGAAGTGCCCGATGTGGCTGACGGCGAACGTCAGCTCGATGCCGTCCTCGGTCAACGTCCGCTCGTCGGCAAAGATGCCCGCATTGTTGACGAGCGCGTGGAGCGCTGGAACCCGCGCGAGGATCTGTTCGGCACCACGGCGGACCGCGGTCTGCGATCCGAGATCGAACGACACGCCCTCGATCTCGGCACCAGGAAGCTCCTCGGTGAGCCTGGCGAGCACGGCATCGACCTTCGGCTTGCTCCGGCCGTGCAGGATGACCTTCATCCCTCCGGCAGCGAGCGCACGCGCGGTGGCGCGCCCGATGCCGTCGGTCGATCCGGTGACGAGGACGACGCGCCGATCACTCATGCAAAGACCTTATCAGCTCAGCGGCCGCGCATCGCGCGGACGATCGCAGGAGGCACGCGCGGCTCGCGACGGTCGTCCTCGCTGCTGCGGCTGCGCTGCTGCTGGACCACGCTCGGCGTCACCCCGGTCCACGCCGCGAGCTTGGCGTGAGCGGCTGCCTCGTCATCGGCAGCGAGCCGGCCGATCCGCGAGCTGTGGCTACCCTTCGCCTGGACGAGCCGGAGCGAATCGGTGGCCTGACCGAGCTCGAACTGGCCGCCGGTCCACGGGTCCCACTCGCCATAGACGAACAGCAGGCGATCGCCCTCGGCCTTGACCCACTGGTCGATGTCGCGCATCGCGGCACCGCCGTCATACGGCGGGATGGCCGTGGGCAACGAGCCGGCGTAGTCCGCGTCGGAGAACTGGAGGTACTGGTCGAGGTAGGAGGTCGCGCTGTCGGGATACCCGAGCTGGCCGTACGCCTGGTAGTAGTACGCGTCGAACGCGCTGACCTGCGCATCGTCGTTGTCGCTCGGCGGCGAGACCTGATCGAGGAACGACCACAGCACCTCGTCCGACGCGCTGGCCACCGGGACCTGCGGGCACAGCCCGACGCCGTAGTACTGCCAGAACGCCCACTCGAGGCTCAGGATCGACGACTCGACCGCGGGCGCGAGCGGGATCCGGGTGTAGTCATGGCCCTCGGTCTGCGCCTGATCCGTGGTTCGCGACTCGACCATGGCGCGGCGGTTCGAGAGCAGCTCGATCGCGACACCGCGCACGGCCTGGCGGCACGCGGCCGGCCCCAGCGTGTCGACGAACGCCGAGTACCGCAGATCGGGCGCGCCGAACGACAGCGGCGCGACATACGGCACCGTGCCGTCGACGTCATCCGGGTAGAACCTGCGGTGATAGACGGCGGTCATCCCGCCCTTCGATCCGCCGGTCGTGACGAACGCCCCGTCATAGATCGTGCGGAGCGCCTCGATGATCGCGTGCTGGTCATCCGCCATCTGCCGGATCGTCAGCTTCGACCAGTCCGCGGGCTCGGGCCGCGAGCTCCCGAAGAACCGGTGCTCGATCGAGATCTGGTTGGCCGACAGCAGCCGGGTGAGCTCGACCGGGCTGTCGAGGTAGTAGTCCCAGTAGCCCGAGGTCTGCACGATCATCGGAGCCCCGAGATCGCGGTGGAGGAGCGAGACCTCCTGCTGGAATTTCGGGCCGTCCGGATCCTCGTGGTCGACCGGCTGGGTGAACTGCAGGACGATGTACTGGAACCCGGTGGTGTCGGTCGGTGTCTCGACCGCGGTGACGCCGGGCAGCGCCCGGAGCCGCCCGAGGAGGTCGCCCGGGACCGGATCGGCGCCCACCGGCACCTCGAGGTTGTCGCCACAGCCACCGAGGAGCGCCACGGCGAGGAGCGCGAGGGTGCGATTCATCCGGCGCAGCTTGGCACAGGCCCGGCCCGGCGCACCCCGCGGTCCACTGTCAGGTACCAAGACGGCTGATGCCTGTGATCGCGCTGCCTTGCCATTCCTTGGCCATGTGGGGTAGGCATTGCGGCTTATGGCACTCTCCGTCGGGATCGTCGGTCTCCCCAACGTGGGCAAGAGCACGGTGTTCAATGCGCTCACGGCCGGCAAGGCTGAAGCGGCGAACTATCCGTTCTGCACGATCGATCCGAACGTCGGCATCGTTCCGGTTCCGGACCCGCGCCTGAAGCGGATCACGAAGTTCATCCCGCCGCAGAAGGTGATTCCCGCGATCGTCGAGATCGTCGACATCGCCGGACTCGTCAAGGGCGCGTCCCAGGGCGAAGGGCTCGGCAACAAGTTCCTCGCGAACATCCGCGAGACCAGCGCGATCCTGATGATGGTGCGCTGCTTCGATGACCCGAACGTCATCCACGTCGCCGGCTCGGTCGATCCGATGCGCGACATCGACATCATCGACCTCGAGCTCGCACTCGCGGATCTCGAGAGCGCCGAGAAGCGCGTCAAGAAGGCCTCGGGCGGCGCGAAGACCGGCCAGAAGGAAGCGAAGATCGAGCTCGCCCTCGCGGAGAAGGTGCAGAAGCACCTCGCCGCCGGGAAGGCGGCACGCACCCTCGAGCTCACCGATGACGAGAAGAAGCAGCTCGCCACGTTCGGCCTGATCACCGCGAAGCCCGTCCTCTACTGCTGCAACGTCGGCGAGTCGGATCTGCCCAAGGGCAACGCATGGAGTGACCTCGTTCGCGCTCGCGCCGAGAAGGAAGGCGCGGGCGTCGTCATCCTGTGCGGCAAGGTCGAGGCCGAGCTCGCCGAGGTCAGCGAGGAGGACCGCGGTGAGCTGCTCGCCTCCTACGGGCTGACCGAGCCCGCGCTCGCGACGCTCGCGCGCGAGTGCTACCGCCTGCTCGGTCTGCAGTCGTACTTCACGGCCGGCGAGAAGGAAGTCCGCGCGTGGACGGTCAAGAAGGGCGCGACCGGTCCCGAGGCAGCCGGCGTGATCCACACCGACTTCGAGAAGGGCTACATCCGCGCGATGGTGTACTCGCTCGCCGATCTCGAGCAGCACCACAGCGAGGCCGCGATCAAGGCGGCCGGCAAGATGCGGATGGAAGGCAAGGAGTACGTCGTCCAGGACGGCGACATCATGCACTTCCTGTTCAACGTCTGAGCGCGCCCGCGAACGTCGAGGTCACAGCCCGTCGATCGGGATCGTGACCGTCCCGAGGTTGGTGACCTTGTTCGGTGCGACGATGGTCCTGTCCGTCAGGTTCACCGGCGTGCCGAGCGATCCATCGGATGCATCGAGCCCGCTGACCGAGACCGTGTAGGTCCCCGCCGGCAACGCAGCGGTGACGCCGCCACCGTCGGCACAGGTGTAGAGATCCTCGAAGAAGCTCGTCGGGCTTGCGACCGCGGTGCTGAGCACGCTGACGCTGGTCGTCATCGCGTCCGCACAGGTCTTCGGGAGGTTGCTGCTCGCACCGATCAGCGTCCAGGCGAGCGAGAAGTAACCGCCATCGTCGACGAACGCTGCCGTGTAGTCCCCATCGCTGGTCGTCAGATCCACCACCGCGGAGACCGTCGTCGCGTAGACCTGGGTCCCCGAGCTGTTTCCCGCCGCGAGGAACGTCTGGTACCGCCCCTGGTACACCGGCGTGATCGTTCCCGTCATCGTCGCGCAGTCGAACAGGTCCACGGTCGCTGAACCGACCGGCGAGTCGCCGTCGAGCGCCTGCGAGATGACCTGGATCGTCGTGACGCCCGTCGGGCATGCAAGGGCGGTCGACGAGGCGACGGTGCGAAACGACCAGCGTGCCGTCGTCGCGTACGTCACCTCGACCTGGCACATCGGCGAGCAGCCGTCGCTCGGAACGTGCGCGCCGTCGTCGCAGCCTTCGCCTGGGTCGGTGGTGCTGTCCCCGCAGAACGGCTCGATCTGGCAGATCGCCGAGCAGCCATCGCCCCCCGCGATGTTGTTGTCGTCGCACTCCTCGTCGTCGTCCTTGATGCCGTCCCCGCAGAACGGCTCGAAGGTGCAGGTGCTCGAGCAGCCATCGCCGGCCTCGAGGTCACCGTCATCGCACTGCTCGCCGACGTCCTTGGTGCCGTCACCACACGCCGGATCTACGGACGACGACAGGATGCAACCGCCAAGTCCGAGCCCGAGCGACGCCCACACCCACGCGAGTCTGCTCATCGATCCCTCCATCGTATCAGGAGGCGCGGACCGCCCGTGCGAGCCATGTCACGACCTGGCACGGGATCGAGCCCGTTGCGTCGGTGATGCCTGCGGTCGCGGCGCGGAGCTGGTCCCGGATCGCGTCCGCCGAGGGTGCCGGAACCTCGTAGCTCGCACCGAGGAAGGCCCACACCTCGTCGAAGCTGCCACCCAGATCGATCTCCAGGCGCTCGAAGCTGACCTCGCGCCAGCCCGCGAACAGCTCCTGCCAGCCTCGCTCGGTCCGGGCTCGCGGTTCCCCGAGCCGGAGCGGTGCCCGCGCGTGCTCGGCGAGGATCGCGAGGAAGCGATGAAACGCGTCATCGCCGGTCGCCGTCGGCCCGCCACCGAGCAAGGCGATCCACGCTCCGCCGGGCACGAGCACGCGTGCGAGCTCGGCGACCACGCGGTCGACCTCGTCGAACAGCATGAACGCGAGGTGACAGGTGCACACGTCGAACGACGCGTCGGCGAACGGGAGCGCCTGTGCCCTGCCCTGCACCCCCCGCGGGATGCGCCCGAGCTCCTCGCGCGAGACGTCGAGCCCGATCGCGTGAGGCCCGAGCTTCGCGAGCAGCACCCCGTCTCCACATGCCAGATCGAGGACGCGCGCATCGGGCGGCACCAGCGCCGCGATCTGGTCGTAGCTGCCGCCACGCGCGAACGCTCGCCCGGTGATCCCGGGATGCGCCGCATGGAACTGCCGCACGAAGGCCTCGCGTTCGCTCACGCGAGATACGATACCGCGTCGTGCTCTCCGGCCTGCTGATGGTCACGCTGGCTGCCGCCTCCTGGGGAACGTGGAGCCTGCTGCTGCGCCCCACCGGACTGCCGGCGACCGTCACGACGCCGATCATCTTCCTCGTGATGGGACTCGTCACGCTGCCGATCGCCCTGCGCCGGCCGCGCGCGACCTGGGACCGCACGACGGTCGGTCTGCTGTGCGCGAACTCGCTGTTCGATGCGCTGAACGTCCTCGCCTTCTTCGGAGCGATCGCGACGACCACGGTCACGATCGCGGTGCTCACCCACTACGTCGCGCCGATCCTGATCGCTCTCGTGGCGCCGCGGATCGATCGGGTGGCCACGCCCGGAGCGCGGCCCGCAGCCGTGGCGGCACTGCTCGGGCTCGTCGTCATGCTCGAGCCGTGGCGCGAGGTCCCATCCGGTGCGCTGACGGGAGCACTGCTCGGCCTGCTCTCGGCCTGCTGCTACGCGGGCAACGTGTTCACGGTGCGCCGCCTCGCCGCCCGGATCGGTCCGGTCCGCGCGATGTCCTACCACTCGCTGATCGCGGGGGCGCTGACCGCGCCCCTGCTGCTCGGCTACACCGACGCGATCACGACCTACGACCTCACGCTCCTCACGTTCGGAGCGGTCACGCTCGGCGCCGGTTCCGGGATCCTGTTCGTGGTGGGGCTCGCCCGGATCGAGAGCGCGCGTGCGGCGGTCCTCACCTACGCCGAGCCGATCGTCGCCGTGATCGTCGGCGTGCTGGTTTGGCACGAGCCCTTGCGCCCACTGACCGCCCTGGGCGGCGCCGTCGTGCTCGGCGCGGGCATCCACGTTGCACGTCAGGCCGCCACATCATGACCACGCTACCGCGCGTCACCATTGCGATGCCCGCCTTCAACGAAGAGCACTACATCGAAACGTGCATTGCGAGCGTCCAGGCGCAGGATTACCCCCCTGACCTGATCGAGATCCTCGTGGCCGATGGTCGGTCGACCGACCGGACCCGGGAGATCCTTGCACGCCTCAGCGAGTCAGATCCGCGCATCCAGATGGTCGACAACCCCGATAAGATCCAGGCGGCGGGGCTCGGTCTGCTGGTCAAGCAGGCGACCGGCGACGTGATCGTGCGGATGGACGTCCACTGCGAGTACGCCCCCGACTACGTCCGCAAGTGCGTCGAGGCGCTCGAGCGCACCGGCGCCGAGAATGTAGGTGGAGCTCAGCGCTCCAAGGCCAAGACGTTCTTCCAGCGTGCCCTGTGCGCGGCGCTGACCAGCCCCCTGGGCACCGGTGGCGTCGGCTACCGCAATGCCGAGTCCGAGGGCTACGTCGATACCGTGTTCCTCGGTGCGTTCCGCCGGCGCGTGTTCGAGACCGTCGGGATCTGGGATCCCAGGGCGATCACGAACGAGGACTCCGAGCTCAACCAGCGCATCCTCGAGTCCGGCGGCAAGATCTACCTGGCCAAGGACATCGTCGTTCACTACTACCCGCGCGACTCGTTCAAGAAGCTCGCGACCCAGTACTTCCGCTACGGCAAGGGCCGCGCTCGCACGCTGATCAAGCTCGGCAAGTTCCCGACGCTGCGTCCGCTCGGCCCGTTCCTGATGATGAGCGGCCTCGCGTCGACGCTGGTGCTGCCGATCCTGTGGCCGGTCGCACCGGTGGCGTTCGCGACCTACGCGCTCGCCACGGGCGCCGAGGCCGTTCGCGTCGGCAAGCAGCTCGGTGCCGCGGCGGTCCCGACCGTGTGGGCGATGTTCCCGGTCCTCCACGCCTCGCACGCCGCGGGGTTCGCGGCCGGTCTCGTCCAGTACCTGCGCAACCCCGACTGGAAGAGCGAGCCCGAGGTCATTCCGTCGGGCAAGCGCGCCGTGCTCCGCGCGGTCTGAGGGGCGCCCCGTCGTGGCGTCTGCCCCGGATGAGCCGCAAAGGCGCAGAGGACGCAAAGCTGTGAGGGAGAACCTTTTCGGGCTTCGCCCGGTCCGGGCGTGTGCCCCAGCAGATCTCACCGCAGAGACGCCGAGGACGCCGAGCAGAAACGGATCTTGATCGACAAGATCTCTGCTCTGCGGCTCTGCGTTCTCTGCGGTTCAAGCTCAGGCACACGCCCCGGGGCGCAGCCCGAAAGACTTCAGGGCTTGGAGGCCTTGGCGCCTTGGCGTTCATCTGCTGGCACACGCCCGATCGGCGAAGCCGAAGGTTTCTCCTCGGCTTTGCGTCCTCTGCGCCTTTGCAACTCATCTCAGGCAGGCCACACGCAGGCACACGCCACCACGCAGGCACACGCCCGATGCACCCACTCAATCCAGGACGAGCAGCGCTTTCCCATCGGACACGCGGATCAGCTCGCGCGCGATCGCGAGCTGGACGCCCTGGGTGACGCGCGTCGTGACGGTCTCCGTGATCCGGGCGAAGCCGAGCAGCCGCGCCGAGTCACGCACGAGATCGGTGGCCGAGATCCCCGATGCCCGCTCGACGACGATCCGCGCCGCCGACGCGAGCTCCGAGAGCGGAACCTCGTCGATCTCGCGTCGCGCCGTAGGCCCGTGGCCAGCGACTCGCACCGCCGGAACCGAACCCGGATCCTGATCGAGCCGCCACACGACGTTCGCCTCCTCGCCCCAGCGCCCGCGACCGCTGAGCGCGATCCGGACCTGATCGGTCACTCGTTGCGTGACGCGCCCGATTCCGAAGTACCCGCCCACGCGACGCGCGAGCAGATCGACGTGCATCGGCGCCTCGGCGGCGAGCACCTGCTCGACCACCTTGCCGAGCTCGGCGAGGTGACGCGGGGAGAACAGATCGTCGGGCGTGCGGCGCCCGTTGGGGATCGCGGCCGCGGTGTACGGACCGATGGCGATCATGTTGCGCGCGATCCGGGTCGGCGTCGTGTTGCCCTCGAGCGCGGTCAGCGGCGTTGCCTCGGTCGGACCCGAGCCAGCGGCGAGGATGATCTCGCCACTGTTCTGCTTCGGCGGGATGCGCACGACCGGGGCCGAGCCTGACGCGAGCTGGCCTGTGATCCGTCCGAGTCGGGGCTTGGTCGGAGCGACCGGAGCACGCCGCTGCCGGCTCGCGGCGATCGCCGTGACGATCGCGCCGTGCGCGCGCTGGATCTCGCGCTCGGGATCCGCCCACCAGTCGAGGCCCCAGATCCGGTGCAGTCGCCAGCCGAGCTGCGTCAGCACCTGCGGGCGCAGGCGATCGCGGTCGCGCGCCGCGGTCGCACTCGCGTACGCCGCTCCGTCATGCTCGATCGCGAGCACATAACGATCATTGTCATTGGGATCGACGACGGCGAGGTCGACCTTGTAGGCGCCACAGCCGACCTGGTGGCGCACGCTCCAGCCCCGCTCGTTGAGCGCACGCGCGATCGCGGCGGTGATCGGACTCGCGGGGTATGCGTCGTCGGCCGGGCGCGCTGCGCCGCCATTGCCGCGCGCGAACGCGAGCAGTGCCGCGAGGTCGCGGACGCCGGTTGGCGCGTCATCGTGGAGATCCTCGGGCGCGAAGCTCGAGAACACGAGCAGCTGCTCGCGCGCGCGGGTGATCGCGACATCGAGCGAGCGCTCGCCGCCGGGCTGAGACAGCGGTCCGAGATCCATCGTCAGCACGCCGCCGGCGTCCGGGGCGTAGCCGATGGACAGCAGCACCACGTCGCGCTCGTCGCCCTGCACCGTGCCCACATGCTTGACGAGCAGCGGCTCGACCATCGCAGCAGCGTCGGTGGGTGGCTCGATCAGCGCATCGAGGCTCGGGTCCGCGCGCCGTGCAGCGTCGAGCAGATCCTCGATCAGCTCCTGCTGCTCGGGCGACAGCGTGACGATCGCGATCGAGCGCGTGCGCTGCGAAGGATCGCGGAGGCGCGCGAGCGCGTCGGCCACGACCGCTTCGGCCTCGACGAGGTTCTGCCGTGTACCCTCGCGATCGAGCACGCCCTCGACCCGGCGCCACGAGATGCCGAGGTCAGGCGAGCCCTGCGCCGTCGGGAACACCTGGAGGCGGTCCGCGTAGTAGCGCTGGTTGGCGAACGCGATCAGGTCCTCGTGCTTGCTGCGGTAGTGCCAGGTCAGCCGGAGCTCGGGCAGCTTCGCCGCGAGACTCGCGTCGAACACGCTCTCGATGGCGCGCAGCTGGCGCGCATCACCGACGATCACGGCGGAGGTCCCGCGCGAGAGCGCTCCCAGTGCCGACGACATCGGCAGCTGCGACGCCTCGTCGAGGACGACGACATCGAACGCGGGATGCGCGGCATCGAGCAGCTGCGCGGCGGCGAGGGGGCTCATCATCAGGCACGGCGCCAGGCGCGGCAGTACGGTCCGGAGATCGGAGAACAGCTGGCGCACCGAGCGGCGGCCGGTCTGCTTCTTCAGCTCCTGCATCAGGATCGCGAGCTCACCGCTGGTGTCCCCGGAGGTCGGGTCGTGAGGCTTGACGCCGCGCGGGACGCGCTCGGCGAGCCGGACCAGGGCGCGCGCACGCGCGAGGGCCAGCGCGCCCCGATCGAGATCCGCAAACGCGGAGACCTGAGCGTGATGTGCTGCGCCGTGGAACCGCGCCAGGGCCGGCGTCTCGGCGAGCTCGGCATCCGCCCACGCGAGCAGGGTCGCGCGCTCCCACGACGCCGCGAGCTCCGCGGCACCGAGGTCACCGCGCTCGATCGCCGCGACCGCCGGGCCGACGCCCGCCGACAGCGCCGATCGCCGCGCGCTGTGGAACGTGACCCAGTCTCCGAGAGAATCGATCGCGTGGCGCAACGTCTCGACCCGCTCGCGCAGCGCCGCGAGGTGATCGTCGCCCGCAGACAGCGTCTGCGGATCGATGCCGACCGCGTCGGCGAGCCGCGCGAGCGCCGGGATCCAGCGCGTCACCGCGTCTGCGAGCGGCGTGAACAGCCGGGCGAACATCGCCGAGTCGTTCGAGCCCGCCGGACCGGCTGCGACCTGCGCGACCAGGCTTCGCCAGGCGGCCTGCCTGCCCTGCTCGCCACCGATCACGTCGGTGGCGTCGAACGCCTTGCGCAGCTCGGCGGCCCAGCCGACGGCGGCATCGAGCCTCTCGAGATCGAGCGCGAGCGGATCGCCGCCGAGATCGCCGAACCACCGCTTCGCCGGTTCCGCAGCGGCGAGCAACGCCGCGCGACACGCGCGCTCGGCGATCACCGACTCGAGCGCGGTGATCATCGCGTCATCGCTACCGAGCTCGCCGACCTGCGCGGCCGCCCGGATCTCGGCGCGTGCGTTACGCAGCGCGACGTAGCGCAGCGGGCCCATGCTGCCGGTCCACTTGCGGAGCTGCGCCCACACGACGGGCGCGTCGAGATCAGCAACCGCCTCGGTGAACCGAGCCTCGACCTCGCTGGCGAGACCGCGATGCTTGTGCGCGAGCACGAGGAACGTCATCGGATCGCGCGGCACCTCGATCGTGCCCGTTCCGCGCGCGCGGATCAGAGCGATCCGCTCCGCGATCTCGTCGCCGCGACCGCTGCGGATGTGCGTCAGGAGCTCCGCGCCGGGGCGCGGGGAGGCAGCCGCCAGCGCGGCAAGCACACCGAGCGCCTGGAGCTGCTCGCGTGTACGCCCGACGAACCCGGGGACCAGGGTGGCGACCTCGCGCACCGCGACGTTGAGTGCAGCGACCGATTCCGCCATCTCGTCGAGCGCTGCGAGTGCGCGCTCACGGACGTCGAGCTCGACCGAGCTGGCCGTGCGCTCCATCGTCGATGCGCGCCACGGGTGCGTGGCGACCGGCTCGACCGGAATCGCCGCGGCAGCGAGCACCTCGACCGCCGTGCGGCGGCGATCGAACGTGGCGCCGTCGAGCCCGACGGCATCGCGTTCGGCGAGCGCCGCGCGCGGCGTGGTGCGCAGCTCGGTCAGCCGCCCGAGCACCGCGTGCAGCGAGCGACCGAACGGACCGACCATGTGGAGTGCTGCGACGTGCGCGTCGAGCGCCGACCGCAGCTCGGCGAGCCGCGCGTCGTCACCCGCGGGTCCGGTGCCCGGACGAAACGAACGATCGAGGACGCGGCCGAGCTTCGCGAGCACGAGCTCGGGGCTCGCCTTGTGCGAATGCAGCTCGAGGCAGAACTCCCCGAGACCGACGGCGGTGAGCCGCTGCTGGACGATGTCGAGCGCGGTCATCTTGTTCGAGACGAACAGGACGGTCTTGCCGTGACTGATGCAGTGGGCGATCAGGTTCGCGATCGTCTGCGACTTGCCGGTGCCCGGTGCGCCGTGGACGACGAACGTCGCTCCGGCGGCAGCGGCTGCGACCGCCGCGAGCTGACTCGCATCCGCGTCGAGAGGCGCGAGGACATCCGAGGCCGCGCGCGGCCGCGTGACGGCCTCGGCCGCTGCGATCGAGGGCTGCGCGAACGGGCCGGTCGGCGCCGCGAGGTGCGCGATCACCGGGCTCGCGAGCACGGCGTCGCCGCGCTGCTCGAGGTCCTGCCACAGCGCGAGGTCAGACACCGAGAACAGGCCGAGCCTGGCGCCGCGCTCGACGTGCCAGCCGGGGCGCGTGACCGCGATCCCCTCGGCGGCATCGAGCAGGCCCGCCAGATCGAGCGGCGCATCCGCGGCTGCGGTGGTCGGGTCGTCCGGTGCGCCGGGGACCGCGAGCACGAGATCGAACTCCCTGCGCAGCTTCTCGGCGAGCAGGTGATTGAGCGACGGCGCGATGCCATCGGCGGCGACGAGTCGCATCCCGCCGCCGGCGGCTCGTTCCAGCTCGACCGGCCACAGTGCGAGCGGTGCGGTGTGCGGCGTCCCGTCGTGCTCGCACCACGTCAGCAGGCCCATCGCGAGCCACAGGGTGTGATCACCGGCGTCCGCGAGATCCGCGAGCGCCGTCCGTCGGATCGTGACGAGCCGGCGCTCGAGATCCTTGGTCGGCAGCGGGATCCGCAGCCAGCCGCGATCGACCGCGGGATCGCAGCCGGCCTCGAACGCGAACGCAGCGCCCTCGGCGAGCGTCGCCGCGAACGCGACGGGATCCACGCCGGGCAGCGGCAGACAGGTCGCGCCGTCCTTCGCATCGAGCAGGCGATTGCCCGCTGTCAGATCGAGCAACGACGACTTCCACCCTTCGACACGCTCGCGCACTTGATCGATCACGTCGTCAATCTACGCCAACTGGATCGATCCTCGTCGAGACTGCGCGCGTGGGGCAGATCCCGAGATCTGCTAGTTCACAGGCAGCTCACAGGATCGAGAGCAGGTGGCGCGGGTGATGCGCGTCGGCCCACGCGGCAGATCCGCGTTGCGTAGCTGCGAGCACGCGCTCGCTCCAGGCGACCGGGATCGCCGTCGCCCCATCGCGTGCACCGACGAGTGCACCGACGATGGCGGCGTTGGTGTCCGCATCGCCGCCACGGCTCGCCGTATCGACGACGGCATCGCGCCACGACGGCGTGTTCAGCAGGTGCCAGAACGCGAGCCGGAGCGCGACGCGCACGAAGCCGGCCTTGTCGTGCAGGTGCAGCTCGCTCGTGTAGAGCTGGGGATCGTCGACGGTCGCCGCCTCGAGATCGCGCGCGAGGTCATCGCGCGCGCTCGCGATCGCGAGCAGCTCGCGGTCGTGCGCGGAGGCGGTCGCATCCGCCGCGCGCGGCCAGGCCGCGATCAGCCGCGAGGTCGCGACCGAGAGTGCGGCGGTGGCACCCGCGTGCATCGCACGTGCCCGCATGGCCGAGATCGGCGCGCTCCGCGGCACCGGCGCCACGCTGCCGTCGGGCTCCGTGACGAAGGAGATCGCGATCGCGACATCGAACACGGCGCACGCGAGCTGACAGCGTGGATCGGCGTGGGTGATCGCGGACTCCGCCATCGCCGCATCGGCCACCACCGTCATCAGGTTTCCCTGGCGCGGGAGCACGTCCCCATGGAGGAACCGGCGCGCCACGGCCACCGCGATCGGCGCGGTGCGCATCAGCGAGCCGTTGCCGGCCGCTCGCATCCCGCTGGCGCGCCACGTCGCGAACCCCGCGTCGCGCGCCGCGGTCCCCGCCTTGATCCGGCCAATCGCGTCGCGCGTCTGGTTGCCGATATCGAACGCCTCGCGGCTCCACGCGACGTAGCGCGCGCCGACATCCTCGACATCGAGCACGCGATCGTGCGCGGCCAGGCTGCGCGCGAGACACACCGCCATCTGGGTGTCATCGGTGATCTGCCCCGCGGTCAGCCCGAACGGTCCACCGCCGGTGATGTCGGTCGCCGGGCCGGTGGCGAGCTCGGGGAACCCCGGCTGCTGGATCGCCTCGAACTCGAAGCTCGTGCCGAGCGCATCCCCGACGGCGAGTCCCAGCAGTGCTCCCCTGTCTCGGTCGTTCATGGTGTGTCCATTCTACACTATCAAGGACCGGTGTCGAGCGCTATCTGATCTATGCTGTACGCGTGCTGACCGAGCCGGTATCGCCGAACGCCCGCTGGGCGCTCGACCCTGTCGTCGTCCACCTGAACCACGGGTCGTTCGGCGGATGCCTGCGCTCCGTGCTCGACGTCGCCGCGGCGGCACGCGCCCGGGTCGAGGCGGCACCAATGCGGTTCTTCGTCCTCGAGTGGCAGACCGAGCTCGATCGTGCGCGGGCCGCCCTCGCCGCGTTCGTCGGTGCGGATGCCGAGCGCATGGCGTTCGTCCCGAGCTCGACCACCGGCGTCGCGATCGCCTTGCACTCGGCAACGATCGCCGCGGGCGACGAGATCCTGACCACCTCGCACGTCTACGCGGCGTGCCTCTTCCAGCTCCAGCGCCTCGCCACGGAGCGCGGCGCCCGGATCGTGATCGTCGACATCGCGCTGCCGTTCGAGCCCGATGAGCTCGTCGCGAGCGTCGCCGCGGCGATCACCCCGCGCACGCGGCTCGCCTTGCTGGATCACATCACCAGCCCGACGGCACTCCGGCTCCCGATCGAGCGCCTGATCCCGCTGTTCTCCGCGCGCGACATCCCGGTGCTCGTCGACGGTGCGCACGCGCCGGGTCAGATCGAGCTCGACGTCGAACGCCTCGGTGCCACCTGGTACGTCGGCAACTGCCACAAGTGGCTGTGCGCTCCCAAGGCGAGCGGCTTTCTCGCGTGGTCCGCCGCGGCCGCCGCCACACTGCGCCCGCTCGTCACGTCACATGGTGCAAGCGCCGCGTATGGCCCGGCGAACCGGCAGCATGCCGAGCTCGACTGGTCAGGTACCTACGATCCGTCCGCGCAGCTCGCGGTCCCGTCGGCGATCACCGCCATGGCACACGAGGGTGGTGGCTGGCCGGCGATCCTCGCGCGCAATCACGCGCTCGCGCTCG
Organism: Myxococcales bacterium; assembly: GCA_028287135.1. Taxonomy (GTDB): domain Bacteria; phylum Myxococcota_A; class Polyangia; order Haliangiales; family Haliangiaceae; genus JABFXX01. Next base: position 112,558 of record JAQBQE010000063.1, read on the forward strand.
AGCTCCGTGACCGCCTCGCCGACGGGACCTCGGCCCGGCTCGCCCCCGATCATGCGATCGGCACGATGGCCGCGATCCCGATCGCGCTTCCCGCCGGGACCGATGCGCGGTCGCTCGAGCGCGCGCTGCTCGTCAGCGGCTGGGAGGTCCCGATCGTCGATCATCCGAGCGGCCCGCTCGTCCGGGTCTCCGCGCACCTCTACAACCATGCCGGTGAGGCCGACCTCCTCGCGGGCAAGCTGCGCTCGCTCGGCGTTCGCATCCGCGGCGATCGAGACTAGATTCGGGGCATGGCCGAACCCACCACGCACCACGGCGGTTGCCACTGCGGCGCCGTTCGCTATCACGCCGAGCTCGACCTGTCAGCCACCGCGATCAGCTGCAACTGCTCGATGTGCGGACGCTCGGGGACGATGTTGCAGTTCGTCCCCGTCGACAAGTTCACGCTCGAGAAGGGCGAGGACAACCTGACCGACTATCAGTTCCACAAGAAGTCGATCCATCACCTGTTCTGCAAGACGTGCGGGATCAAGTCGTTCGCGCGCGGCAAGGGCCCGCAGGGCGAGATGGTCGCGATCAACGTCCGCTGCCTCGACGACGTCGACGTGTTCAACGTGGCGACCCAGCCGTTCGACGGCAAGTCGCGCTAGCGCCCGTCAGATCTTCTTGTTGCGGCGCTGCTGGAACGAGTACGGACGATGAGACTTCTTGTCCCCGTCCTCGCTGTCGTCGACCGGCGTGCCGGCGAGCGGCTCCTCGGCGCCCGGACGGAACTTGATCGATGACAGCGGGCTATCGCCCACGAGCACGCGATCACCACCGCCGAGCAACGCCTCCATGCCCTCGAGCTTGTCGATGTCATCGAGGATGTCGTCGACCGTCGCGTAGCGCTCGGCGCGCGAATCCCGCGTCATCCGATCGAAGATGTCATCGACACCCTTCGGCATGCTCGGATTGATCTGCGACGGCATCGGCGAGCGCCGGCCCGGCAGCTTCCGCGTCAGCAGCTCGTAGAAGATGATCCCGAGCGCGTAGATGTCGCCCTGCGGACCCGCCATCATCGCGTCGGTGTAGAGCTCCGGCGCCATGTACGCGACGTTGCCCATGCCGACGTAGATCTGGCGGATCACGGCGTGATCGCGCTCGACGATCCGGGTGAACCCGAAGTCCGAGACCTTCACGTTGCCGTAGCCGTCGATCAGCAACTGCTCGGGCTTCAGGCCGCGGTGATACACCCGCTGCGCATGGGCGGCGCGCAGAGCGTGCAAGGTCTGCAGCAGGTACTTGAACACCAGCTCGACCGGCAGCTCCTCGGCGTCGTTGATCAACCGGCGCGCCGATCCGTTCGGGGCGAGCTCGGTGACGACGTTCGGGTACTCGGTCCACAGGTTGACGTCGTGGATCGGGAGGATGTTCGGGTGCGCCAGGTTTCCCCAGGCGCGTACGACATCGGTGAACCTGCGAACGATCTCGTTGCGCTGATCCTCGCTGAAGAATCCGAACAGATCGCGGATCTCCTTGAGCGCGACCTCGCGGTTCAGCGCGACCTGGCGCGCGCGGTAGACCGTACCCATGCCGCCCGAACCGATCGAGGCGAGCTTCTCGTAGCGGTTCTCGATATCGGCGCCGAGCTGGATCTCGCCGCCGGCCACCGCGGAGGGACGGCCACCGGATCCGGTCATCTTCGGGTCCTTTCGAGGGAGCGGGCCCGCGACGGAGGACGACTCGCGCACCGGCGGTGTCTCGCGCATCCCGCCGGCCGCGAGGACGCCGGACTGCGAACCCATCGGGATCGCACCGCTTGGGACGGCCATCGCGCGGCTCTGGCGCAGCTTCTTGAAGTGGCTGACAGCGCGCTCGGTGAATTCGGTGAGGTTGCCGCCGTTGACGACGGTCTCTCCGTCCGGCGAGACCTCGAGGCTCTCGTTGGCGCGGTCGTGGCGCAGGTACCCGGACTTCTCGAGGAATCCGATGTACTCGGCGAACGGAATCGAGACGGCACCTTCGCAGACGCGGCGGATGTCGTCGTACCGGTTCTGGCGACCGTACCGGGCCTCCGCCATCACGTTCGCGAGGATGAAGCGTGCCTCTTCGCAGAGGACTTCCTTCGTGACCTTGGCGCGGCCTTCCATCACGCGAATTGTAGGCAGGTCAAAGACATAGGGTCAATTCGCCGGGGGGCCCTCTTCGACGAGACGCGCCACCAGCGGTCGATCTGCGGGCAGAAAGTCCCACGCGCCCGGGAGCTCGTCGGTCCGGACCCAGACCAGGTCGGCGACCTCGACCGGGCGCGGCAGCGAGCCCGGCGCGAGCCGACACGCGTAGACCAGCATCACGAGATCGAACGCCGGATACGCGTGGAACAGGACGTCCCAGATCCGACCCACATGGGCGGTGACCCCGAGCTCCTCGGACAGCTCGCGCGCCAGCGCGGCCACCGGATCCTCGCCGGGCTCGACCTTGCCGCCTGGAAGCTCCCACTGGAGCGGCAGCGCCTGGTCGGCGCGACGCTGGGTGATCAAGACGCGCTGGTCGTCGCCGATGATCAGACCGGCAACGACGAGCTTTCTGACACGAGGCTCAGCCAAGGAGCGTGCTCCGATCGACGAACGGGGTCGTGCACGGCGGACCATCCGCATGCAGGTAGTGGAGGACGCGGCCGGGTGCGAGAGCGAGGATCGTCGATGACCGCGTGCCGTAGTGCTCGCTGTGGATGCACGTCGCGGTCAGCTCGCGACCGAGGTCCGGCGGCAGATGCGACGGAGACACCTCGGCGAGCGGAACCCGCGTGTGATCGCCGAGCGCTCGCACGATGGTCGGGAGACTGTCCGCGAACGTGGCGGACCCGAGCGCCGCGAGCGCCGCGTGGAGACGCACGCCGCGTGGAAACCCGTCGGCCCCGAGCCGATCGTTGCACAGCACGTGGATGCCCGGACCGAGCCGCTGGATCTCGAGCGTGCCGTCGTCGTGCCGGCCATACGCGATCGATGCCGATCGGGCATCGCCCCACACGAGGTTCATGCTCGCGTAGCGCCGCGGCTCGATCGCGGCGACGTAGGCGTCCGGATCCGGGGCTTCGACGATCTCGCGAACCACGAGACCACGTGACCGCAGTCCGGCTGGCGGGGTCGACAGCGCGCGTTGATTCGTCACTGCCGCGAATCGCGCATCGGCGCTCACGGCGAGCCAGGTACCGCCCGACAACATGTCGACTCCACCGACGACGACATGACCTGACCGTTCGCCTAGCCGTTCGGGTGCACGCGTCGGTCTCGCGTACAGCTCATCACGATTCGCAGCGAGCACGATCGGTGCGTCTGCGACGACGTCGATGAGTAGAGCAATGGTGCACATCGTCGAAAAAAAGCAGCGCGAGAGTACGCTACGTACCTTGCATGGGTGCCCTTCGGACCCTACAGTGCCGCCGAGATGAGACTGTATCCAGGCAAGGTCGATTCCATCGCGGCCGAGATCATCACGTCGCTCACGGCAGCGGGTGATATCGAAGTCAGCGACAACAACGAAGCCCAGCTGGATGCGGCCTCTGTTCTCAAAGAATACATCAGGGTCGACAAGGAGCTGACCGAGCGCGCGAAGGACATCCTCGAGATCCGAGGACTTCCCTACTCGCACCTCGGTCGGACCAAGCGCCAGCTCGCGGATCAGAAGGAATTCGGACTCAACGAAGAGGGTCTGTCCTGGATCGCGAACCAGATGCTCGAGGCGTTCATGAACTCTCGGCACATCGAGGAGGTCTTCGCAGAAGACGTCGTCCTCCGCCGCAAGATCAAGGACATCTGCACCAAGCACATGAAGGTGGACGAGGAGATCGATCAGGAAGTTCGTGATCGGATCAAGAACCTCGAAGAGGGTACCCAGGCGTGGGACGTCGAGTACTCGAAGGTTCTCGAGCAGATCAAGGGCAAGCACGGCATCAAGGAGTGATGCTGCGGCGCACGGCGCCCGGCTCCTCGTTCGGTGGTTCCCAGGGTGACGGCGCACGGCGCGCCTCCCCTGCAGCTCGTTTGATGTCGCGGCGTTAGCGCGTACGCGATCCTCCCCCAGGATCTTCCTTGGCTGTCGCGGGCATTCGGGCAGAGTTGGAGGATGGGCTCCCGTCGCTGCATCGACTGCGTCACCCATCCGGTGATGCGCTGCGGACGCTGTACGACCACCCGGTGTGCCGTGCATGCACTGCTCGCCGGCGAGCGGTGCACGGAGTGCGAACGCGACTGGGACGAGGAGGCACCGACGCGGCGCTCGGCGAAGCTGATCTTTGCACCACCGATCGCGGTGCTCGCCGGCGGTCTGCTGTTCGGCCTGCTGCTTCCGATCTCGATCGGTGGAGCCGTCGGCGCAGCGGTGATGGCTGCGATCGCGTGCGGCACGGGCGTGGGTGCTGGCGCGGGTGCCTGTCGGCTCGTCGACAAGAGTGCGCGCGCGCTGTTCCTTCGCGAGCGTGCCGGCGGACTTCCCACGGCGCGACTCCTGCCGAGCGGCCGCCACCGCTGACCGCGCGCTAATCGAACTGTTCGCCAGGATCTGCGAGCGCGCCCCAGTCGACCGAGTCGCGAAGCTGCCGCACCGATTCCGAGAACCGCGCGCGGACTTCACCGACCTTGCCGCCCTCGGCGCGATGCTGCTCGCGTGCGGCCAGGAGCTCGCGCAGCGTTGCCGACGCCGACGGCTGCCCGTTCGCCTCGAGCATCAACGTCAACGCTTCCGAGATCGTCGTGATCACCGATGCATCGAACGCGGTGCGCAGCGCCTCGAACAGGACATAGACCGCGCGTCGTGGGCTGCCACGATCGTCGAAACCTTCGGCCGCGCGCAGCAGCGCCTGCGACTGGAGCGTCGGCACGTAGACCAGCACACGCCGGAGATCCGGATCGTCGCGCCGGATCGCGAGCTCCTGCGCCACCGTCCGGCCAAACGCATCGAGCTCGGTCGCGAGACTGACGAGCGTCGTCGGCTCGGTTGCATCCTTGACCTGCCGCGCGAGCTGCTCGAGTCGCACGACCGGCGCGACGCGATCGTCGGGCTGATCGGGCTTGCTCACGCCGGTAGCCCCAGGGATTCGCGAACCTCGCCGACCACCATCTCGGCGAGACGCTGGATCAACTGCTCGCCCTCGGCGACCGACGCCGACGCCGGATCGCCGGCGTACGCGAGCTCCATGCCCATCGCGGTGAACGTGTTGATCCCCGCCTTGAGCTTCTCGGACAGACTGACCGGAACGGGTTGCAGTGTGGTGCGCATCTGCTCGTCGACCAGCTCGGGTGCCGCGGCCATCACGATCGAGGTCTCGTACTGACCGGCGTGACAGGCGCCGCTCTTGAACTCGGCCGACAGCGTCTTCGCCCACTTCCTGGTCAGCGGACACGCGACGCTGACCTTGCCTTCGCGGCCCGCGACGACCGCGCGGATCGCCGCATCCTGCGCCGGCTCGAGGTGGTTGTTGACGAGGCAGACGTGACGCAGCCCCTGCGCGAGCAGTCCGTCGCAGATCGCTGCGACGTACGCGGTCAGGACCTCCGCGGGAATCGTCACGGCGCCCGGGAAGCCCACCGCGCAATCGGTGACGCCATAGCTGACCGCGGGCGCGATCACGGCGGTCAGGGGTCCCTTCTTCTCGAGCAGCTCGCATGCGCGCACGCACGCGGCGGCCGAGATCACGACGTCGGTCCCGAGCCCGAGGTGCGGACCGTGGGGCTCGGTCGAGCCGATCGGGACCAGAGCGATGACCGGCCGCTTGCCACCGAGCAGGGTGTACAGGCTCGCGGTCGTATGACGCGCCATGAACTTCTCGCCCATCACTCGCCTCCGAGCTCGCCGCGCTTCTCGCGTTCGATCAACATCTTCTTGTCGACCTTGCCACGATCGTTCTTCGGAAGGTCGTCCACGAAGGCCACCCAGCGCGGATACTTGTGCTTGCTCAGCCGTTGCTGGACATGCGCCTTGAGCTCCGCGACCAGCGAACGCCTGGCGTCGGCAGTCGCGATCCGGTCACGGGCATCGGGTCGCAGCTCGATCAGCGCCTTCGGCTTGATCAGCCCCTGGTCCATCGCGGGAATCACCGCGACCACCGACACCGCGGGATGTCCGATCAGGCAGTCCTCGACCTCGCGCGGAGCTACGAAGATCCCACCGACCTTGAACAGATCGTCGGCCCGGCCCTGGAACCACAGGTAACCACGCTCGTCGATCGAGAACAGATCACCGGTCCGGCACCAGTGCCCGTGGAACGTCGTCCAGCTCTTCTCGCGATCCTGGAAGTAGCCGTGCGCGACCGAGTCGCCCTTGACCCACAGCACGCCGATCTCGCCGGGTGGCAGCGGCTGTGCGCCGGCACCCGGGGCATCCTCGGGGAGAATCGCCAGCGTGTAGCCCTCGACCACGCGGCCGAGCGACCCTGGCATCACATCGCCCGGGCGGTTCGAGCAGTAGATGTGGAACATCTCCGCGGACCCGATGCCGTCGAACACCTCGCCGCCGAACCGCTCGACGAACCGGCGCAGCAGCGGCTCGGGCAACGCCTCCCCTGCGGACAGGTGGAACCGCACGCACGAGAGATCGAGCCGCGCCTCGCCCCGGGCGCGACGCTCGTCGTCGAGGTCGAGCAGCTTGCCGAGCATCGTCGGCACGTTGGTGACGATCGTCGGCCGGTAGCGCGCGATCGCGTTCGCGATGCTCTCGGCGGTCGGCCGCTCGCTGAACAGCCCGACCGTCGCGCCGACGGCGAACGGGAACCACAGGTTCGTGCCGGTCGCGTAGCCGAAGAACAGCCGCGGCACGCTGACGCAGACATCGCTCTCGCGATAACCGACGGTCCGCTTGGCGAACACCTCGGTATTGAACGCGAAGTCGCGGTGACTGTGCATCGCGGCCTTCGAGCGACCGGTCGACCCCGACGTGAACAGCCAGATCGCCGGATCGTCGCGCTTGATGGTGGGCAACGGCGTCGCGAGACCGCGGCCCTGCGCGATCGCGGCATCGAGCGAGACGACCTCGCGGTCACGCAGCTCCGCCGGAATCTCGACGCGCGCCTCGGGATCCGCACCGGTCGCAGCATCCGGCGCGAGCAGGATGCGGCGCAGGTTCGGCAACCCGTCGAGGTGCGGCGCCAGCGATGCCGCGACCTGCGGGGTCGTGATCAGGACCGCCGCCTTGACGTACTCGAGGACGTAGCGCAGGTCGTCGACCGGAGCGATCGAATTACCCATCGTCAGCACGCCGCCGGCGGCGAGCGTCGCGAAGATGCCCCACGCGAATGGCGGCAGGTCCGGCAGCACGATGTAGACGCGCTGCTCCGGCCGCAGGCCGGCATCGACGAGGTAGCGAGCGAGTGCGCGCGACCGATCAGCGACCTCCGCGTAGGTCCACGACCGATCGCCGAACCGGAGGGCCACGTTGCCGCCCTTCCCTTCCCGCTCGCGATCGAACAGGAAGTAGTCGGCGAGGCTGAGCTCCTCGGGGAAGGTCACGGACGGTGCGGTCATCAGGTCGCCCCCTGCGCGAGTGCCTTGCCGATGATCATGCGCTGGATCTCGCTCGTGCCTTCGTAGATCCGCAGCGGACGGATCGCGCGATACAGATGCTCGACGACGGCCCCGGCCATCACGCCCCGTCCACCGAACAGCTGGACCGCGCGATCGATCACGCGCTGGGCGGCCTCGGTCGCGCCGAGCTTCGCGATCGAGACTTCCGTCGTCACCTTGGCGCCGGTGGTGTCCTTGAGGTACGCGGCGCGCAGCACGAGCAGCCGCGCGCTATCGAGGTCGACGATCATGTCCGCGAGGTGCGCTTGCACGAGCTGCTGCTCGCTGAGCTTCTTGCCGAACTGCGTGCGTCGCGTGACAAAGCCAAGCGCCTCGTCGAGCGCACGCCTTGCCATGCCGACCGCAGCTGCACCGACGGAGACCCGGAACGCGTCGAGCGTTCGCAGCGCGAGCTTCATGCCCTGCCCCACCTCGCCGATCCTCGCTGCCGTCGGAATCATCACCCCTCGCAGCTCGAGCGCACCGATCGGGTGCGGCGCGGTAGCATGCATCGGCTTGACGGTCACGCCCGGCGTATCGAGCGGAACCCAGAACGCGGTCAACCCTGCGCTGCCGAGCCCGGGCTCGGTCGTCGCGATCACCGTCGCGTGATCGGCGATCCCGAGATTCGAGATGAACAGCTTGTCGCCGTCGAGCCGATAGCCGTCGGCGGTCGGCGCAGCGCGCGTGGCGATCGATGCGACGTCGGAGCCGGCCTCGGGCTCGGTCAGCGCGAATGCCGCGATTCCTGCGCCGCGCGCGTAGGCCTTGAGCTGCGAGCGCTGCTCCGCCGAGCCGGCGAGGACGAGCGCGTGCGTTCCGAGACCCTGGACAGCAAAGATCGAGTCGGCGCGCGGCGAGACGTAGCCCAGCATCTCGCGTGCGAGGCACAGCGCGCGCGTGTCGATCGCGGTGGTCGGCACGACGAGCTCGAGCAAGCCCGCCTCGGCGAGTGCGGCCGCGGCCGACCGATCGCGCTCGGCCTCGGTGACGTGCCGCCCTGGGTCCTCGACCGCCTCGATCGCCGCCGCCGCTGCGCGCAGCCGCCCCGCGAGTGCCTGATGGCTCTCGTCGAAGAACATCGGCAGGTCGTCGCTCGACAGCCTCATTCGGGATCACTCGCAGCGCCGCGAAACCGCGCCGGCCGCTTCTCCTTGAACGAGGCATGCGCCTCCGCGAAGTCCGGATGCTGCATGCAGAGCGCCTGCGCCTGCGCCTCGGCCTCGATCGCCTCGGCCAGCGCCATCGTGTGCTCGCTCTCGATCATCTGCTTCGTCATCGAATGCGCGAAGGCCGGTCCGCTGGCAAGCCGAGCCGCCCACTCCTGCCCGAGTTTCACCGCGGCCTCACCGTCGGGAACGACCCGATTGACGAGCCCGATCTCGAGCGCGCGGGCAGCGTCGATGAGGTCGCCGAACAGCAGCAGCTCCGAGGCGTGCCCGAGCCCGACGATCCGGGGCAGCAGGTACGTCACCCCCATGTCGGCGCCCGACAGGCCGACCTGCGGGAAGATGAAGCCGAACTTCGCGTTCGCGGCCGCGATCCGGAGATCACTCGCACACGCGATCACCGCCCCCGCGCCCACCGCGACGCCGTTGATCGCGGCGACGATCGGACGCCGGCAGGCGCGCATCGCCTTGATCAGCCGACCCGTTGCCCGCGTGAACGAGAGCAGTGCGGGCGTATCGCGCCCGAGCAGGTGCTTGATGATGTCGTCCTGATCGCCGCCCGAGCAGAACCCGCGGCCGCGCCCGGTGATCACGACCGCGCGAACCTCCTCCAGCCGATCGAGCTGCTCGAAGGTCTCGGCAAGCTCGCGATAGACCTCGAACGTCAGTGCGTTGAGGCGCTTCTCGCGATCGAGCGTGATCGTGGCGACGCCGCGCGTGAGGTCGAGTGCGAACGACTGGGGAACCGGGACGGGCATGCTCATGGGGAATCTCCGAGGTACGCGACGGCCTGGATCTCGATCACGGCCTCCGGCTCGAACAGCGCGGACACCGCGACGAGGGCCATCGCCGGAAAATGTTTGCCAAGCCGCTCGCGCCACACCGCCGCGAGCTCCTTGCGAGCGCTGCGATAGATCGCCATGTCGGTGACATAGGCGGTCATCGACGCGATGTCAGCGACCTCTCCACCGGCCGCACGCACGACGGCGATCACGTTGTCGAGCGTCTGTGCGAACTGCGCGACGAAGCGGTCCTCCGCCGTCTCGCGTACCGGGAACTTCATCTCCGGGGTCCAGCCGATCTGACCACCGACCTCGAGGACCCGGCCCTTGCCGATCCGCCCGTTCGAGTAGCCCCTCGGGGTCGGCCAGCCCGGGACCAGCACATCCTCGGTGCTCACTTCAGCACCGCTCCGCCGTCGATCACGATCGTCTGACCGTGGATACCGCGCGCGGCATGCGCGCACAGCATGAGCGCGGCGTGCGCGACCTCGGCCGGCTCGATCATCCGCTTCTGCGGAGTCATCGCTGCAAGGGACGTCTTTGCGTCCTCGATCGAGCGACCGGTCTTCGCCGCGATCCGCTCCGCGGCCTCCTCGACCATCTGCGTCGCGACCCAGCCGGGGCACAGCGCGTTGATGGTCACGCCGGTCCGCGCGAGATCGATCGCGAGGCCTCGCGTCATGCCGACCATCGCGTGCTTCGCCGCGCAGTACGCCGTCGTGTAGCCGTAGCCCGAGACACCTGCGTTCGACGCGATGTTGACCACGCGTCCCCACCCGGCCTTGACCATGCTCGGGACGAGCGCCCGGGTGACGCGAAACGGCGCCGTCGCATCGAGCTCCATGATGCGGTCCCACATCGCATCCGTGGTGCGCTCGAGCGAGGCGCTCTCGGCAGCACCGGCGTTGTTGATCAGCACGTCGACGTGGCCGACCGCGCCGATCACCTCGTCGGTCGCCTTGCGATCGAGCAGATCGAGGACGAGGGCACGGCCTCCGATCTCGGTGGCGAGCGCCTCGAGATCGGGCTTCGTGCGACCACACACGATCACGCGCGCGCCGGCACCCGCGAGCGCACGTGCGATCGCAGCACCGATCCCGCGACCTCCGCCGGTGACGAGCGCCGACTTCCCGGTGAGGATTCCGTCCATGGGACGGTTGTAACCCGAGTTACCAGGTCAGGGATGCGTCAGCACCGTGCCGGTGTCACCGACGACCAGCATCCCGGCCCCCGGCACGCCCGTGATGGCGCGCAGGGTATTCGTCGTCGGGGCCGCCACTGCCGTCCACTGTGTGCCGTCGTAATGGATCAGCGTTCCGGCGGAGCCGACCGCCCAGACATCGGACGCACTCGTGCCATACACCGCGTAGAGGTATTGCGTCGTCGGGCTCGGGACCGCGGTCCAGGCGCCGGTGCCTACCTTGTGGAGGATCGTGCCCGCGGCGCCGACGACCCAGTACTCGCCGGTCCCGGTCCCCCAGATCGACGCGAGCGTCACGTTCATCGCGTAGTCCTCGTTGACGAGCGTGGTGCTCCCGGTGAACCGGCGGATCGTGCCCTTCGTCCCGACGAAGTACGCGTCCGTCGCGCTCTGCGGCCACACCGACCACACATCGAGGTTCGCTGCCTGCGCAAAGCTCGTCCACGCCGTCCCGTTCCAGCGCGCGATCGTCCCCGCCGTGCCCGCGATCCAGACATCGGTCGATGACAGCCCGGAGACCGCGAACAGGCTCGCGTTCGCGCAGCCGGTGACCGTGACCATGGTCCACACCGATCCGTTCCAGCGCTGCGCCATGCACAGCCGACCGGCCAGCCAGACGTCGGTCGGCGATGCGCCCCAGAACATGAAGATGTCCTCGCCGGTCGCCCCCGGCGCGGTGCTCCATGCCCCGCCGCTGTAGTGGTTGATCGGACCGCCCGCGCCCCCGACCCAGATCTCGTTCGCGGAGAATGCGCGGACGGCCCACAGGTTCGCAGCCGTCGACGGCGCAGGCGAGAACACGGACCAGCCTGACGCCACGCTCGCATCGATCGCGCCGTCGATCGTCGCGGCGTCGTTCGCGTCGTTCGGGCCGCTCGAGCCGTCGCCCTGGCCAGCGTCGCGCGCGTCGGGATCTCCGCCGACCGCATCGAAGCCGGAACGTCCGCACGCGCTCAGCGCGACGAGCAACGCGCCGGTCCACAGCAGGTGCACACGCCCATCATCGCGCGCCCGCGCGAACTTGAGTAGTGTGCGTGCGATGAACGTGTCGGACCTCGACGCAACGAGCTGCGCGGATCTCGTACGCTCCGGTGACGCGACGCCACGCGAGCTCGTGGAGCTCGCGATCGCCCGGATCGAGAAGCACAACCCCGAGCTCGGCGCGGTCACCATCCCACTGTTCGAGCAGGCGCGCACCGAGGCCGACAGCGCACTACCTGGGCCCTTTCGCGGCGTCCCGATCCTGATCAAGGACATCTGCGCGACCGTGGGCGGCGCGCTCCACACCGCCGGCATGCTGCCGATGAAGCGCGCGAACATCCGGTTCCCGCACGACAGCGCGCTCGTCGCATCGCTCCGCAAGGCGGGGTTCGTGGTGATCGGCAAGACGAACACGTCGGAGCTCGGCATCCTGCCGTCGGCCGAACCGCCGGCCTGGCCTCCGACCCGCAATCCGCACGACCTCACGCGCTCGACCGGTGGCTCGAGTGGTGGCTCGGCCTGCGCCGTCGCCGCAGGCCTCGTTCCGATCGCCCATGCGAACGATGGTGGTGGATCGATCCGGATCCCCGCGAGCTGCTGCGGTCTGTTCGGCCTGAAGCCGAGCCGCGGCCGCGTCTCGTTCGCTCCCAACCTCGGCGACGTCAATGGCGGTCTGGTCAGCGAGCATGTCGTGACCCGCACGGTGCGCGACTCGGCCGCGGTGCTCGACATCCTCGCGGGCGCGCAGCCCGGCGATCCGTACAGTGCGCCCCCGCAGCTGCGTCCGTACATCGCGGAGCTGACGACGCCCACCGGGCGGCTGAAGATCGGCTTTGACAGCAAGCATCCGGGACTCGATGGGTCGCTGCGCGATGCGCATCCTGATTGTGTGGCGGCGGTCGCGCACACCGCAAAGCTGCTCGAGTCCCTCGGCCACCACGTCGAACCGGCGGTGCCCGCGGCGCTCCGCGATCCGGACTGGACGCCGCGCTTCCTCGCGCTGTGGGCCGTCGGCGTGACGATGGAGCTCGACGAATGCTCGCGCATGCTCGGCCGTCCGATCGAGGACCACGAGGTCGAGCGCCTGACCTGGGCACTCGCCGAGCTCGGCCGGTTGGTCCCGGGATCGAAGTACGCGGAGGCGTGGCGCTGGATCCAGCGCAATGCACGCGAGGCCGCCACGTTCTGGGAGGACTACGATCTGTGGCTCACGCCCACGGTCTCGGAGCCGCCGGTGCCGCTCGGGACGTTCGCATCTCCCGACGACGATCCGCTCGCCGGCATCTTCCGCGCAGCGGACTTCACGCCGTTCACGCCGCCGTTCAATGCGACCGGCCAGCCTGCGTGCTCGCTGCCGCTCTACCACAACGCCGCCGGGCTCCCGATCGGCGTCCAGCTCGTCGCCGCGTACGGCCGCGAGGATTTGCTGCTACGGGTGGCTGCCCAGCTCGAGGCCGCGCAGCCGTTCGATCACCGCGCGACGCGCCACTGACCATGCTGATCAGGTAGCGCCGTTCTGGCGCGCACGTGCCACGTGTCACGTGCTCGTACACCTCCACGATCACCGGCACAGGTTGCTCGGGGTGCTGGCCACGCGGATCGAGCGCTGCCTGGCGGCAGTGAGCTCGACGTTCAACGGCATACATCGCGGACCGCAGCCATGGGGTCACCAAACCGAGTGCCCTGCAGGAACACCTGGAGTCGATCCCACCACGAACGCTGGTTTGCCGAGCGTTTCGTTGTGGAGCATTCGGCACCTATCGGCCGAGCAGCCCCTTGCTGGCTCGTCGCCGTGTACGTGCACGAGCACGTGGCACGTGCACGCCGAACCCAGCGATCAGCCGAGCTCTTTGCGGATGTTCGCGATCACTTCCGCGTAGCTCGTGCTCTCGACGACCTGTGCGAGCTCCGCCGTGTACCGCGACACGAGATCCTCACGACCGCGCGCGAGCGCGTCGCGACGCGCGTTGTACAGGGTGAGGAACGCGCGCTCGGCGTTGACGAAGTACTGGACCATCCCGAGCACCGCGCGCGCCGACGACGACGTCACCGATCGCGACGCATCGGTGAACGTGAAGTGGCGGCCCTCGCTGTTGGTCACGTCGAGGGTGACGCGCGCGACGGCGTCGACACCCGCCTGCGCCTTCTTCGTATCGATATCGGCGGCGACGTGGAACGCGGTGAGCTGGATCGTCTTGAGGGACTGGTACTCGCGGGCGTACCGATCGAGCAGGCCGTTGTAGACACCGTCGACGACGCCGACGCCCTTGCCCTCGACATCCGCGGGCGTGTCGCCCTCGAGGACCGTCACCTTGACGACGCTGCCGCTCTCGAGCTCCTCGAACGACAACCGCACGAGCTTGAGCTCGAGGAAGTTCGGACCAAGGACCCGACGGATCAGCTGGTCGTGCACGGGCTGATGGTCATGTGCTGGGTGGTGGGTCACAACATCCAGTCTAGCGTGCTGGCGCCGCCGCGCAGCGTGATCTGGATCCGGGTCGATCTCGGCGTCGGCGCGCGGAGTTGCACGCTCCGGACCGTGCGACGCCCGGCCGCCTGCGGCATAGTGTCGCCCGATGTCGGCACTCATCCAGCTCAAGCGTCACGTGACGCGCCTGCGCGGCTGCGCTGATTGCCCCAGGATGATCGGCCCGGTCGTGACAGGAAATCCCGTTCTCTCGCCGGTGATGCTGATCGGCCAGGCGCCCGGCGTCAAGGAAGGTCCGATGGGCCGCCCGTTCGCGTGGACGGCCGGCAAGACCCTGTTCCAGTGGTTTGCGCAGCTCGGGATGAGCGAGGACGAGTTCCGTCAGCGCGTCTACATGTCCGCGGTGTGTCGATGCTTCCCGGGCAAGGCCGATGGCGGCGGTGATCGCGTCCCCGCGCCCGACGAGATCAGCGCGTGCAGCCGCCACCTCGCGACCGAGGCCAAGATCCTGCGCCCGCGGCTGGTGATTCCGGTCGGCAAGCTCGCGATCGGGCAGCTGATGCCCGATGTCGCGAAGCTGACCGACGTGATCGGAACGCTACAGCGCGCGAGCATCGGCGGCGTCTCGTTCGAGATGATCGCGCTCCCCCACCCGTCGGGCGCCTCGACCTGGCACCGCACCGAGCCCGGCAAGACGTTGCTGGTCAAGGCGCTCGCGATGATCGCGGAGCACGAAGCATGGCGATCCATCCTCCCCCCTCCGGGCCTCGCACCGGTGATCGCAGCACCATGAAGACCGTCTCCGCGCTCCTCGCCGAGCTCGTCGCGTACCCGACCCAGCAAGCCGGCCACGAGCACGGCCCCGGTGACGAGCGAGCGCTGTGCGATCACCTCGCTCCGCTGCTGCGCGCCCGGGGCGCGGACTCCGTGATCGTCGAATCCACGGTCCGCAGCGATGGCAGCCCCGGCGCCTACATCTTCGCGCACTGGGGTACCCCGACCCGCGTGATCAATGCGCACGTCGACACGGTGCCGGCGAATGCGGGCTGGTCACGCGAGCCGTGGCAGCCCCACATCGCCGATGGCCGGCTCTACGGGCTCGGCTCGGCCGACACCAAGGGCGCGATCGCGGCGACGCTGGTCGCCCTCGAGAATGCGAAGCCGCGCGACGTCGGCGTGCTGTTCTCGGGCGACGAGGAAGCTGGCAGCGCCGTGATGAAGGCGTTCCTCGATACGCCGCTCGCCGCGAAGATTCGCGAGGTCATCGTGTGCGAGCCGACGGCACGGGTCGCCGGCACCGCGCATCGCGGCATCTTCGCGCAGCGCGCAACGCTGCTCGGTCCGGGCGGTCACTCGTCGAAGGCCGATCACCTGCCAAAGCCGATCGCGCAGCTCGCCCGCCTTGCGGTCGCGCTCGACGAAGCCGGCCGCCGCCGGATTCACGATGGCCCGCCGGGGATGACCGGCACGTGCCTCAACATCGCCGGGCTCCATGGTGGCGTCGCCTACAACGTGATCCCCGCGCGCGGCGAGCTCGAGTGGTCGCTCCGTCCCTACCCCGGCTTCGATCGCGCGAGCTGGGATCGCGAGGTCGCGGAGCTGATCGCGTCGATCGATCCAGCGATCTCGCTGACCACCGCGATCGAGCACGTGCCGTTCGCGTGCGATGCGCTCGCGGACCTCGTCCAGCCGTTCGCAGCGCGCGTCGGGCCGCTCGACTTCTGGACCGAAGCCGCGATGTGGTCCGCGCACGGTGCCGATGCGATCGTGATCGGTCCCGGTGACATCGCGCAGGCCCATGCCGCCGATGAGTGGGTCGCGCTCGACGATCTCGACTGGGCGGTCGCGATGTTCCGCACGCTGATCAATCGCTGATCAGTCCTTCGGTGCGGGCTGACCGACGTACTCGATGTTCTCGCGCGAGTACTTCTTGAGACCGCGCTCGGGCCGGATCACGAGCTCGTCCTCGGCTTCCCAGTCCGGCAGCTCGTCATCGCGCCACGTCGTGCGCTGAACTTCCTGGATGAAGCAGCTCTCGAGGCCTGCGTTGTCGAGCGTGTTCACGTCCGCCTTGACGTCGTTGATCGTGACCTCGCCGTTCTTGATCTTGACCTTGAACTTCAAGACCAGCTTCTGGTTGCGGTGCACGCGCTTCGACACGCCCTCGTAACACTTCGCGGCATTGCGCGAGAGCACCGCAGGGACGACCTCCTGGAACTTGTAGAAGAACGCGTCGCTGAGGACGTCCATCTTCTTCGGCGCCTCGGTGGCGGCGGGTTCGGCTGCGGCGACCACCTCGGTCGGCTTCGCGGCGGGGGTCGTCGAGCTCGGCGTCGCGCGGGACGCCGTCGACGCGACGACGTCCGGCTGGGTCGGCTGCGGCGCGGCGGTCGCGTCGGTCGAGTCCAGCTGCTTCCACAGGAGGAACATCACCGCGAGGAGCGCGATGCCGGCAACGGCGAGCCACTTACCCATGAACGATCATCTCTGGTTGGTCTCGTACTTCGCGTACTCGGCGAAGCCTTCGATCACGGCGCCGCGCTGGCCGGGCTTCAGGTTCCAGTACTCGGTGCCATCCGCACTATACAGCTGCACGTTGCCTTCACACTCGCCGCTGCCGCCCTCGCTGACGCTGACGCGATACAGCTTCGACATGTCACCGAGGTATGTGTAGGTCTCGTCCCACCCGAGGTCGAGCGTGGGGTCGTAGCCCGGCGAGCCCGGCGGGTCGGGGTTGTAGATCTTGCGATCGACCCTGAACGAGTAGCTCGTCGCGAGCTGCATCGGAGGCGCCTCGCACTCGTTCTCCCGCATGTTCGCGGTGAACGTCCACGTGCCGACGGGCCAGCAGCCGGTGGGTGTGTCGGACGGACGCGCCGGGGTGCCCGCGGTGAAGGTTCCGGTGATCGAGAACATCGCGTTGCACACGATGCCGAGCTTCTCATCGCGGTCATCGGTCTCTGCTGGGGTTCCCTCGTCGCCCACGCCGCACGCACCCACGAGAAGTCCCAGGAGAACGCATGCCCCAGCTTGCTGCCTCATGGCGGGATGCAGGACGCAACACTGGTGCCAGCAGCGAAGCCGTTGTTATCTGTGGACCGAGCGAGCGTCACTCCGTGGTGCTGGGCCTCCACATGGGAAGTACAGACCTCGTCGACGAGCGTGCTCGTCGCGGTCTGGATGTGGGCAACCGCGAAACTGGCCCAGATGGTTGCGCCGGGAATGCGCACTGCGAACAA
The DNA here is from genome assembly GCA_028287135.1 of Myxococcales bacterium. Classification (GTDB taxonomy): domain Bacteria; phylum Myxococcota_A; class Polyangia; order Haliangiales; family Haliangiaceae; genus JABFXX01. The sequence goes on from JAQBQE010000063.1 coordinate 129,896, forward strand.
TGTGGTCATGGGAGTCATGCGGCTATCGATCGCGCTGCTCGCGCTCCTCGTGGTGTCTTCGTGCAAGAAGCCCACGCCCACCACCACCACGGAAACGGGAAGTGGATCGGCAGCGGTCGCTGTCGTTCCGGCCGACGCGTACGAACCACAACCGATCGAGACGACCCGCGACAAGATGATGGCGGATCGGATCGATCGGATGGCCGACAAGGCGGCGAAGACCGACGCGGCGAAGGGCGACAAGACGGACAGCGACTGGGTGCCCGCGGAGTTCAAGGCGGGCATGGCGAAGTGGAAGGATGTCGGCGTCTACGTCGACGGAAAACCACTGGGCTTCCTGACCTGGGGCGAGCTCCCGATCGGGCTGAAGCCGACGTGGGTCAAGGACAAGGTCTCCGCCGAGAAGCGTCCCGGCACCGATGATCCGGGTTGGCGCTGGGCGCAGCAGCGATTCTACAAGTTCACCGACTACCTGAAGGCCGTCGGCATCGACGCGAAGACCATCAACGAACTCCACGTCTACGGACCGAAGTTCTCCCAGACGAACATCGTGAAGAGGAAAGATCTGCTGAGCAAAGCCGCCGAGGGCTTCATGTTCCGGTTCGGCGGCAACACCTTCGGCAAGCCGATTCCGCAGATTCCAGAGGCGTTCGGTAACGGCAAGACGCCCGACAAGATCGCGGCGGTGATGATCTACATCAAGAAGAAGCCGCCGAAGCTCGTCTTCAACGAGGGCCTCGAGCTCGACGGCGTCATGCAGAATGGCGTGCCCTACTATGGTGAGCCGATCCGCGGCGGCATTCGCGTCTATCTCGATGACCGGCTCGCTGCGATCATCAAGCGACAAGAGCTCGACGTGAAGCAGGCCACCAAGGACGCGAGCGGCGAGATGACGTGGAAGCTGGCGGACGTCCTCAAGGCCCAGGGCGTCGACACGTCGAAGGTCGTCGAGGTGTGGACGGTTCGCGACGAGCTGCGCGCGGACAAGTTCCCCGGCTCCGATCTCGCGACGATGACGTTTGCCGCGAGCTCGCAGGCCAAGGGCGGCATCCTGCTCGGTGACAAGAAGGTTCGCGCGAGCTCGATCGCGTTGCACACGCGCGCGATCCAGAAGGACGAGCTTCCCGCGATCACCCCGGACGACGAGTAGCCGCTGAACGACACGCGGTCGCGAACGACGGAGCTCTGTCTCGGCCACCACGGCCTCGAGACGCCGCGGCTGCATGCACGCCCGCGATCGACCGCAGCGTTCCTCGACCTCGGCGCGCTCCATCTACGGGTGGCGCCATCGGATCCGGGTACACCGGCACCGGTTGTGTGCGTGTTCACCACCCGGTCGAGTGGGGTCAGTTCCCCCGGGCCGGGGGGCGAGACCCCACTCCCCCTCTCCCCGGTCGGGACCCTTCGACTCCCGGATCTGGGCTGTAGATCCCGGGATCGCCTGGGGTTCGGCGCGGTGGGACCCCAGATCGGGACCCCGGGACCCCATGTTTCACCGGTGTCACAGCCTATGATTACGACTACTTGGACTGTGCAAATCTCGGCACATCGATTGCTCAATAGCTCGCCAACACCAACCACCACCTGGGGCGAAACGAAATGACCAACATGAAGAAGCTGCTGATGTTCGCTGTTGCCGGGCTTCTCGCGCCTTCGGCAGCCAACGCCGAAGTTCGCACCGCAACGTTTGCGAAGATCATCCCGGCACCGCTGAACGACAAGGCGCCGGTGGCCGGCACGCCAGCTCGCCTCAAGCGTACGAACGAGGAGCAGGCCGGTGGCGAGATGCCGACCCTTGCGATGTTCAAGGACGGCAAGAGCGGCATGTTCTTCTCGATGACCACCGAGCTCAAGGGCGTCGCGGCCAAGCACCGCGTCCAGCTCTCGGCGGTTCCCTTCGCCCTCGTGCAGGACCCGACGACCGGCGCGGTCACCGCGGCGGCCGACATGACCGCTGCGAAGTTCGTCACCGACAACGTCGGTAACGAGTACCGCAACGCCAACCACCCGACCGCCTATCCGATCCTCGACGGCGAGCTGATCGCGGTCGAGTACAACTACCAGCCGAACAACAGCAACGACACCAAGCGCTACCTGCAGGTGTTCAACAAGGCTGGCGCCCCCGTGATGGGCCAGACCCTGCTGTTCCAGAAGAACAACGACGACGCCTCGATGTGCGAGGACGGAAAGTGCTCGGACACGATCACCCTCGCCCCGAACAAGGCCCGCATCGCCGGCTGGCGCGGCGCGAACGGTAACGGCGACGACGACGGCTGGGTCTCGATTCACGAAGTGACCTGCGATACGGCCCTCACCGCCTGCACGCTCGCCAAGATCGCGGACCTCTCGGTGTGCCCGCGCGAGGAGCGCTCGCACGGCGCGGTGACCTTCGGCACGGACCCGAACACCGTCATCGCGACCTGGACCGAAGGCAACACGCAGCCGCAGCGCGACGGAACCTGGATCGCCGCCGTGAACGTCGGCGCCGGTCAGAACGGCAACAACGCGCAGTCCCGCCTGCTGTGGAAGAAGCAGGTCGATGGCCGCAAGGACGTCGACGGCATCCGCACCTACTCGATGCGCGCCATGCAGAGCCGCATCCTGACGGTCGATGCGACCACCGGCAAGCTCGCCAAGACCGACCAGATCATCTGGCGCTCGGGTGACCTCCGCGGCAACAACAACACCAACAACGGCAAGGGCGGCACCTACTACCACATGCAGATGGGCGTCATCGAGGCGACCGCTGCGGGCATGAAGTACATCACGCCGCTCACGGACGTCGCGCCTGACCTCGTCGGCCTCGACGGTACGCACCTCGGGATGGCGTTCGCGCTGTTCGGTACGACCAACGCGCTCGTCCCCGGCGTCACGTTCCTCTCTGGTAGCCAGACCGGTGGCGGCGCCTCGGCGCAGGTTCGCGCGGTCACGTGGGACTCGGCGACGAACAAGTTCGCCAGCGCCGGCATGCAGCCCATCGCGCCGTACGATCGCCACCTCTACCCGAACTACCTCGGCAACAACCCGGGTAACCAGGGCCGCAACTACGCCAACGGCAAGATGATCGCGAACCCCTTCGTCGGCACGGCGAACAACACCGACGCTCACCTCATGATCTTCGCGACGACCGGTAAGGCGCCCGAGGACATGACGAAGCCGGAAATCAAGCTGTCGCAGTACATCTCGATTGTCCCCGTCACGCAGACTCCGGTCGCGAGCGGCGGCGGCACGGGCGCTGGCGGCGGTACGGGCGGCGGCACGGGCGGCGGCAGCGGCGGTGGCGAGACCCCCGCGGAGCCGATGACCGAAGAGCCCGCTGACGAGGCTGGCACGTCGCTCGGTGGCTGCTCGACGACCGGCTCGACCGGCGGCGCCGCGAGCTTCCTGCTCATCGGCCTCGCGGCTCTCATCCGCCGCCGCCGTAGCTAGTCGACTGTCCCCAACCAACACCTTCCCCCACGACCACGACGACACCAGGAGCTAATCAGATGCGTTCAACACTCCTCGCGGCTCTTGTTACGGTTGGTATGGTCGGCTGCGTCGGTGGCATCGAGTCTGGGGGCGGACCTGACCCGCTCGAGAGCCCGGACGGCGATGGCAACGACAATGGCGACAACCCGGCCGGCTCTGACCTCACGGCAGCGAAGCAGCTGTTCGACACCGGCGTCTTCCCCGTCCTCGAGGCAAAGTGCAGCGGCGGCGCCTGCCACGCTGAAACGGCGCAGGGCTCGACGCTGACCCGGTTCGTCGCAACCGATCCGGCCAATGGCTGGACGATCGCAACGAACTACACCGCTCTCGTCGGCAACTACGCCGCGAGTGCCGCGCCCATCCTGACGAAGGTCAAGCCGGGCACGCACCAGGGCGTCACCGGTTACACCCCCGACGAAGAGACCAAGATCACGGCGTGGCTCAACAAGGAAGTCGAGCTCCGCAATGGTCAGCCAATGCAGCCGACGACGCCCGGCGTCGAGACGCTGTCCGCTGCGACCGAGCGCGTCCTCAGCGAGTTCGCGGGCTGCATGAGCCTCACGAACTTCAAGACGGCGAACATGGCGCAGGCCTGGGGCAACTTGAATGCGAACAACAACCAGCAGTGTGAGAACTGCCATGCGACCGGTGGCGAAGGCTTCATCGCCACGCAGCAGGAGGCGCTGTTCTACAACGTGGTCTCCACGAAGAAGTACTTCTTCCTGCAGTACCTGACCGTCGACCTGACCGGTGGCGCAGAGATGGCGAAGGTCATCATGAACACCGTCTCGTTCAAGGGTGTCTCCGAGGGTCTCGACCCGCACCGCGAGCACCCGCGGTTCAACGCCGCCACGAACCAGGGCATGACGGCGCTGAAGAACTTCTACGACGCGACGATGGCTCGCAAGGCCATCCCGGCCGGGATGCCCGGCGCATGTGATGCGCCTCGCCCGCTCTCGAATCTGTAAGGCTGCTATCCAGTTCTCGGTCTTCACGCGATGAAAGGCGCTACCCCTGGGTGGCGCCTTTCCTCGTTTTCGGCGGTATCTTGGAGCCCTCCATGAGCAATCCGACTCCTCGCGGCGACGATGGACGCACGCATATCAACTCGCGGCTGATGCGCGAGTCCTTGCAGAACAAGGACGTCCTGTCGGGCACCGACAGCGAACGCGATCTGCAGATCTTTCCCGATGTCTCGCTCGTCTCGATCGGCGGGCAGAGCATCTTCGACCGCGGCAAGGACGCGATCCTGCCGCTCGTCGCGGAGATCGTGAAGATCAAGCAGGACAAGACGGTGAAGATGGTGATCGGCGTCGGTGGCGGCACGCGCGTGCGCCACACGATCTCGATCGCCGTCGACCTCGGACTGCCCGTCGGCGGCATGGCGCAGCTCGTGGGCGCGATGGAGGAGCTCAATGCGATCCTCCTCAACACGCTGCTCGCACCGCACGGCTCGATGCCGATGCAGCGCGATCACTTCTGGGATCTCCCGCTCTACTTCGACGCCGGCATCACACCGATCGCGATCTCGGTACCGCCGTATCACTTCTGGGAGCCGCCGCCGGATCACGGCCACCTGCCCGCGCACGGCTCGGACTTCGGCCTGTTCACGCTCGCGGACGTGCTCGGCATGAAGCAGGTGATCTTCGTCAAGGACGAGGACGGCCTGTACGACAAGGATCCGAAGAAGCACAAGGATGCGAAGCTGTTCGGCAAGATCACGCTGACCGAGCTGATGAAGCAGTTCCCCGAGGACAACATCCTCGATCAGGAGCTGTTCCACGCCTGGAAGAACGCGAAGAACCTGAAGCGCATCGTGATCGTCAACGGCCTCAAGGAAGGCCAGCTCACCCGCGCGATGCGCGGTGAAGATGTCGGCACCGTGATCATCAAGGAGGACGCCCGTGGCTGAGCGACGTACGATCGAGTCCACGCTGTCCGGCTCGTCGATGACGGGCTCCAAGGAGACGCTCGACTACCGCCCCACCGCGGTGATGCCGGACGTCAAGGTCGTCAAGATCGGCGGCCAGAGCATCCTCGACCGCGGTCGCAAGGCGCTGTTCCCGATCCTCGACGAGATCGTCGAGGCGCGGAAGCTCGGCATTCAGGTCGTGCTGCTGTGCGGCGGCGGGACGCGCGCCCGTCACATCTACTCGCTCGCGTCCGAGCTCGAGATGCCGACCGGCGTGGTGGCCACGCTCGGCAAGTACATCCCGATGCAGAACGCACGCATGGTGCAGATGCTGCTCGCCAAGCACGGCGGCATCTACATGCTGCCCGATGACTTCGAGAAGCTGCCGCTCTACCTCCAGATGGGCTGCATCCCGGTGATGAGCGGCATGCCGCCGTTCGGCTACTGGGAGAAGCGCGAGGAAGGCAGCCGGATCCCGCCGCACCGCACCGACGCCGGCGTGTTCCTGTCGGCCGAGTTCCTCGGCGCGGCGCGCGCGATCTTCATCAAGGATGAGGATGGCCTCTACACGGACGACCCGAAGAAGAACCCGAGCGCCACGCACATCGCACGGATCACCGCGAAGGAGCTGACCGCGCGAAATCTTCCGGACGTCGTGCTCGAGCGCGTGGTCGTGGAATATCTCCCCCGCGCGCAGTGGTGTAAGGAGCTGCAGGTCGTCAATGGCCTCAAGCCCGGCCAGGTGCTCGCTGCACTCAAGGGAGAAGATGTCGGTACGATCATTCGCGCATAGCTGCCTGCTCGTCGCGACCGTCGCGGGCTGCGCCAGGACCAAGAGCAAGCCGGAGGCCGATCCGGCGAAGGTCACCGCGCTCGCGAAGCTGATGCTCCAGCACGCTCCCGGCATCGCCGCGGTGCCGTCGTGCACCACGGAGCAACTCAACGCCGGGCTGCCGATGTCGCAGCTCTCGCTGCTCAAGCTCGGCAAGGACACGATTCCCGAGGCGCCCGAGCGCGCCGAGTGGATCAACCCGAGCGGGGTCGACCATCCCAGCGTGCGCACGTTGATCGATGCCACCGCCGAGACCACGGCGCAGCGCCAGGCCGCGGCGGAACTGCTCCGCGCGAAGGCGTTCGTCGTGTGGCGCGTCGACATGGTCAACGTGCCGCTCGCGCTCGAGTTCAAGGAGCTCAAGCGCGGTGCGGTCGGCATGCGCGCGATCGGCTACGACCGGCGCGGCCACGCCACGTGCGCACTCGTGTTCACCGTGCAGAACGACAAGGCCGTCAGCGAGAACGCGATGGACCTCAGTGACAAGGCCCTGGTCGATCCCGCGGTGGCGAAGATGCTGCGCGATGATCTCGGGGTGCAGCTGCTCGCGAAGATCGAATCGCTCAAGGCCGGCAAGCCGTCGAAGTGATCACATGCAGGTCGCGCGGTAGCTGCTCGACAGCGCGTTGTCCTTGATCAGGCCATCCTCGATCTGCGCGTCGAGCTGGTGGCCGCACAGCAGCGACATCGGCAGCGCGTTGCCCTCCTCGTCGGTCTGGTAGTCGACCGCGAACACGGCCTTGCGCAAGGCGATGAACGAGCGCGTCGTATCGCAGTCGTCGAACTCGCCGCAGCGCTCCGCGAGCAGCCAGTCGAAGTCGACCGCCACCTGATCGACGATGCCGTTCGTGCCGTTCTGCATGCCGACCGAGAGGTCGCGCTCGTGGGCCTGCGCGGCCACCGTCTTCGCCCACGCGATGTTCTCGTCGATCGTGACCGTGAACCCCGTCGCCGCGGCGAACGAGGCGATCCAGTCGGGCTCGATCCCGTCGCAGCCGAGCTGCTTGGCCAGGTCGAAGCGCTTGAACAGCCTGGCCTGCCACAGCGCGCGGCTCGCGGTGCGGAGGTCGAGGAAGCGTTCGTCGGCATCGCGCGTGTGCCAGCCGATCACGCTGCCGGCCGCGGGCGGCGTCGGATCATCGGGCGGCGTGGCCTCGAACCCGGCGAACTTCCGCGCATCGGGATCGGTCAGCCGGATCGCTCCGGTGCCGACCCGACAGATCACCTTGGCGCCGGCCGCCTTGAGCTCGGTGACCTTGCCGGCGAGCGGACCGGCAGGCACCGAGACCGGGCCCATGTCGCCGTATTCGATCGTGGTCGGCGTCGCGACGTCCCACAGATCGACGATGTACATCGTCCGCGCCGTCGCCAGGTCGAACGGCGGATTGACCTGGATGTCCCAGTTCTTCGTCTCGCCTGGCTTGGGCGTCCACCATGGCGCCTGGTAGGCGTCGCGCGCGCCATCCGGTGGATGCAGGTGCATCTTGCCGTTGTCGCAGGCAGCGCCGGCCAGCGCACCGAGCAGGCTGACCGTGACGAACGTCGAGGCGAATCGGCCGCTGGACATCGTCGAGGATTCTACGCTGCGGTCGCGCCGACGTGTGTGATCGCGACCGTGCCCGAGGTCACTTCGCGCTGCCGCTGCCGCTGCCCGTGCCCGCGCCGCCGCCGCCGCCCGTGCCCTTGCCGCCGCCCTTGCCGTCGCCGCCCTTGCGCTCCTGGCCCTTCGAGTCGCCCGAGCCGCTGTGGTTCGAGCCGTGCTCGCCCTTGCCGCCGCCGACGCCACCGGACGTGCCCTTGTCGCCCTCCTTGACGTTGGTCTTCACCCACTCGGCGGCCTTGGTGATCCGCGCGTCGATCTCGCCTTTCAGGATCTCGGCCTTGTCCTTCGGCGTGATCGTGATGACCACCCCCTTCTTGTCGTTTTTGACCGTCGCCGTGCCGCCGTCGCCGAGGTGCACCGGGCAGATGCCCATGCCGCCGCCGTGGGTGCCCTTCTGGTCGTGAGCGGTGCCCGGGGCGCCGCCGTCGGTCTTCTCCTTGGTGACCTCTTCGGACCGCTTCTGGATCGCGGCGATCGCGTCCTTGTCGTCAGACGTGACGGTCACCAGGATCTTGCCGTCCTTGAGCTCGGCTTTGGTCGTCGAGCCGGCGACGAGGCTGGGGCAGTTGCCGCCGCGCTTGGACATCGCCTGCGAGTCGCTGCCCGCGCCGCTGCCCGCCATATCGCCGCTGCCGGCCATCGCGCTGCCGCTGCCCGCCATGTCGCCGCTACCGGCCATGGCGCTACCGCTGCCCGCCATGTCGGAACCGGAGCCGGTCGTCGGGGGGGTGGTGGTCGTCGTGGTCGTCCCTGACCCCATGTTCGCGCTGGTATCCGGGCTCTCCTTCTTCTTGCAGGCCGAACCAACGGCGAGAGAAACAGCAAGCAACGACATGGCAATGCGCATAACGGGACCCTCCGAAGCGCATGCTACCGTTTTTTCAGTGCGGTCCATCGTCCTGCTGCTCGTTCTCTGGGGGGCGATCGCGGAAGCCGCTCCCGACGTCCGGATGCCCCCCGGGACCCGTACGGACGGTTCCGGGCAGCTCGTCTCGGGCAGAGGTCTCCGCGAGACCACCGACTTCATCGCGAGGGAGCTCGACCGAAAAGGGATCGTCGTTCGCAAGATCGGCCCCTACCGATCCCGGGGGATCGAGCTGACCCGGTTCCTCAGCGAGACCCCCTCGACCCCCTGGCTGGCCATTCACGTGACGAGATCGGCTGGCAAGACCATGATCTTCTTTGTCGGGCGGCCCGCCTCTTGACGAACGGCGCTGGTCCTTATAGGAACAGTGCCCTCACTCGGGGATCGTCTAATGGCAGGACGCAAGACTCTGACTCTTGCTATCTAGGTTCGAATCCTAGTCCCCGAACCAGCGAAGGCTTGACCGTTCTCACAGCGACAGGTAGAACGTCCCTCCTTCAACGGCCCCATAGTCTAGCGGTTAGGACGTCGGCCTCTCACGTCGAAAACTCGGGTTCAAGTCCCGATGGGGTCACAAACAACGGTTCGGAGCTTGAGAGACTCCGAAGCAAAGCAGGCAGGCACCGCGCCTGCCTGTTTCGTTTTCGGCGACCTCGAGAGGCGCCAGCCGACGCGCGTGCCCGCTGCGTCTGTTGCGAGCTCCAGCCAGAACGGATGCATCGCCTGATCGATCGTCCAGATCCGGCCGCACAGCCGAAGATGACCCGGCTCGCGCTCGAACACGCGATCGATGCCCGCGATCCCGTCGGAGGTCCGCGGCGACGCCCACACGTCACCTCGAACAGGCACGAGCTGACGAACGCGTCGAGCGCATCGTGGGGTGCCGGCTCGAGCGGAAGCAACGCGAGGAGGCAGCCACTATGGTCCCGAGCGTTCCCACGCGCACGCATCGACGTGAGAACTGCGGTTGCTTTCCGGCAGACATGATCAGCGCCGGCGGATTGCTGTTCTCCTACGCGGGCTGCGCATGGGTAGTCCGTCGAGATGAACGAATGTCCTGCTGTACCTTCGCGCTCGCGCTCGTGGCGCACGCGGGATCGCGGCGCACGCTCACGAACGGGTGAAGCACCATCGTCCTGGTGACGTTGCCTGATCGGTGATGAGTCCCTGGGATCGGGGAATGCAGCCGCCGTACCCGGGAGGCGGGCGCATGACGAAGACCGACGTGCCGGTGGCTGCGGATGCATCACAAGCAAACGCGGAGCTGTGCGCGTCGCTGATTCGCGAGCACGCGAACGACATCATCGCGTGCTGGGAACAGCGGGTGCGTGTTCTCGCCAGCGCTCGGAAGCTCCCGACCGCAGAGCTCCTGAATCACATCCCCGACGTGCTCGCCCGGATCGCCGGTTTCGTCGAGGAGCTCGGCGCCCGACGGATCTCGCCGTCGCAGGTGCAGGCGCTGCAGCTTCACGCGATCGAACGATTCGAGCAGAACGTTGATCTCGCAGCGCTCGTGACCGAGATCGGCCTGCTTCGAACCTGCATCCTGACCCAGCTCGAGGCCATCGAGCGTGCCGTGCCGGTGGCGGCGTTACGCCTCCTCGACGAGGTGGTCGACCACATGGTGACGGACGCGATCGAGGATTACCTCGACGTCCGCGAACGAACGCTTCACGTCTTCGATCAGCTCGCGAACGCGGCGCTCGACAGCCGGAGTCTCGACGAGCTCGTCGAGCGGCTGCTCCACATCCTGGTGAGCACCTCGGAGTCGATCGACACCGCCAGCCTGGTCGTGCGCGAGGGGCACGCGATGCGCGTGCGGGCGTCCGACGGCGACAGCGTGACGAGCGATCCTCGCTGGTTCCACCTCGGCGAGCACGTGGCGGGACACGTGGCTCGGTCGAAGCAGCCGTTCGAGCTGCGCCACGCCATGACGGAACCGGTGATCGCTCAGGCCGCACTTCGTCTCGACATCCGGGTCCGTGCCCTCTACGCGATCCCGTTGATCGACGCCGACGAGGTGATGGCCGTGCTCCACATGGGATCGCTGACCACCGACGAATTCTCGCCGGAGGACAAGCGCCTGTTGCGGGCGGTCGGCGCACGCGCGACGGCAGCGATCAGTCAGCACATGCTCCGCGAAGCCGCGGAGCGAACCACTCGCGAGCTTCGCCGGCGTGAGGAAGAGTTCCACGCACTCGCGGACAACATCCCGCAGTTCGCCTGGATGGGCGACGCGCGCGGGCGCCCCTACTGGTACAACCAGCGCTGGCTCGACTTCGCCGGGATCACGCTCGAGGAGATGCGGACGGTGGGGCCAATGGCCTTCGTCCACCCGGACCACGCACATCGGGTGAGCCAGCTCCTGCAGAAGGCGCGGATCGACGGCCAGGCGTGGGAAGCCACCTTCCCGCTCCGCGGACGGACCGAGATCTATCGCTGGTACCTATGCCGGGCGATCCCGATCCTCGGTGCGTGCGGCTCGATCGCTCGCTGGTTCGGCACGCATACCGATGTCACCGACCAGCGATTCCTCGACGAGGCGACGAAGGTGCTGAACTCGTCGCTCAACTACACCGAGACCCTCCAGCAGATCGCCCGGCTCGCCGTGCCCGAGCTCGCCGACTGGTGCACGGTGTACCTGGCCGACGATCACGAGCTCCAGCGGGTCGCGTTCGCACACGCCAATCCCGACCACGTCCAGCTCGCTGCGGAATGGGAGCGCAAGTATCCATCGGTCTGCGACACCAACGGCGTGCCCCGCACGATCCAGACAGGAGAGCCGCTGTTCGTCGCGAAGATCACGGACCAGCAACTCATCGAGTCAGCCCGCGATGCGGAGCACCTCCGCGATCTGCGTGATCTGCACCTGGTGTCCTGCATCATCGCGCCGCTGGTTGCACGCGGACGGGCGCTCGGCGCGATCACCCTGATCACCTCGGATTCGAACCGGACCTACGACCAGCACGATTGCGAGCTCGCGAACGAGCTCGCCCGTCGTGCGGGGACCGCCGTCGACAATGCTCGGCTCTACAACGAATCGCAGCAGGCATTGCGCCAGCGCGAGCAGGCCGTGCATTCACGCGAGGAGGTGCTCGCGATCGTGTCGCACGATCTTCGCGGCCCGCTCAGCACGATCGGGATGAGTGCCTCGCTGCTCGAGGAGACGTACCCGGCGCCGGACTCGAGCAAGCGACTCGCAGCGATCCACCGGTCTGCCGATCGCATGGAGCACATGATCGATGACCTGCTCGACGTCGCGACGATCGAGGCCAATGGGCTGACGCTCCGGCGTGGAATGGAAGACGCCGAGCGGCTCGTCCTATCGGTGATCGAGGCGCACGAGCCGACGGCGTCGGACAAGGGGATGAAGCTCGCCCATGCCGGCGCGCTCGAGTCGGTACGCGTGTCGTGTGATCGCGAGCGCATCGAGCGCGTGTTCACGAATTTGATCTTCAACGCGATCAAGTTCTGCGCGCCCGGCGATGAGATCTCGGTCGGCGGCGAGCTCGTCGACGGACACCTCGTGTACAGCGTGGCGGACACCGGACCAGGGATCCCCGCCGAGCAGGTCCCGCACCTGTTCGAGCGCTACTGGACGACCCATCACCAGGGCAGCGGCAAGGGCAGCGGGCTCGGCCTGTACATCTGCAAGGGCATCGTGGAGGCGCATGGCGGGCGAATCTGGGTCGATAGCGTGGTCGGTCGCGGGTCCAAGTTCTCGTTCAGCCTGCCGCTCGGCGCGGACGACCACGACCGGACCTGAGCCGCAGCGCGTTCCACGGGTTCCACGCCGCGAGCGTCCGACCCGCCACGTAGGGTGGTCCTCGTGATCGCGTGCGGATGCCCCAGCGCACGGATGTGCGACCGCTGTGTCGCCGATTCGTTCGCACAGCTCCGCGGTGTCGCGGCCTGCCGCGGTGAGGTGTGGGCGATGGCGGTCGCACAACGCTGGTCGCGCACCGAGCCGTGGCCGACGACGGAGCGCGCGACCGCCATCGCACAGCGAAAGATCGCCGATCTCACCCGCGATCCGCGGCTGGCCGAGCTGCTCGCGCGCGAGTTGACCCGGTGGGCCCAGCGCTGGTGGGACGCACGACGCGACCGCCACCGCACCGGCGGCGATCGGCTGGCGACGTGGTGATGCGAGCCCCTCGTGGGCTCGTGATCGTCAGCCGTTGTGACGGCGAACCACCGCGAGGATGTCGTCGCCGAACCGCGCGATCCGCGACACGCCGAGCCCGGGGATCCTCGCGAGCGCCTCATGCGAGGTCGGACGTTGCTTCTCGATCGCGGCGATCGTGGCGCGCTGAAACACCATGTAGGCCTTCCACTTGAGCTGGCGCGCCATCTTCCGGCGGTAGGCATCGAGGTCGCGGGCGATGCCCGTCGCCGTCGCGCGACCGCCACGCGTGGAGCCGCCGGCCTGACCACGTCCGCGCGGTGCGCTCGTCGTCGCGCCCGGCAAGGTCACGGTCGGGTACTTCTTGCCGCGACGCACGAGCTTGCGCTCGCGGATCAGCTGCTCGATCGTCGCCACGATCGCGTCCTCGCTGACCGCGGCGAGGTGGCCGTGCTGCGGTAGTCGCAGGAGCCCGTTCGCGCTCATCGCCTTGGACTGACTGCCACGCAGGGCGCGCGCGAGGTTGAGCTTGCCGACCGGGCGCGGCAGCTGACCGATCGCGTCGAGGATGATCTGCTGCTCGGCGGACGCCAGCACAGCGACGGGCGCGCCGGCATCGTCGTCGTCATCGCGCTCGGCGTGCGCGGCTCGCACGCGATCCGGATCGACGCACGCGTCACAGCGCTCGCACGCGACGTGGTCGAGCGTTCCGGTGAAGTGCGCGCACAGCACGCGTTGCCGGCAGGTCGCGCCGGTCGCGTACCGCTCGATCGCGCGCAGTGCTTCCTCGCCGCGTTGCTCGTTCTTCCCCGACGAGCCCTGGCTGAGCCGGCGCTGGGTCATCAGGTCCGCCTGTCCGAACAGCAGCAGGCAGGTCCCGGGCTCGCCGTCGCGGCCCGCCCGCCCCGCTTCCTGGTAGTACGCCTCGAGGCTGCCGGGAGCCTGGAAGTGCACGATCACGCGGACGTCGGGATAGTCGACGCCCATGCCGAACGCGCTGGTCGCGACCAGCACGCGCGTCTTGCCGAGCGCAAACGACGTGACCGCTCGTTCGCGCGCGAGCGCGGTGCGCCCCGCATGGTAGTAGCCGACGCTGAACCCGGCGGACGTCAGGCGATCGGCGACGGTCTCGGTCTTCTTGCGCGTGCTGCAGTACACGATGCCGCGGCCGTAGCCCGAGCGCTGGCGCAACCCGGCGCGCTCGAGGGCCTCGATGGTGGCGGCGAACCGTGGCTCGTCACTGCGCAGCAGGGAGACCTCGAACGCGAGGTTCGGCCGCCGGAAGTCGCCGCGCACGATCGCGGGCGCGCGCAGCTCGAGCGAGCGGACGACCTCGTCCATCACGCGCGGGGTCGCGGTCGCGGTCAAGGCGATGGTCGGGACGTCGACGACCTCGCGCAGCTCGCGCAGACGCATGTACTCGGGACGGAAGTCGTGGCCCCACTGACTCACGCAGTGCGCCTCGTCGATCGCGATCATCGCGATCCGCGTGCGCCCGAGGAGACCCTTGAAGCCCGGCAACACCGCGCGCTCGGGCGAGACATAGAGGACGGTGAGCTCGCCGCGCACGAACTGGCCGATGATCTCGCGCTGCTCCTCGGGCTCCTGATGACTGTGGATCGCGGCGGCCGGAATCCCGCGCCCGGTCAGGCCGCTGACCTGATCGTTCATCAGCGCGATCAGCGGGGAAATCACGACCGTCGTACCGCGGCCCGCGCGCGCGGCGACCACCGCCGGGACCTGGTAGCACGACGACTTGCCGGCGCCGGTCGGCAGCAGCACCACCGCATCACGCCCCGCGAGCACCGCATCGATCGCATCGCGCTGGCCCGCGCGAAACTCGGAATGACCGAACACCTCGCGCAGCACGGCGCGGGCATCGAGCTCGGAACAGGCGAGGTCCAGCACGTCCATCCATCCTCGTATCACAGGGGTACGAGATCGAGCTTTGTGACCTCCCTGCGCGGGATCTCGTCTACGCCGACGGCAGGTCGAAGAAGAACGTCGCACCTTCGCCGGGCAGGCTCTCGCCGCGCACCCGACCGCCGTGGCGCTCGATGATCCGCTGCACGATCGTCAGGCCGACGCCGGTGCCGACAAAGTCATCCGCACGATGCAGGCGCTGGAACGGCAGGAACAGCCGGTGCGCCTCCTTCGGATCGAACCCGGCGCCGTTGTCGCGCACGAAGTACTCGACCTGGTCGTCGGTCGTGACCGATCCGACCTCGATCAACGCAGGCGACACCCGTGACGAGTACTTCCACGCGTTGCCGAGCAGGTTCGTCATCACGGCGCGGATCAACCCGGGATCCGCACTGCAGGTCAGGCCCGGGACGATCGCGATCGCGACATCGCGCGCAGGTGCCGTCAGACGGAGTTCCGTGATGATCGCGGTGCTGAGCGCCGAGAGATCGACGACCGTGCGTTCGAGCGGCGCCTGCGCTACGCGTGCGAGCGTCAGCAGGTCGTCGACGAGGTTGGTCATCTGCGCGACCGATCGCTGGATCCGGCCGACCTTCTCGGTCACCCGCACGGGGAGCGGCTCGGGCTCGCGCAGCATCAGATCGGCGCTCATCTGGATCACCGAGAGCGGTGCCCGCAGATCGTGGCTGACCATCGAGTTGAACGCTTCGAGATCGCGCATCGAGTTCTCGATCGTTCGCGTGCGCTCGACCACGCGACGCTCGAGGTCTGCATTGAGCTGATGGATCTGCTCCTCCGCGACCTTCTGGTCGGTGATGTCCTGGCACACGCCGACCAGCCTGCGCAGGGTGCCGGTCTCGTCGAGCACGGGATGCGCCCAGGTGTGGAGATGGCGGATCGATCCGTCGGGCCGGTAAATCCGTTCATCGTGCGAGTACGGGATGTGCTCGTGGAACACCCGGTTGGTCGCGTCGATCACGCGCTGGCGATCGTCGGGATGGACCATCGTCAGATACGCGTCGTAGCTCGGCGTGTACGTCTGCGGGGTCAGACCGTAAATCCGGTACAGCTCGTCGGACCACGTGGCGTTCGGCAGGCTGAGGTCCCAGTCCCAGGTGCCGAGGTGCGCCACGCCCTGGGTGTCGACCATCAGCGTCTCGGTGCGGCGCAGTCGTTCCTCGGTGCGCTTGAGCTCGGTGACCTCCGCGGACGTCCAGACCACCGCGACCTGGCGATCGCCGTCGACGATCGGATGGAGCGAGGCCACGAACCACCCGCGGATCCCACCGGGTCCGCGCTCGCCCCACTCGATGCGCGCAAAATCGCCCCTCGCCACCTTGGCGAACGCCGCGCGGAAGCGGTCCTTCGCGTCGCCCGGGATCAGATCGAGTGCCGGGTCGCCGAGTGCGGCCTGCGGCCACCGGGCCGCCGCGGTCCCGTTGACGAACAGAAGACTGCCGCCGAGATCGGTGGCGAGCACGAGCTCGGGGCTCGCTCCATGCGCGAGACGCATGGCCTCGACCACGGCCCCGGGTACGGAACGGTCACCAGCCCCCATACAGACTCACCATGGCACGTCCCCACGCTGACCACGAGCGGTGAGGTCAGATCCTGACGAATTGCGCCGTCTTCGCGGACCTGGATGCCAACGCTACAACGCGAACATCAGGACCTTGCCGCCACGGCGGGATGACACGAACACCCGCTCACCATCGGTCGCGACGCCGCGTGGCTCCCACGGCCCGCTTGCGATGCCGCGCGTACGCCCATCGAGCCACATGCGCCGGACCGAGCCACGCTGGAGCTCCTCGTCGTAGGACGTGACCAGGACCGAGTCGGACCCGCACGCGCACAGCGAATCCGGTCGGCCGATATCGGCGACCATCTGCAAACGTCTGACCGCGCGGCCGCGGACCAGCTCGACGCGAAACACCGCGCGCTGGCGAGCATCCGCAACCACGAGCATCGAGCCGAGCTTCACGATGCCGACGGGCCGCGAGAAGCCATCGAGGACCATCGAGGGCTCGCCGGTCACCAGATCGATCATGACGACCGATCCGTCGTGGGCGCCGTGCTTGCCGCTCAGGAACTGCGTGGTGTAGAGCGCGTGCTCGGTCGCGTCGTATGCGACGCCGTGCCGCCAGTACTGCGAGGGAAGCCTATCGAGCTCCTCAGCGTGACCATCGGGCTCGACCCGAACGATTGTCCCTGCCCTGCCGTAGCCGATGCGGGTGACGAACAGTGTCCCGTGAGG
Source organism: Myxococcales bacterium (assembly GCA_028287135.1). Taxonomy (GTDB): domain Bacteria; phylum Myxococcota_A; class Polyangia; order Haliangiales; family Haliangiaceae; genus JABFXX01. The sequence goes on from JAQBQE010000063.1 coordinate 146,879, forward strand.
CGTGAGCGCGATGCCGCCGATCCGCTCTGCGCCGATCACGCCACCGTCGCCGATCGTCGTGATCCGGCGCTGTTTGTGTCCCTCCACACACAGAATCGCGCCGCTGTAACAATCGGCGACGAACAGCGAGCTCGTCCGCGGATCGTAGGCGATCCCATTCGGACTCGCGCGCACCGAGATCGGGTCGAGCTCGTCGTGGTCGAGCTCGAGAGCGTTGTGCAACAGCATGCACCGCTCCCTCTCTGCGACCTTCGTGCCGCCGGTAAACCGCGTGGCGCCGAGGAGAAATGCGGGTCGAGTGGCGAGTGTCCCCACCTCGACGAGGCCCCGACTCCCTGTCAGTCGCCGACGGTGGCCGGGCAACCGTTCCCGCCGCCACCACCTCCGCCGCCGCCGCCCGTGCCCCCACCACCCATGTCGACCACCACGCCGTCGATCGTCACCCCCGCCAGGGAGCCCGTGCAGCCGTTGCTGACCGGCGCATGCTGGGCGTCCACCTCGGCGAACGTCGCGCCGGTGATCGTGGCCGAGAACGGCGCACCGCCAGCGCCGACCGCCGTGATGTTCACCGTGCCGCCGGTGCCGAAGTACTCGGTCTGGGTCGCCATGCCCTTGTCGGCGATCGCACGCAGGCACACGCCGCAGCTACCAAAGCTGGTCTCGATCGGGAACGAACCGGTGCGCACCTTGCCGCCCGCGAATGCCCCGGCGGCGTCATAAAGCTCGAGCTGGACGATCGTGGAATCCGGCAGCGTCGCCGAGAGCCGGTACCACTGCCGCATCCCCATCGACCCGGACACGTTGCAGCGCTGCGCCTTGAGGGCCGGCAGCGTCCCGGCATCGGGGAGCGCATCGGTCTCCGGGCAGACCTTGGGGATCGACGACCCGGAGTCGGCGCAGCCGAGAGCTCCAGCCAGGCACAGTCCTACGAGCAAGCGCATGCCGGCTCCGAGGAGCAACCGCCGTGCCGCACGTGATCTCATCGAACGCAGTGTAACCGTGTTACCGGCGCGTTACCGCCCCGGGCGTGGGGGGACACGGAGCCCCAGGCTGGGGCCCGGCTCACTGCCAGGCGCCCTGGAGCACGATCGAGATCACACGGCCCGCCGAGTGGTAGCCGACCCGGGTCTCCGGCCGCACGTCGAGCGCGTCATCGACGCGGAGCACGGCGAGGTACTCCTTGGACAGCTGCGCCGTCAGGTTGGCCTCGACGAGCGTGTAACCGCCGACCGTCATCCCCTTGTCGCGCGACTCGCCGAAGTACCTGGTGCGGACGAGTGCGGAGTAGCGGTCGTTCAGGATCAAGCGCGTCCACGCATCGAACCGATGGTGTGGCAGGCGATCGAGCGGATCGTCGGTACCGTCCACGCTCCTCGCCTTGACGTAGTTGTAGCTGCCGCCGACCTCCAGCATCGAGTGAACGAGGCCACGGCCCTGCAGATCGACGCCGTAGATATCGAGCGAGCCGAGGTTGATCAGGGTCGGCGTCAACGGATCCGGTGAGATCCGGATCGTGCCGTGGGTGCGACGATAGTACGGCGCAGCTTCGAGCCGGATGCGATCGCGCTGTTCGACCGCGCGAAGCTCGGCGTGGAACGCCTTCTCCGGACCGAGGCGCTCGTTGCCGGTCATCGCATCGAACCGCTCGCGCAGGCTCGGGACGCGTCCCTTGTAGCCGGTGGTCGCCGTGATCTCGGTCGTCGGGCGTGGCTTGAACTTGCCGACCAGCTTGCCCTCGGGCCACGGATCGGCCCCGACACCGAACGGCATCGCAAGGCCAGCGGCCGCATCGAGACGCAGCCGCTTGCGCTCGTACTGGCCCGCCACTGCGAGCTCGATCATCGTGGTGTCACCGCGGACGTAGCGATCGTTTTCATCGAACACGAGCGCCTTTTCGTGGTCGATCACCGTCGAGGTCACCCAGCGGAAGTCCTTCTTGAACGGCCGCGTCGCGAGTAACCGCCCGCCGCTACGGATCGAGAACAGGTTCTCCTTCGCGACCTGATCGAGGAACTGCGGATCGACGAACTGTCGCGACCGCCGGTGGAGGTAGTGGACCCAGTACTGGCCCTGGAGCTGGAGCGTACCGATGCTGTCGTCGGCCTTGGCGGATGCGCGCGCGGAGGTCTCGCGATCGATCATCAGGATCGAGCTGCGGGTCGTGTCGCTCGGTGGCGCGATGTAGTGCCGATCGTCGAGGAAGCCATCGACGACGATGCGCCGGTTTCCCTTGCGATACTCGAGGCGGCCCGCGCCGGTCGCCGCGCGCCTGGCCTCGCCGACGGTCGCATTCGCGGGGAGCTCGAGATCGCGCGCACCCGCTTGCCCCGATGCCGAGATCCGCAGCGCCAGGTGCTTGGCGAGCGCGGCGCGCGCGGTGCCCGTGATCCCGAACGTGGGCAGCGTGTCGCCGGTCAGCCGCGCGATCACGATCTGCTCGCCGATCGCGTCGCGCGTCAGCACCTCGATCACGCCACCCGGGCCGCCCGGTCCGTCGATCGGCGACTGGGGCGTCGTCGAGACCCGGATCTGCACGATGTCGGTGACCGGAATCGTCGAGACATCGAACGTGCCGTAGTACGGATCGGTGACGAGGACACCGTCGATCAGGATCGAGACCGCACCCTTGCGAGCACCGCGGATGTCGATGTTGAAGCCGCCGCGGCCCGCGTCGCGGACGGTCACATCGGGTAGCAGGGCGAGTGCGGTCGCGAGGTCGGTGGCGCCGCGTGCCGCGAGCTGCTCGCCGGTCAGCCGGACCTCGGTGTCGCGGTCGAACGGCTTGTCGGGACGCTCGTCGAAGATCTCGATCGCCTCGCCCTCTGCGATCTGCGCGAGCTCCTCGTCGGTCAGCCCGTCGGGTGCAGGCTGGGCAGCCGCAGGGGTAGCCAGTCCCCAGACGCCCAGCGTCGCCGCCATCGGGATCAAGTACTTGATGGGGCGGTACATCGCGAGGTCAGAGTCCGAGCAAGACCCTCGCCGTCGATGTTGCACCAAGATGCCCTTCGAAATCGACCCGATCTCGTGGCCTGTCCTCTTGCACCACCCCAGAGGGTGGTTCAACGATATCGCCATGCTCGAGACGACCACCAACGGTGAGAACCACGACGGCCGCATCCCCTCCAACCAGGACGACATCCGGGGCAACCAGGCCCGGATCATCGCCAACCAGGAGAAGATCCTCGCCAACCAGAAGAAGATCGCGGGTAACCAGGATCAGCTGGCGAAGATCCTCGCCAACCAGAAGAAGCTCGATCAGGTGCTCGCGAACCAGTCCAAGATCGCCAGCAACCAGAAGAAGCTCGATCAGGTGCTCGCGAACCAGGCCAAGATCGCCGGCAACCAGAAGAAGCTCGATCAGGTGCTCGCGAACCAGGCCAAGATCGCCGGCAACCAGAAGAAGCTGGACGAGGTGATCGCGAACCAGAAGACGATCCAGGCGAATCAGAAGAAGATCCTGTCCAAGCGCTAGATGGATCTTCTCGAGCGAGCTCGCGCGCTTGCCGCGTGCCCGCTGTTTACTGACCTCGCGCCGGCGGTGGTGATCCGGCTCGCGGAGCGTGCGCGCTCGACGGCACTCGAAGCCGGCGAGCGACGATCGACGGACGACAGTGTGTGGGTGGTGGTCGACGGCTCGCTCGTGATCTCGTCACGGGCTGCGGTCGCGATCGACGCGTCGACAAGCACCCGCAAGAAGCACGGCGGCACCGCCACGGCGGGTCACGTGCTCGGCCTCGTGCGCGTGGTCGCGCCGCAGACGCCCGCGCTCGAAGCGATCGCAGAGCGGGCGAGCACCGTCGTCGGTGTCTCGCTCGACGACATGCGCGACGTTCTCGAAGAAGATCCGATCGCACTCGCCGCGCTGTCGAATGCACTCGCTCGGCTGCTGCTCGACGGTGCGCAATGAATCGCCGCGCGTTCCTCCTCGGCGCAGCAATGGTGATGCTGTGCAACCTCGTCGCGGTCACGCTGCGTTCGTTCGCCGAGGTCGCATTCCTCGAGGCCTACGGCGCATCGAAGTTACCGTGGCTGCTGATCGCGAACGCCGGTGCGTTTGCGGTCGCGACGCTCGGCTACGACCTGATCACGCGCCGCGCGCACACGCGGATCGTGGATCTGGGTCTCCTGATCGCACTGCTGATCGCGGCGGCCGTCGGACCGACGCTGTTGCGCGCGGGTGCGCCACCGGTGGTGCTCGTCGTCGCACTCGCCGCGACCTCGCAGGTCGCGGGACTCGCGCTGTGGAATCGCGTCGCCGCCGCGGTCGCGGGTCGAGATGCGCGGCGCATGCTGCCGCGCGCCGGCGCTGCGGTCACCCTCGGCGGCGCGATCGCAGGCCTCGGCGCAGGCGTCCTCGTCTACCGGCTCGGACTCACCGTCCTGCCGTACCTCGGAGCGGCAGCCACCGCGATCGTGATCGCACTCTCGGTCCTCCAGGCACGCGCGCTCGCGACCGGGGGGGCGCCCGGCGCGACCGCACCGGCGGGAACCCCGGAAGGACTCGGCGCGCTGCAGCAGCGGTTGCTCGGCAGCCTGATCGCGGTCGCGCTGCTCGAGGGGATCGTCGCGACCGTGATCGACTTGCAGTTCATCTCGATGCTCAAGGGTCGCTACTCCGGCGACACGCTCGCGGTCGCGGTCACGCTGTTCTATGGCGGCACCAACGCGATCCTGTTCTTGCTCCAGGTCCTCGCTGTGCCGCGGATCCTGGTGACCCGCAGCTTGCCGACGACCGCGGCGATCCATCCGGTGATGGCGCTCGCCTGGTATCTGGTGTTCGCCGCGGTGCCCGGGTTCGTGACGCTCGCCGGGACGCGCACGTCCGATCAGGTCCTTCGGCTCGCGACCTCGCGAACGTCGCAGGAGATCGAGCTATCCGCGTTTCCGCCGGGACCACGTGCACGCTGGAAGGTGTTGCTGCGCGGCGGTATCTGGCCACTCGGTGCTGCGCTCGGCGCGATCGTGCTCCTGGTGATCGGACCGAAGGCGATCGCCCATCCGCGCGTGCTCGCGCTCGCCGCGATGGGGGTCGCGATCCTGTGGTTCATCGCCGGCCAGATCGCCGCTCGCCGGTTCCAGGCCGCGCTCGCCGCGCCGCTCGGAATCCGCGCGCATCGCGCCGAGGACCTCCGTCAGATCGAGCTCGGCACTCTCGAACGCTGGAGCCAGGTCGCAGGCAGCGACGATCCGCGCGACGCGGGCCTCGCGCGTGCGGCGCTGACCCGCGCCCGGATCGCAGCCACCGACCTCGCGGATCACCTCCGCCACGACGAGCCCGCCGTCCGCGCCGCGCTGTTCGAGCAGCTCGCACGCGCACCCTCCCCCGCTCTGCGCGGCGAGCTCCGTGCCGCGGTGACCATCGAAGACGACGATCGCGCCCTCGCGCTCGGTCTCAAGGCCCTCGCGCTCGCCGGTGATGACGGGGCGCTCGACCGTGGCCGCTCGCGTGCCGCACTGTCGCGCGAGGTCGCCGAGGCCGTGCACAGCGCCGAGGTCACCCTGCGCGGCGGCGATGTCGCCGGCGAGCTGATCGCGCTGTGTGCTCGCGATCCCGAGTGGGCCGTGGCACTCGTCCGCGCGCGCCGCAGCGAGCTGACCGATGCCGCGCTGACCGCTGCCCTGCTCGCGGCCGCGACCACGGGACACGCCGGCCCTTCCCGCTCGCGCCGCTCGACCGGCGCGCCTGCGTCCAGCGCCGGTGCCTCGAGCCCGCGGACCGGCGCTCTGCTCGTCATCGCGCGGGTCGGACCCGATGCAACGATGCCGATGCTGGTCGAGGCGCTCGAGGCCGGCGAGCCCGCTGCCATCGACGCGATCAGCGACCTCGATGCCGAGGGTGCAGCGCACCTCGCGAGCAAGCTCGCCCTGATCTCTCCGCTCGCCCGCGCGGCCATCGCACGTGCGCTCGCCGGTGCGCCGACCGGCACCGCACTGATCGGCATGCTGCTGTCGGACGAGGATCCGGACGTCGCGCATGCCGCACTGCGGACGGCACTCGCGATCGCGCGCGGTGGCGCGACGCTTCCCGCCGAGCCGATCGCGAACGCCAACCGCGGAGCCCTCGCCGCACTCGTCGCTCACCTCGATGCGCGCGATGCGGCGGGCGCGTGGTCTGTGTGTGCGCGACACGAGCTCGACCTCGCCCTCCGGCGGTGTGTCGTCCGCCTGTTGTGGGCTGCCGCCGTCGAGGCGGCTGCGACCGGCCGCGATCCCGCGCCACTCGCGGCGACCGCTCGTCACCTGATCGGTGGACGCGAGCCCGATCGCCGCCGTGCGCTCGACGTCGTGCAGGAGCTCCAGGCCGGTCGCGCCGAGATCCTGGGCGTCCTCGAGCGCTGGCTGCGGCCCGCGGTGCCGCGCGATGGGACCGCGACCGCGCTCGCCACCTTCGACCCGTGGCTGGCCGCGCTGTGCGCGGGCGAGCTCGTGACCCTCGAGCCGCTGCTGCTCGCGCTGCGTAAGCCCGCCCTGTTCGCGACGGTCGCGGGCCCGACCCTCGCCTCGCTCGCCGCGCGCGCCTCCGTGCGCTCGGTCACCGGCACGCTGTTCGCGCAAGGCGCCGACGGCGACACGATGTTCGTCGTCACGTCGGGGACGTTGATCGCGCAGCGCACCGGCGTCGCGGACCGCACGATCGAGGTCGGCGGCGTGGTCGGCGAGCTGGCCGTGCTCACGCGCGCGCCACGCGCTGCCACGGTGATCGCCATGGCCACGGCGGAGATCCTCGAGATCGATCGGGCCACGTTTGCCGCTGCCTCGCGCCGTGCCCCCGAGCTCGTGCTCGGGCTGTCGGCCACGCTCGCGGGCTGGCTCGCGCCCGAGCGCCCCGACGTCCTCTGACGATCAAAATTGGAAGTAGATGAACGGCACGATCTTCGTGTGAGCGAGCTCGCGGAGGACCATCGCCGCACCGGCGAGCAGCAGGCCTTGCACCCACGGCGACGACATCACGAACCGATCGCGCAGCCAGCGATAGCTACCGTCGGGGAAGAAGTGCACGGCGAAGCCTGCGACCAGCGCAGTCGTGACCATCGGCACGAGGTTCGCGTGGTCGGTCTCGAGGAGCGAGATCTGGCGGAGCACACGCATCGCGTCGTCGAACGAGGCCGCGCGGAAGAAGATCCACGCGAAGCACACGTAGTTGAACACCAGGAAGACCGCGAGCGACCGCCGTCTGAGTGCGGCGACGTGATCGAGCGCGCCGTCGAGGCCCTTCTCGGAGAGGTCCGCGAACAGCGCGAGCAGCCAGGTCACCGCGATCATCGGGATCCAGGTCGAGGATGGCTCGTACGCGATCGCCGCGAATGTGCCGACGGCGGCCGCGCACATCGCGATCCGGAGCAGCTCGGGCAGCCACACGTCCGGTGCATGCCCCCACAGCTCGAACAGCCGCACCGGGCGACGGACGGGCTCCGGCACCGCGGGCTGTTCGCGGCCGAGCCATGCGGTGATCACGGCCCACAGCGGCGTGATGCACAGCCACAGCGTGCACACGTTCCACAGCATGTCGTCCGACGGAGACTGGGACCGCAAGGTCAGCCCGGCGATCGCGAACGCCGCGCACCCGCCGAGCAGGACCCACGCACGCCGCACGTCGTTGTGCGTCGCGCGCTGGAAGTACCGGGTGACGGCGAGCCCGAACCCGTGCAGCGCTCCCCACACGACGAACGCCCAGCTCGCGCCGTGCCACAACCCGCCGAGCAGCATGGTCAGGCTGAGGTTCACGTAGGTCCGCCACGGCGCTCCCTTGCTGCCTCCGAGCGTGATGTAGAGATAGTCGCGCAGCCAGGTCGACAGGCTGATGTGCCAGCGCCGCCAGAACTCCTGCAGGTTCGACGATCGATACGGCGTGCGGAAGTTCTCGGGCATCGTGAACCCGAGGACCTGTGCGGAGCCGATCGCGATATCGGAGTACGCCGAGAAATCGAGGAAGATCTGCAGCGCATACGCATAGACGCCGATCAGGACCTCGACCGAGCTGAATCGCTCGGGCGCCTCGAACACGCGGTCGACGATCGATAGCGCGAGCGCATCCGCGATCGCGATCTTCTTGAACAGGCCGAGCACGATCCGGTACAGGCCGTGCGTCGCCTTCTCGAGATCGAGTGCCGGGGGCGACTCGAGCTGCGGCAACAGATCCTGCGCACGAACGATCGGACCCGCGACGAGCTGGGGGAAGAACAGCACGAACGTCGCGAACGTCACCGCCGACTTCGTCGCCTTGATCTCCTTGCGGTAGACGTCGATCGTGTACGACAGCGACTGGAACGTGTGAAACGAGATGCCGGCCGGCAGGATCAGATCCAGTCGCGGCACGTCGAGGCCGAGGACGTCCTGCGTGAAGAAGTCCGTGTACTTGAAGAACACGAGGATGCCGAGGTTCGAGCACAGGCTGACGATCAGCAGCGCCTTGCGCCGCCACGGATCCTCGGTCCGTTCGATCCAGAGGCCGAGGTAGTAATCGAGGACGATCGTCGCGAGCAGGAGCGCGAGGAGGTAGCGATAGGGGCCCGGCATCGCAGCCGCCCACGCGTGATAGAACAGCGACGACGCGACGAACAGGATCACGATGCGACCGAGCACCCGCACGTCGGTGTTCAGCGACACTCCGATCCCGATCCCGAGCACCGCGAGCACGACGAGGTGGCCGACGTCCACGGCGTGCCACGTGACCTCGTCGAGCACGCCGTGGTGCGACGCGATCGCCACCATCGCGCCGATCGCCGCGATCACGCAGACCAGGCCGCGAGCGACGTAGCGCTGTCCTCGCTCGGACTCGATCCACCCGCCCCACCGGCGCCCGACGAAGATCGTTCCGCCGAGCAGCACCGTTCCGCCGACCCAGCGCGCGATCAGCCACACCGGCCAGTCCTGGTGATCGGGACTGTTCGCCGCGAGCCGTAGCAGCACGCCGCCGATCGGATCCCACATGACGTCGGGATCCTTGGCGATCAGCAGGAACATGACGTCGCCGAGCAGGACCATGATCGCGATCCGCGCGAACGCCATCCTCGGTCCGCCCCATCGGGCGAGCGCGTAGAGGAAGAACACCGCGATCAGGAACAGCGGATAGTCAGGACTCGAGAACAGCATCTACGGAGCAACGCCGTGCGGCGGCAGCGCCTTCGCGACCCGCCATCGATCGTACTCACGGAGCAGTGCACCCGACAGCACGTCGGCCCACTGCTGATACCCGCCATCGGTGAAATGAACGTGATCCTTGAACGCACCGCGCGGCTCGGCCATGACCCAGCCGTGCATGCGATCGGGTCCCCCCATCGCCGAGAACGTGTCGAAGAAGGCGACCTTGTTACGCGCGGCAGCCGCGTGCTGCACGGCGATGATCTCGCCGAGCACGGACGGCGTGCGCCACTCGCACTCCGGCACCACGCCGGCATCGGTCGGCTTCATCCGATCGCAGGCCTTGCCGCCCTCCCGCACGCCCATGTCGGGCGGCCCGAGGATCAGGATCGATGCGGTGGGAGCGGCCGCACGCAGCCGGAGGATGGTCTCGTCGTAGTAGCGGGCGACCGCCACGAGATCGAGATCCCGATCATCGGCCTCGTTCGTTCCGTACTGCAGGACGATCAACCGTGGGTCGCGCGTCGCGAGCTGCTCACCGATGATCGACCAGTCCCACGAGCGCAGGCTGCCGAGCCGTCGCCCGACGACGCCGAGGGAATCGACGATCACGCCCGGGACGAGCCGCTCGAGCACCACGCCGTAGAGGTCGAGCATGCCGCCGCCGCCGTGCTCGAGCGTCAGCTTGTGATGGCCCTCGGGCACCGCGACCACCTGGCGCGCCGGATGGGGCGGCTCGATCGGCGCGGTCTTCGTCGAGACCTGCTGCCAGGCTCCGTCATCGACCCGATAGCGCAGCACGCCGTGATCCGGCGCGGCCTGGTACAGGATCTCGAACTGGGCGACGGTCTTGCCCGTCGGGCAATCGGCGCACGTCTCGACCCACAGCTGCGAGCCCTTCTTGTCCCCGAACACCCGGATGCCGCCGATGCCGAACGGCTCCGAATCGCCGGACTTGCCGCCCACGGCGGCCTTCCACGTCCCGCTCGCGCCGTAGCGAACGTCGCGCTGGTAGTAGTGCTTGGCTGGCGGCCGACCGGCAGCCACGAGCCCGCGTCCCGCATCACCGAACCGCCTCTGCCAGGCCGCGCGGATCCGTGACGTCATCGAGTCACCGGCCGTGTGCGAGTCGCCGAAGAACACGATCAGTGTGCGCGCATTCGGTTCCCCGCGTTCCGCCGCAGCGAGTCCGCTGAACAGGTGGTCGAGACCGCCGGCCGGTGCATCGAGGAAGCCCGGCATGCGCGGCTCCGTCGGCGCCTCGCCGGTGCCGTCGAGGCCTGCGTCACCCACCGCGACGGTGGGGGACCTCGGCGGTTGCGGCGATGGCAAGCGGTCGCCATCGCAACCGCCCCCGCATCCGAGCAACGCGACCGCGGCACCGATGGCCGCGAGCTCTCTAGTGAACCGCATGCTGCCGGTAGCCACCCATCAACGCGTCGTAGACGGCGTCGGCAAGCTTGTTGGCGCCCTTGCGCGAGAGGTGGATGAAGTCGGAGCCGACGAAGCCCTTGCGGAACCACTTCGCCGCAGAGCCCTTGGCGCCCATCCAGTCGTAGGTCGAGAAGAATGCGCAGCCGCTCGCATGAGCCGCCTTGCGCTGAGCGTCGACCAGCAGCGGCATCACCGGCTTGGACGGATAGCCGCCGTCCTTGGCTTCGGCCTGATCGGTCGGGGACACGACGAGGCACGTCGCGTCGGGCCGCGCCTTGCGGATCGGCGCGAGCACCTTCTCGTAGTTGACCTGGTACTCCTTGGTGGCGCGATCACCCGGGTGCAGCCACACCGCCTCGTTGGCGCCGATCATCACGATGATCAAGTCCGAGCTCCGATGAACGAGCTCGGCCGCGTAGTGCGACGCGTTGTGGTGACCGAAGCTCTTGGCGTTGACGCTGACGATCCCGAAGTTGTCGACGACAGCGCCCGATCCGTTCTCGAGATCGAGGCCGAATATCCGGACCCGGCCGGTCGTCTGGACGACAAACTGCGCCGCACCATCGGCGATCGACGCCTTCGCGACCATGCCGGTCTTCGCCTCCGCCTTCGTATCGACGGTCAGCACGTCCGCGCCATCCGCCTTGACCGAGACACTTCCACCACGCGCCTGCGTCAGGTAATGCAGCTCCACCTGGGTCGCCTTGCCCGCGACCAGCTTGATCGTTGCCTTGCCGCCATCGGTCTCTGCGGTCGCGCCGCCCGCGCCGTACAGACCGTCCGCGATCTGCTGGGTCGAGATCGCGTGCGTGGCCCAGGTGCCACCGTGCGAGCGCGAAATGCCCTCATGCGCGCAGAACCGATGCGGAGGGATGACGTAGACAAAGCCCGGCCCGCCGTCCCCGATCTCGCTCTGCAGGCGAGAGCGCAGCCGGCCTGGGATCGCGTCGGTCGCGACCACCGAATCGCCGTACCACGACACCCGGACCGCGCGACCGAGCTTGTTGCCCGCCTCGGCAACGAGGGCGCGATAGAACCCATCCATTGCCCATCGCTTGCACGCATCGGGCGTTCCCTCGATGCAGGTGTCCTCGAGCGCACTGCCGCGGGCGCGATCACCACGGCCACCCACCGCCGGAAGTCCAGCCTTGGGTTCGTCATCGGCAGCATCGGCGACCACGGTCGGCGCGGGCGTGAACCCTGGCGCCTTCGCGGCGGCCTCGGGCTCGCCCGCCTGGTGCGTCAACCGATCCGCGACGGCCTGCATGTTTCCATCGAGCAGCCACAGCCCGATCGCAAACACCACACCGAACCACATCAGCGTCGGTGCGATGGTCCAGCTGCGGTCAGGCGCCGACATCGGGCCCGAAGGTAAGCGAACCGATGGGGGAGTCAAGAACACCATCGTCCGCGTGGGGACGCTCGAAGGCACCACCAACGATGACCGGTCCTCAGACCATCGCAGTGACGGCGGCCGGGAAACGCTGTTCGCCGCGATCTACGACGTCGACACCTCGACGAGGATCGCAACAAGCTCCAGATGGTGCGAGCCAGCCGGTCCTGATCAACTGATGTTACGCTGAGGTGGATGCGCACGTGGCTCGTGCTGGCGGTCGTCGCCGTCGGCTGCACTCCACCTCCTGCCCCACCGGTCTACGCCCGCGAGCCGGTGATGCCGGCCGAGTCGCCGGAGCTCGGGCACCTCGACGACCGGATGATCGACTTCGTGTTCACCGGCGGGCAGATCGAGTTCGAGCTCTACCGCAATGGCGATCGCGTCGTGCAGGTCGCGCGCAGTCGCTACGCGGTGCCGATGATGATCTCGTGGTCGATGACGGATCTCGATAACCTCGAACCGATCACCACTGCGCACGGCGTCGCCTACCTCCCGGCGGCACCTGCCCCGCTCGGCATGGGCAAGGCGATCGTGCTCGCCGAGCTTCGCCAGCCCGATCTCGAGCGTCGGTATCGCCGTCACCTGACAGTCCGGGCGCGGTTCGGCGATCCGCGCAGCAAGCCAACCCCCTACCACTACGCGCTGCCGTTTCCGCACGGCCTGACGTTCTCCGTGCTGCAGGGATTCCACGGTGCGTTCTCGCACAAGGGCTCGAACGAGTTCGCCGTGGACTTCGACTGCCCGGTCGCGACGCCGGTGCTCGCGGCTCGCGACGGCGTCGTGGTCGCCGGCAACGCGGCCGCCCAGGGCTCGGGCACGACGCCCGAGTACCTCGACTACCGGAACACGAACTTCATCGTCGTCCGCCACGACGACGGCACGCTCGGCGAGTACATGCACCTCGCGCCCAGCAGCATCGGCGTGGCACCCGGCGACCGGGTGACGCGGCTCCAGGCGCTCGCCCTGTCCGGCAACACCGGCTTCTCGTCGACGCCCCACCTCCACTTCCAGGTGATGACCGCGGCGGATGACGGCCTCGCCGCGCGCTCGTTCCCGTTCGAGCTGGCCGTGTCCCCTGGGAGGGTCGAGGAGCCGGTGCTCGGCCGTCGCTATTCCGCCTGGGAATAGTGGGATAGGATGCACGCGTGATGTGTCCGGTCTGCCGGCAGCGTCCCGCGGAGGTGGGGGTGCTGTGTGAAGAGTGTCGGGATGATCTGGCGAGCCCCATCAAGGTCTCGCCGGAACAGATCCAGCTCCACAGCGCGCGCCCCACGATGGCTGCCCTGATCGATCTGTGGGGCCGGCCCCATCGCCTCGATCCACGCACCCTGATCGGCCGTCAGGTCGACGGTCCCGGGCTCGCGCTCCTCGAGCCTTCGGTGTCCCGCCATCACGCGCATATCGTCCTCGACGGCGACGAGTGGGCGATGCGCGACCTCGGTTCAGCCAACGGCACCTGGTTCGAGGATCGCCTGGTCGAGGAGACCACGCCGATCAAGGACAAGGACCGGATCCGGTTCGGTCACATCGCATTCTACTTCATCCTCGATGTCGCGCAGCTGCCGGCGCCCAAGCTCGGTCGCACGATGACCGCCACGATCCGTCCCGTGGACCGCCCGGCCACCGCCCAGACCCCTGAGGTGGACACCGAGGCATCCGACGAGGAGGAGACGACCAACGTCGGCCTGCCGTCGCTGAGCTTCAAGCTGCACGAGCCGACCGGCGGTGGTGGTGGTCTGATCGAGGTCAACGGCAAGCAGGTCCAGCTGACCACCACGCAGTTCGAGCTGATGGCGTTGATGATCCGCCGGATGGCGAACGAGTCGCATCAGCCCGATCTCGTCCGCGGCTTCGTGCGGTCCTCCGAGCTGATCGCGGATCTGTCGTGGGACACCCGAGAGCCCAGCGAGAACCACGTCAAGCAGCTCGTCCGCCGGGTTCGACGCGCATTGATCAAGTCCGAGATCGGCGACCTGATCGAATCCCGACACCGCTTCGGCTATCGTCTCCGCGCAATTCCCCGCACGGAGTAGAGATGTTCAAGAGCAAGTGGCTGGCTGCGGTCCTGATGGTCCTCGGCACGGGTTCGGCCTTCGCGGACCCCAAGTTCGAGTACGGCAAGGCGGAGGAGGTCGCGAAGGTCAAGGGGATCGAATACAACGCGAGCGCCGAGGGCGGCGTCGTGTTCACGACAGGTAACTCCGAGACCGTCACGGCGACCGGCGGGTTCAAGGCCGCGCGCAAGACCGGCAAGAACAAGCTGTCCGTCGAAGGCAACGTGACTTACGCCAAGTCCGCGATCCGCGTGCTCGACGATCTCAACGACAACGGCCTGGTCGACAACGAAAACGAGATCCGGTCGGAGCGCACGGTTACCGCGGAGACCCTGTCCGGCAAGATCCGCTACGACCGGTTTCTGACCGAGTTCAACTCGCTGTTCGCCGCGCTGCTCGGTGCGCGTGACGTCCCCGCTGGCAAGGACGCCGTGCTCGGCTTCCAGCTCGGCTACAGCCGTCGGCTCTACAAGTCCAAGAGCGCCGAGGCCGTCGGCGAGTTTGGTTACGACTATTCGCACGAGAACCTGTCGAGCGGCCCCGACAACTCGATCCACTCCGCACGCGCGTTCGTCGGCTACAAGGCCGAGATGACCGAGGGCACGACGTTCGAGACCAACCTCGAGGCGTTGACCAACCTCAACCACGAGGAGCTGTCGACGCGCCCCGAGGGGGCGGACCTCGGTGAGGACACCCGGGTCAACTTCAAGGCGTCGATCTCGTCGAAGATCGGCAAGAACCTGTCGTTTCAGACCACGCTCGAAGCCAAGTACGACCGGCGCCCCGGCCCGCTCGGGATCGCGAACCTCGCGCCGGGCTTCGTGCCAGAAGCCTCGAGCATGGACACGATCATGAAGGCCTCGCTCATCTACACGATCTTCTAGAACCGGCCTGACCGCCCGGTCGCTCGCGAACGAGCGTAGGATCGTGGATCGGGGGTCACATGCAGAAGCTGATCATTGCTGCGCTCGGGGTTGGCGTTCGAGATGAGCTTCCGGATCGGTGGCAACAAGAAGCGCGCGGCGCCGCCGCCGTTGCCGCCGGGTGGCTACTACGACCCGACCGGCCCGTATCGGCCTGCCCCCTCGTCGCCTGCGCCCGCGCCGTGACGACGATCAGCCGCGCTTGAGCTGACGATGACCGTTCGCGCGCGCGACCGGTCCCTCGACCGTCGCGGCCAGCTCCTCGAGGAGCGCACGCAACGACCGCATCTTCTTCGAACCGAGGCGATTCGCCCAGCGCTGCTCGGTCGCCGCGGACACCCGCTTGACCTCGGCAGCCCACACCTTGCCCTTGGGGCCGAGGCGCACGCGCTTGATCACGCCGTGATCGGGGTCGGGGAACCGCTCGACCATGCGCATCTCCTCGAGCTCGTCGAGGAGGTCGCCGACCGTCTGCTTGGGCAGCGACAGCACGGAGACGAGATCCGAGAGGCGAACACCGCGCTGCTCGTTGCTGGTGTCGACCGAGCCATCACGCCCCACGCCGCCGATCACGGAGAGGAGCTGGATCTGACCGGGGCGCAGCGCAGGAAATCCGAGACGCTCCAGGCGGCTCGCAAGCTGCGACTGGAGGTCGTGCTGCGGCACGTGGAGTAGCGACCGGAGGTCGCGTCCCGCTGCCGAAGGTCTCTGCCCGCCGTTGGTACGTGTCGGTTTTGGCATGTTCACGAGCGCGACGATGATGAAGGAGTCGCGTCATACCAAAGCGCCCGTAGGATCGGAACCCTGATTCGGCGCAAAGTCGATCACGCGTCGCGCTCCGGAGCGCAACGCATGTTGTGTGCGCTAGACGGACATCACCCCGCGGCGTCGTGCGCAGAATTCTTTGCCGCTACGGCGTGGACATCCACGATTCCGATCTCCGCGGCTCCGCGATCTTGCGGCGCTCTGTCGCCTCGCACCTTGCGCACGAGCCAGCGCATGCCGCGACCGACGTCATCGAACCACGTGTAGATCACGGGAATCGCGACGAGGGTGAGCAACAGCGACAGTGACTGTCCACCGACGACGATGCTCGCCATCGCCTTCGACATGCCGGCGCCGACGCCCTGGCTCGTGACGAGCGGCAACATGCCGGCGACGAACGCAAACGTGGTCATCAAGATCGGACGCAGACGGTCGCGACTCGCAGCGAGCACCGCTTCGGTGCGCGGAAGCCCCTGCCTGCGCAAGCCGTTCATGTGATCGACCTGAAGGATCGCATTCTTCTTGACCATCGCGAACAACACGATCAGGCCGAGCATCGACATGATGTTGAGCGAGCCACCGGTGATGACGAGCGACATGATCGCGAACGGCACCACGAGCGGCAGCGCGAGCATGATGATCAGCGGATAGATCCAGGACTCGAACTGGGCCGCGAGGACCAGGTACATGAACATGATCGCGAGCAGGATCGCGAAGGCGAAGGCCGCCATCATCTTCGCCATCTCCTTGCTCTGGCCGAACGGCTCCGCCGTGTAGCCCGCCGGCATGTCCAGGGTCCCGACGACCTTCATCAGCTCGTCCACGACCGTCTGCTGGGAGAACCCAGGAGACACGTTCATGCTGATCGTCACCGCACGCTCGCGGCTCGACCGCATGATCTTCGAGGTGGCGACGCCCTCCCCGACCGTGATCACGTCGGACAGCGGCACCTGGCCGAGCTTGGGGTCCGACGACGGCACCTTGATCAGGCTGAGTGCATCGGGATCATCGCGGAACCGCTCGGCGGCCCGGAGGTACACGGGGTACTGGTCGCCATGGTCCTCGAACGTCGAGGCCTCGACGCCACCGACCAGCACGCCGAGCGTCCCGGTGATCGCCTGCGGGTCGACGCCGAGGAGCGCAGCGCGCGCCAGGTCGGGCTTCACCGTGGTCTCGGGGACCGGATCGAGCAGGCTCGAATCGAGGTCGACGACGCCCGGCACCGTCTTCATCTTGGCGAGCACGCGCTTGGTGTAGACCTCGAGCTTGTCGAGGTCGGGGCCACTGATGATGTACATCACCATCGCGTTCTGACCGCCGATCGAGAAGTCGTTGACCGGCTGCGCGGCCACGCGGGTGCCCGCCGGCGCGAGGTGGAGCACTTCCTTGCGGACGACCTCCATCATCTGGGCCTGACTGCGCGTCCGCTTCTCCGGATCCGTCATGTGGACGTAGATCCGGCCGACGTTGGCCTGGCGCTGATCGGAGTCGGCGACGCTGACCAGCGTGCTGTCGATCTCCGGATACACCCGCGTCGCCCGTGCGATGCGCTCGCCGATCAGGGTGGTCGCCTCGAGGGTGGTTCCCTCGGGGGTCTGCAGGTAGATCTCGAACTGCGCCTCGTCGTTGGGAGGCAGGAAGTCGCCACCAACCTTCTTCGCCAGCAGCGGCGTGGTCGCGCACGAACCGATGATCGCGATGCCGACGACCCAGCGATGGCGCAGGCAGAACGCGAGCACGCCGGAGTACAGGCGCTCGATCGGGCGATAGATGAAGTCGCTGGCGCGCTCGAGCCACGACCGGCGACGCTCCTCGCCAGGCGGCGCTGGGAGCGGAAGCATGCGGGCGGCCATCATCGGGGTCAGCGTGAACGCGACGATCATCGACACGCCAATCGCGAACGCCATCGTCATCCCGAAGCTGAACAAGAACTTGCCGACGATGCCGCTCATGAACGCGACCGGGAGGAACACGGCCATCAGCGACAGCGTGGTCGCGAGCACGGCGAGGCCGATCTCCTTGGTCGCGAGGATCGCGGCAGGGAACGGCTTCATCTTCTTCTCGTCGATGAACCGGTAGATATTCTCGAGGACGACGATCGCATCGTCGATCACGATGCCGACCGCGAGCGCGAGCGCGAGCAGCGTCATCATGTTCAGCGTGAAGCCGGCGACCATCATCAGACCGAACGTCGAGACGATCGACACCGGGATCGAGATCGCGGCGATGATCGTCGAACGCAGGCTACCGAGGAACAGCAGCACGACGAGGGCGGCGAGCAGTGCGCCGACCACGAGGTGCTCGAGCACCTGCGAGGCGGCGGTCCGGATCTGGAGGGAGTTGTCGCGGACGATGTCGACCGAGTAGCCCGGCGGCAGCTTGGCGCCGAGCTCGACGACCGCTTGCTTGACGAGGTCGACGACGGCGACCGTGTTCGTGCCGGACTGCTTGCGCACCGAGAGTGCGATCGCGGGAACCCCGTTACGAACGGCGGCGGTCTCCGGGTCCTCCTCCGAATCGATCACGTCGGCGACATCACGCACGCGGACCGGGTGCTCGCCGACCTGGCGGACGACGATGTCGCCGATCGCGCTGGCTTCGATCGCACGGCCCTCGACGCGGAGGGTCGTGTTCATCGGACCTGCTTCGATCCGGCCACCGGGAACGTTGACGTTGCCTGCCGCGATCGCGCGCTGCACCTCGAGGGCCGAGACCCCGGTCGCGGCGAGCCGGATCGCATCGATCTTGACGTTGATCTGCCGCTGCTGACCGCCGAGGATCACGACCTGGCCGACACCGGACAGGCGCTCGACCTGCTGCTTGACCTGCTTGTCGGCGAACCGCGTGAGGTCGCGAGCGGGCACCCCGGCGGGGCCCTTGACCGCGAGCACGATGACCGGAGCGGCATCGGGGTCGGCGCGTCGGACCTCGGGCCGGATGCCCGGCGGGAGGTCGCGCAGGATCGTCGCGATCTTCTCGTTCACGTCATTGGACGCGCGATTGATGTCGACCTCGAGCGCGAACTGCGCGACGACGAGCGAGACGCCTTCGGTCGACGTCGAGGTCAGCGTGTCGAGACCACTGATCGTGTTGACCGCCTCTTCGATCTTCTTGCTGATGTCCGCCTCGACGGCGGCCGGAGACGCACCCGGATATGGCGTGACGATCGTGATCAGCGGGAAGTCGATCTTGGGGAACTTGTCGACGCCGAGGGTGCGATACCCGACCGCGCCGACGACGACGAGCACGAGGATCAGCACGGTGGCGAACACCGGCCGTCGTACGGAGATCTGAGATAGCCATTGCATGGTGGGTGGCCTTACTTGGTCGCCGAGCCGGCGGTGGGTGCGGTCGGAGCCGGCGCGACCGCGGGGGCCGGCGCTGCGGGGGCGCCACCACCTTCGATGCGGACGCCGTCGTGGATCTGATCAGTGATCTTGCGGACGACGCGCTCGCCCTTCAGCAGGCCGCGGAGGATGGCAACCTGCCCCTCGGTGCTCGCGGGACCGGTCTGGACCACGCGGTCCTGGAGCTCGCCATTGACGGCGACGAACACGTGAAAGGTGCGACCTCGCTTGACGACCGCCTCGCTCGGCAGCACGGGCCGCGGGGTCTGGCCGACCTGCACGCTTGCCTCGGCGAACATGCCGGGCACGAGCGCGGAGCCGGGCGCGAGGGTTGCCTCGACGATCAGTGATCGGGTCCGGCCAATCTCGGCGCCGACCCGCGTGATCGTCGCGAGGTACGTCTTCTCGGGATTCGCGACGGCGGTCAGGGTCACGGTCTGCCCGGACTTGATCGCGTGGACCGCCTGCTCGGGAACGCTGAGCTCGATCTTCAACGGGTCGTCATCGACCAGCGTGAACAGCGGCCGACCTGGAGCGACCCACTCACCCGGCGTCACGTTGCGCTCGGCGACCATGCCGGCGAACGGCGCGCGGACCAGGCCGTCGGCGACCGACTTCGTGATCATCTCGGTCCGCGCCTGCGCGGCAGCGACCTGCTGCAGCGAGGAGGTGCACTGCGTCGACTGGCGATCGTACTCGCTCCGCGTGATCGCTCCCTTGTCGAGCAGCGCCTGCGCGCGCTTGCACTCCTCTTCGGCGAGCTGCTTCTGCGCACGCGCCGACGCGAGGTTTGCTTGCGCCTCGCGCGCCGACAGTGCGGCGCTACGGACATCGAGGCGGACGACCGGGTCGCCCATCTTCACGCGCTGACCGCGCTCGACCATCACCGCGATCACCTTGCCCTGGGTGTCGGCCGTCACCTCGGACCGCTGGTCCGCGGTGATCATGCCGGTCAGCATCAGGACCTCGGGGGTCGGCGCTTCCTCGGCGGTGACCAGATCGACCTTCACCGGTGGCGCGGGAGGCACCTTGGTCGCGGGCGCGGCCTCCTTCTTGTTGCAGGCAGAGAGCGCAGCGACTAGGAGAAGGACGGAGGCACGCATGGGGCGGCTTCGATGCGCGGTCCGTGCCAGTCGGTGGCGTCGCGCCCGGTGAAGTTAGAGCGCGCCCCCCTGTACGGCATCCCGACAGGTGTCGGGACAATGGACTTACTTCGCGTCGTTACCGAGCGCGTGGGTCAGCTCGACCATCGCGACTCGCAGGTCGACGCGGGCATTGAGCGCCGCGATCCGAGCACGGGTCAGGTCGGTCTCGGCATCGACCAGCTCGACCGCGGTCGCGCGCTGGGCGTTCAACAGCTCGCGGCGGACGCGATAGCCCTCTTCTGCGGCCGCGAGCCCCTTCGCCGAGGTCGCGAGCGCGGCCTGCGCGATCGCCACCGATTGCTGCGCGGCCAGCAACTGGATCCGGGTCCCGCGCTCGAGGTTGTTGCGATCGGCACGGAGTGCGTTGGTCTCGCCGCGGAGGCGACGGTCGACGGTCTTCGCGAACAGCGTCTCGTTGAGCGTCCACGTGATCTGCGCACCGACCGCCCACGTGAAGTTGAACTCGTCGACCAGCGGAAAGATGCGCTGGTTCGGGTTGGAGTACTCGCCCTGGGCGAACGCGGAGAGCTTGGGGTAGTAGCTCGCCTTCTCGGCCTCGCGCTGCTTCTCCTTGGCCTCGATGCCGGTGTTCAGCACCTTGAAGTCGAGGCGCTGCTGCTTCGCCGTGCCGAGCAGATCGACGAGCGGAGTCGCGCCCGGTGCAGCGATGTCGACGCGGATATCCTCACCGATCGTCAGCGCCTGATCGGCGGGCGCATCGATGATGAGGCGCAGCTGCTCCTCGCGCAGATCCGTGAGGTTCTGGAGCTGGATCGAGGCCTGCTCGGCCTGCGATTCCTGCGACTCGACGCGCATCAGATCTGCGCGCGAGAGCCGCTGCGCTTCGGCGAGCGCACGCACCTGCCGGAGCGTGGTGCGGACCTGCTCGAGCTGACGCTTCGCGATCAGGTTCTGCAGCTTGGCGCGGACCCACTCGTAGTAGGCGATCCGCGCGTCCTGGCCCGCGTCGACCTCGCTCGATCGCTTGCTGAGGCGCGCGACCTCCTCGCCGAGCCGCGCCGCCTGGATCAGCTTCGGATAGCGGACCACGTAGTCCGAGAGGTTCACCGTCGCGCGTGCCGTCGCCGAGTACTGATTGAGGAACACCGGGAACGAGAAGCTCATCCCGCCGAGCGGAATCAGCGCCTGGTCGATATCGGAGAGCCTCGTGTAGCTCAGGTTTGCTCCGACCTGAGGCACGCGCGCGAGCTCGGCGGCCTGCGCCTGGGCGATCGCGATCTCGATCTCGGCGATGCTACGCTGCACCTCCGGCGAGGTCTTGGTTCCGCGGGCTGCTGCCTGATCCGACGTGAGGCCACCGGGCGAGAACAGCGCGTCGAGATCTTTTTCGAACGTCGACTCCACTTCAGCGGGCTGGATCGCGGGCGTGGGCTGCGCCACGGCGGGCGAGACAGCAAGAAGCGTGAGCGCGAGGGTCAGGCGCAGTGTCATGCGGCGGACCAAAGCACCGGGCGTGCCACGACGCCATACCCACCGATGATGGAAGTGAGCAGGTGATCTGTCGGTCCGCCGTACAGGGAACCGTCACGAAACGTGACACCGCCGGTCACATTTCGATCCAACGACGTCCAACGCTGTGTTCAGGCTAGAGTTGCCCCATGAGGTCCCAGGAGGAGCCGGCTGGCACGTCCCTGGCACGCGGGATCAGCGTGCCCGACGCCGCCGTTCGTTCGCCGTCTCCCGACGCGGTCTGGCGTGACCATCGCAACCAGTTCTTCATCCAGGAAGCCAACAACACGACACGAACGACGATCGGCCTCGGCTGCTTCGTCCAGATCGCGTCGATCGCGATCTTCGCGCATGCGGACTATCCCGCGTGGCGCGTGTGGGTCCTCGGTGGGCTCTATCTCGCGTTCGCCGTCGGTCACAAGGCCATCGTTCATCCGGTCCGCGATCCGCAGCGGGTCGAGACCGCGTTCATCCGCATGAGTGTGGTCGCGCAGCTGTTCGTCGTCAGCTCCGCCGCGGTCACCGGCGGGATCCACTCCCCGTTGCTGCCGGGTCTCGTGCTGCCCTCGGTGGTGTCGCTGCTGTTCTTCGGCCCCTACCCCGTGGCGCGGTGGACCGCCGTTGGTAACGGCCTGCTGATCTTCGCGATGGTGTGCCTGCCCGCCGTCGTGCACGGGCCGACCCTCCCTGCGGCTCATTACACCCTCGCGGTGCTGCTCGGCCTGGGCTGGCACCTGTTCATGCTCCACCTCATGGTCGGCAAGCTGACCATGATGTCGAACCGTGCGGGCGACTCGATGGCGTGTCTCCGCGAGGAGCGCGTCAGCGAGGCGGTCGCGCAGTTGCGCCGGCTGCAGTCGGTCGGCGCGAAGGTCGCGCACGAGCTGAAGAACCCGCTCGCCTCGATCAAGGGTCTGTGTCAGCTCGTGGCGCGTACGCCCGAGAGCGAGCGAACGCAGGAGCGACTCGCGGTCGTGGCCTCCGAGATCAGCCGGATGGAGACGATCCTCAACGAGTATCTCTCGTTCTCGCGTCCGCTCGAGGATCTCAAGCCCGAGACCCTCGACCTCGCCGCCGTCGGCAAGGATGTGCTCGACGTCCTCGCCGGTCGCGCCGACCATGCCGGCGTCGCGCTCGAGATCGAGGGCCACGCCACGCAGGTCAAGGGTGACCCGCGCCGGCTCAAGGAAGCGCTGATCAACCTGGTCTCGAATGCGATCGAAGCCACCCCGCACGGCGGTCGCGTCGTGCTCCGCGTCCGCAGCTCCGCGGCGGCGATCACCCTCGAGGTCCGTGACACTGGTCGCGGGATCTCGACCGAGGACCTCGAGCGGCTCGGCACCTCGTTCTTCACGACGCGTCCCAACGGCACCGGCCTCGGCGTCGTGCTCGCGCAGAGCGTGATCACCCAGCATGGCGGCACGCTCGAGTACAAGAGCACGGTCGGTCACGGCACGACGGCGACCATCGTGTTGCCGACCCAGGCGATCTCGACGCCCGAGCCTGCGCCGCGCGCTGCGATGGTCGAGGCTCGCGCGTGAGCTCGGTCCTCCTCGTCGACGACGAGCCTGGTGTCCTGTTCACGCTCAGCGAGGTGCTGACCGAGCGAGGCCATCGCGTGGTGACCGCGCGATCCGGCACCGAGGCGCTGACCAAGCTCGACGACGCCGACGCGGTGCTCACCGACCTCTCCATGCCCGGCATGGACGGTCTCGAGCTGATGGCGCAGATCGTCCAGCGCGACCCGACGTTGCCCGTGATCCTCCTGACCGCACACGGCAGCGAGCGTGTGGCCGTCGCGGCGATGAAGCAGGGCGCGTATCACTACCTCGCCAAGCCGTTCGACATCGACGAGGTCGCCGTCGTGATCGAGCGCGCCCTCGAAGCCCGTCGCCTGCGCGTCGACAACCGCCGGCTCTCCGCGGAGCAGAGCCTCGGTCGCCGGATCGTCGGGACGAGTCGGCCGATGCGGCGCCTGCTCGAGGCCACGAGCCGGATCGCCACCCGTGACGTCACCGTGCTCGTGCGCGGCGAGACCGGGACCGGCAAGGAGTTCGTCGCAGAGCTGCTCCACGCGCAGTCGTCGCGCGCGACCAAGCCACTGGTTCGGTTCAACTGCGCCGCGCTCCCCGCCGAGCTCGCGGACGCCGAGCTGTTCGGTCACGTCAAGGGTGCGTTCACCGGCGCGACCTCCACGCGCCCCGGCTTCTTCGCGCAGGCCGACGGCGGCACGCTGATCCTCGACGAGATCGGTGAGCTGCCTCCCGCGATCCAGGCCAAGCTCCTCCGCGCGCTGCAGGAGGGCGAGATCCAGCCGGTCGGCTCCGGTCGGATCGAGAAGGTCAACGTCCGCGTCGTCGCGTCGACCAACCGCGATCTCGCGGCGGACGCCAAGGCCGGAACGTTCCGCGAGGATCTCTACTACCGCCTCGCGGTCGTCGAGCTCATCGTGCCGCCGCTCCGCGATCGCAAGGACGACATCCCTGCCCTCGCCGCCGAGTTCGCGCGCCGCTACGGCGATCGCTTCGGGCTCGGCACGGTCACCCTCGAACCTGCACTGATCGACGCGCTGTCGCGGGCTGACTGGCCGGGCAACGTGCGTCAGCTCGAGAACACGATCGCGCGCCTCGCGGCGCTCTCCACGGGAGGACTGATCAGCGTGTCCGACTACGAAGCAGCTTCCGGCCTGCCACCCTCGACCTCGCAGGACGCGATTCCCGCCGCCGACGACGAGGCCGCCGTCACCGATGCCCGCAACGGACCTTCGCTCAAGGAGCAGGTCGAGGCGTTCGAACGCGGGCTCGTCGCGCGCGCGCTCGATGGCACCGGGGGAAATCAATCCGAAGCCGCGCGGCGCCTCGGCGTCAGCCGCGTCACGCTGATCGACAAGATGAAGAAGTACAACCTGAACACGAAGCGCTGACCGCAACGCGACCGAATGCCTCGACGCGTCCGCGCGTTTGGCATACATGGTAGCCATGCGCGCCCCCCTGCTCCTGCTCGCGGTCCTCGGCTGCGGCAACGGAAGCGCGCCGGTCCCACAGAACGTCTCGACGTCGTCAACGCTGCGGGTCGATCCGACGCAGCCACTGGGCTGGCTCGCGTTCGCCACCACGCCGACGCGCAACGACGACGACATCGTGCCCGCCTATGTGATCGCGAGCGCGCACCCGTTGATCACCCTCGCGCCTCCCACCGAGTTGCCGCCCACCGCCTCCGTGCTCGGGCCGACGGGTGGGATCACCCCCTTCAAGGTCGGTGCGGCCGCCAAAGTCCTGTACGGCTGCGATGGCAACGCGCTCGAGGTCACCACGCTCGACGGTCCGCGCCTGACGCCGGGCGTCGCGTGGATCCTGCCGCCGGCGATGCCGCCCGGCTGGAGCCCCGCGCCGCTGCCGATCGTGGCGGACGCGTCCTCGGCCACGCAGCGCCGCTACGCCATCGGTCCGCTCACGTTCGCTCTCGCGCGCACCGGCGATCACACAGGCACGCTCACGATCGCGCGCGACGCTCGGACCATCCACACCGCGCCCTTCGAGCGACACCTGATGGAGGGCGCCGATCGAGCGCCGATCGATCTCGCGAGCGGCGGTCCCGGGATCCCCGAGCCGGTCGCCGCGTGGGCGATCGCACCCGATGGTCCGGTTCTCCTCACCGTGCTCCAGCCCGGCTACGAGGGCTCGACGCTCTCCGTCCTGCTCGTCGAGGGCGCGTCGGCGCGCCCGATCGAATCGCTGTCGACCTATCTCTACTACTGCGCCTTCTGACGCCTTGCGGCGAAGCCGCTTACGCTGTTAGCTCCCCCCATGGAGCGCATCGTCCACGTCTGTAACGGCGACTCGACGGCGGATATCCTGTCGCTCGCCGACCTTCCCGGCGAGATCCGGGTCTGGGCCGACTCCCTCGATCAGGGTCCGGTGCTCCCACTCGGAGATCAGGAGCACTATAAGGTCCGCAACGAGTTCTGGGCCTCGCGTGGGTTCAAGGATTCCAAGCTCGCCGCGTGGGACCAAGGCGTCGACGAGGCAGCCGGCGCCGAGGAGCTGATCCTCTGGTACGAGCACGACCTGTTCGATCAGCTCGCGCTGATCCGCCTGCTCTCGCGACTCGCACGTCGCGGCCTGCCCTCCACGCTCACGATCGTCTCGATCGATCGCCATCCCGAGGTCCCGAACTTCCTCGGCTTCGGTCAGCTCAAGCCCGAGCAGCTCGCCGAGCTGTGGCCGCGCCGGACCCCGCTGTCGCGCGACGCGATCGATGAGGCGATCACCGCCTGGATCGCGATCACCTCCGCCGATCCGCGCGCGATTCCGTACCTCACGCGCCGGATCAAAGCGCTGCCGTTCCTCGCGGGCGCCCTCGAGCGCCACCTCGAGGAGTTCCCCGATCCGACCAGCGGCATGTCGCGCACCGAGCGCCAGGTTCTCGCGGCGGTCGCGCGTGGCGAGGCCACCGAGGAAGCGCTGATGCTCGGCTCGCAGGCGATCGATCCGCGGTATCCGCTGACCGACCTCCAGCTGTTCGACACCCTCAAGACCCTCGCGCAGTGCGGGTTCCTCGAGGGCGCGCCAGCGTCGCACGACAAGCTGAAGACCACGAACGCCACGATCACCCCGCTCGGCCGTCAGGCCCTCGCAGGCGCGATCGATCGTGTCCACGAGGTCGGCATCGACACCTGGCGCGGCGGCGTGCACCTCACCGGCAAGGGCCCGGTCTGGCGCTGGGACAGCCGCGAGCGCAAGCTGATCGAGCGCTGAGCGCTAGGCCACTGCGGCGATCGGCGCCGCAGGAGCGAACTTCTCGAGCTCGGCGTCCATGGTCCCCTCGAGCATGTACATCCACATGCGGAGGTCACCACGTAGCGACCAGAGAATCGCCTTCTTGCCGCCCCACGTGGCGGGCTTGTTCTTCTCGAAGGCGAAGTGACCGACCCACGCGAAGCCATATCCGAGGACCGGAGCTGCGAGCAGCGCGGTCGGATAGAACGGCGCCATCGCCACGCAGCCCATCGCGAGCGAGGTGCCGATGAAGTGCAGCTTGCGGCTCGTCTTGTTCTGGTGCTGCGAGACGTAGTGCGGCCAGAACTCTTC
>JAQBQE010000066.1 GCA_028287135.1 Myxococcales bacterium
GATAGACGTCAATCTTCTCGTAGTCGAGCATGCCGGACGTATCGGCCGTGCTTCAGCCCGGTTGCTACCGAGTCCGTGGACGTGGACGAGCACGTGACACGTGCACGTGCACGACGACGGAACCCGCTAACCGACCAGCATTGCCGCTAGCGCGGTTCGAGGCTGCTCAGCGTCGCGGTCTTGCGCCGGGCCGGCACCTCGGTGACCCAGCTCTCGAGCCGGCTCCGCACGGTCAGGACCTCCTCGGTCACGCTCGACCACACGAGGTCGAGCACGCGGGTCGCGTCCGCCGTGGATGCCTGTGGCTCGCGCTCGAGCATCCGAGCGCAGCTCACGAGGTCGCCGACGATCACGAAGCCGATTCGATCCGCGGCGCGATCGGTCGCTGCCAGCCACGACAGCGCAGCGCTCATCGGATGAACACCACGCTCGCGCAGCCGGGCACCGATCGCCATCGCCTGATCGAGCTCCACCGGATGGAGGGAGCTCGTCAGCCAGCGTGCGGCGTGGCTGGTCGAATCGCCGGCCGGTGCGGAGGCAAGCTCGATGATCTGCGCGAGCTCTCCGGCACGCGGGCACAGCAGGCGCGCGATGCGGTCGGTGCGCAGATCGGCGAGCTGCCGCGACAGCAGGAACGCGAGCTCCTTCTCGTCGGCATCCTTCGCCAGCGCGGGCTTGCCGAGGGTCAGCACGGGCGTCAGCACGCCCTCGCGCGCACGCATCGCGAGCCGGCACAGCGTCGGCTGATCCTTCTCGATGTAGACCGGTGGCCGCTTGACCGCGAACGCGGTGACGACCTGCGCGAGCACGCGCGCGACGGTCTCGGGCAGCTCGCTCTCCTTCGCCGGCACCGGGGCAGGGGGCCGCATCCGCGCCCGCTCGACCCCGAACGTCGGCGCGACGATCGCGAACAACGTCGAGAGCCCGAGGTCGACGTCGAGCCGCGACAGCGCGACGAAGTCCTCGTTCGTCAGCACGCGGCCCGCGACCGCCGGGAACGCACGGCTGGCCGATGCCAGCTCGAGCGACTTGCTCGGCTCGAACAGCTTGTCGATCCGCTCCTCGAGGGACTCGACGAGCTCGATGGCGGCGTCGCACGCGCGCGCCTTCTCGGGCTGCTGCGTTCGCTTGTACAGGTCGCGCAGCGCTTTGTACGACTCGACGCGCCGGCGCTCCGCTCGCAGTACGGCCTGATGCGCCGCGATCGCGTTGGCATCCTGCGCCGGGTTGCCGAAGTAGAGGTCCGCGAGCCGCTGGCGGCGCCCGAGGTCATCGGGTGCGAGCGTCAGGCCGACCTCGAACGCGGTGACCGCGTCGTCGGGCCGGTTGAGCTGGAGGCACAGCTCGCCGAGCTGATCCCACAGCCGCAACCGCTCGCCGGCGCGACCCTCCTCGGTGCGCACGTGCTCGAGCCGGCGGTAATAGAACCGGATCAGCGCATCGGCATCCGGCGACGACGCCAGCAGCTGCTCGAGCTCGTCGGCGGCGGTGAACCCGAGCGGATCATCCTCGACCGCATCGGTGAGCCACGCGACCGCCTGCTCGTGATCCTCGAGCTCGTCGCGCGCGATCATGCCGGCGAGGTGGCGGTAGCGAGCGCGAACCTTGCGGTCGGCTTCGGTATCGATCAGCCGCTGGACGACATCGAGGCTGTAGCTCCAGTCACCGTCCTCCGTGACAAGGCCGAGGAACTTGGTCAACAGCAGGTGGTCGCCGGGGCGATGGGCGAGTGCCTCGCGATACATCTCGCGCGCGGTCGCTCGATCGCCGAGCTCGGTGTAGCGATCGCCGAGGGCGGCGAACCGAGTTGCCTTCTCCTCCGGTGGTGCGAGATTGGCGAGCGCGAGCTGTCCCGCCGCGTGCGCGAACGGATCGGCCGCGTCGAGGTCCATCCGCATCTTCAGGGCATCGCGATGATCGGGGACGATCGCGAGCGTGATCCCGAGGTGCTTGAGCGACGCATCCTTGTCGCTGACCTCGAACGCGCAGTGGGCGACCTTGTAGTGGAGCTCGACGCGGCGCTCGGGCGGCAGCAGATCCTCGTCCTCGAGCAGGCTCTCGAGCAGCGGTCGCGCCTTGGCCCACTGGCCGGCGTCGTACAGCATGTCGGCGAGCTCGCGCCGCGCACCCGTATCCGCCGGGTCGAGATCGACGGCGCGGGTCAGCGCCTGGCGGGCTCCGGTCTTGTCGCCGAGCTC
Organism: Myxococcales bacterium; assembly: GCA_028287135.1. Lineage (GTDB taxonomy): Bacteria > Myxococcota_A > Polyangia > Haliangiales > Haliangiaceae > JABFXX01. The sequence continues at coordinate 2,199 of JAQBQE010000066.1, forward strand.
GGAGGACAGCTTCGCGCGCTGCAGGAGGTAGCCGCGCAGTCGCCCCGGGTCGTCGGTGGTCCGGCACAGCTCGTCGAGGATCGGCGCGAGCTCGACGAGCGAGCCGGTGTCGAGGCAGAGCTCGACGAGGGCGAGCCCGGCCTCGTGGTTGTCGGGATTGGCGACGCGCGCCTCGCGGTACAGCTTCTCGGCGCGCGTCGTGTCGCCGAGCGCAACGCAGTAGCCGGCCGCGTCGGTGAGCCAGCGCGACTTCTCCTTCGCGAGACCGGGGCGGGCCGCGCCCTCGAGCAACAGCTTGACCGCCTCCGCCAGCTGACCGCGATCGCGGTGGAGCTGGACGAAGCCGTCGATCGCGCCCGCGTGATCCGGATCATCGGCACGCGCGCGCTCGAACAGGCGCTGCGCCCGGTCATAGTCATAGAGGCGAGCAAGCTCTGCCGCGCGGCACAGCACCTTCGCGCGGTCCGCCGGGAGCTTGGACAGCGCGGCGAGCCGCTCGAGCGCATCGATCGCTTCCTCGTCGGGGACGCCGACCTTGACCGCGAGCCGCGAGATCGCATCGAGCACGTCGGGATGGCCGGGCGCGAGCTGGTCGGACTCGCGATACGAATCGAGCGCGCCCGCGTCGTCACCGAGCTCGCGCTCGTAGATCTCGCCCATCTCGCGGAACCGCTCCGCGCGCTGCTTGTCGTCGACGAGATGCAGCGTGTGGCGCGAGAGCAGATCGATCAGCACCGGCCATTCACCGACGCTGCGATAGAACAGCTCGAGTGCTTCGTTCGCGTGGGCGTCCGCCGGCTTGATCAGGAGCACGCGCTCGAGGCAGTCCGCCGCATAGTACGGACGCTCGACGCGTTGCCAGGCGTCGGCCATCGCGGTGAGCCGCTGCGCCGCTCCGTCGTCGTTGATGTCGATCAACGCGTTCATCGTGTCGAGCGGCAGCTCGCTCCAGCGATCGGTCAGCCGCGCGAGGCGGAGCAACGGATCGACGTCGCCAGCCGCCGACGCCTCGGTGAACGCGCTGAGCCGGACCACGAGGGCACGGTCGGCGTCACCTCGCTCCTCGAGGTTCTCGGATAGCGAGCGCAGGATCTCGGCGCGCTCGGTGCTCTCCTCGCTGGCTTCGACACGCGCCAGGTGGAGATCGACGACCCGGTACCCTTCGGTGTCGAGCGATGCACTCGCAGCGCGCGCGACTCCGCGTTCGAGAGCGGCCCGGACGCGTGCGGCGTCGAGCTCGGGAAATTCCTCGAGTACTGCGCGGACGAAGATGTCCACGGAACCGACTGACGCGGCATGCCCCCGCATAGGGGACGATTAGACCACGAGGATCGTCACGCCCGGGTGGCGGCGCCGAGCTTTTCCTCGACGAGGATGTCCGCGACCTTGTAGGTCGGCGCGCCGAGCCGCTTGCTGCGCTCGCAGATGTCCCAGATCGTGTCGTAGATCTTCAGCGTGTGCTCGCGCGCGAGCTTGGCGTCGTAGCCCTTGACCTCCTGGGCGACGTTCACCAGACCACCGGCGTTGATGGCGTAGTCGGGCGCGTAGAGGATGCCGCGGGCGTGGAGGTCGTCGCCATGGCGGGTCTCCGCGAGCTGGTTGTTCGCGGCGCCCGCGACAATTGGCGCGAGCAGGTGCGGGATCGTGTCGTCATTGAGGCCGGCGCCGAGCGCGCAAGGTGCGAACACATCGCACGGAGTCTCCGCGATCTTGGTGATGTCGGTGACCGCTGCACCGAACTCGCGGCGCGCTCGCTCGCTCTTCAGCTTGTCGACGTCCGCCACGGTCAGCTTGGCGCCGGCCGCGTGGAGCTCCTTGCACAGGAAGTAGCCGACGTGGCCGACACCCTGCACGGCGACGTGGATCCCCTGGAGGTCAGGCTTGCCGAGCTTGAACTTCACGCACGCCTCGATCCCGCGACGAACACCGAGCGCGGTGAACGGCGACGGATCGCCCGAGCCGCCATGCGCGGGATCGATCCCGGTGACGAACTTGGTCTCGGTCCGGATGATCTCCATGTCCTCGAGGCCGGTCCCGCTGTCCTCCGCGGTGATGTAGTGGCCGCGCAGATCGGCGATGAACTTGCCGAACGCGCGGAACAGGGCGACGCGATCGAACCGCTGCTTGGGGCGGATGATCACGCTCTTGCCACCACCATGCGGGAGTCCGGCGAGCGCGGCCTTGTAGGTCATGCCGCGCGCGAGCCGGAGCGCATCGATGAACGCAGCGTCGTCGGTGTCGTACTCGATGAACCGACAGCCGCCGAGCGCGGGGCCCATCCGGGAGTCGTGGATCGCGACGATCGCGCGAAGCTGCGTGGCCTTGTCGACCTTGAAATGAACTTCGCCGAAGTCGTGAGCGGCGAGCTTTCCGAAGACGTCCATGCCGACGTTGGTAGTGCGGGGACCGTGGGTGTGTCCATGCCCCGAGCCACCGGGTTCGTGGGGACCCGCCCCTGATGTCTGTGTGGGTCCGACCGGCAGCACACTGTGTCGGCAAGTACGTGCAACCTCTGTCACGGCGGGTGGCAAGCCGGCTGCACTTGCAGGTCGGATGTCCAGACCGCCACTCCGTCGCGCGCGTGCCATCGATCCCGACGAGCTGGTGGGCCCCGGACCACGAGCGAGCTGGCGCGCGAAGCTGCTCGCGTGGTGGCATCGACTTCGTGGTTCGACCACTGCGAGGCGTTCTCTCCGGACGTGTGGCAGGTGGCCGGTTGCTCGTCGTGTGATCGATCGCGTTGAGAAATTCTCAGAGAGAAATTCGCAACGAAATTGATCACGCGAGTCGAGCGTGAGAACTGCAAACCGACCGTCGAGAAGCATATGCTGGGACCACCGTGCAGCTCTCCGAACGCACCGCTGGCCTCATGCGATCGCTCTGCGAGCCTGTCTACTTCGTGCGCGATCCGCTCGAGCGAATCGATCACGTTGTTGGACTCGCTCTCTCCGATCTCGACGAGTACATCGCCGCCCTTGATCAAGCGCTCGCGAGTAACGTCGCGCTCGCCAACCTCGGCCCCGAGTATCACCCCGAGGTGATCGTCCGGCGCTTCCTCGCGGAAGTCCGCCGTCGCCTCGATCAGCTGATGAACTGATGCGACTCGTGGCACTCGCGGCGATCGCAGCGCTTGCGACGCCCGCGCATGCCGACGGTTTCGATCTCAGTCGCAAGGCGCATCTCGCCACGAGCTACGGGATCACGCTGAGCGTCGCGACGATCGCGCAGCGCTTCGGCGCTGCGCGCTGGCAAGGCGTGGTGCTCGGCGCCGCGCTGGTCGCGCTCGCGGGGACCACGAAGGAGCTGATCGATCCCGAGTACTCGTGGGGGGATCAGCTCGCGAATGCAGCGGGCGTCACCACCGCCACCGTCCTGGTGTTCTCGTTCCAGCTCTAGGCGCAATGCCACTCGGTTAAGGTCGTTCGTGCACGTCCACGTGCCACGTGCTCGTTCACGTCCACGATCATCGGCAGAGCTTGCTCAGCATTCCGACCACGCGGACCAAGAGCTGCTTGCCCGCCGAC